>JAUXHA010000088.1 GCA_030621845.1 Spongiibacteraceae bacterium
TTACCAATAAGCCCTTTAACCGTGGCGGGAATATCGGCGGGGAAGATAACCGTTTTGGCGTTATCGGATTCAGCTAATAATTCCATTGCGGTGATGTATTTTTCACCCAGTAAATAAAGCACCGGCATTTCTTTTTCACCGACCGCCTCGGTTACCAGTTGAATCGCACGTTGACTCGCTTGTGCCAGGATGATTTGCGCTTCAGCTGCACGCTTGGACGCCTCTAACTTACCATCGGCTTCTAAAATAGTCGCTTCTTTTTCACCTTCGGCACGAGTGACCGTTGCGCGACGCTGCCGCTCTGCCGCTGCCTGTTCTTCCATCGCATTTTGCATCGTGGGTGATGGGTTAATATCCTGAATTTCAACCGTTTTCAACACGATACCCCAGTCGGCAATATCGTCGGAAATAGCGGCCTTTAATTTGGCTTTAATATGATCGCGTGATGACAGCGCGTCATCCAAACTCATTTCACCGACAATAGAACGCAGTGAAGTTTGTACCAATGTTTGAATGGCAATAATATAATCTTCCACGCCATAAACAGATTTTTCGGGTGCAACGATATTTATATAGGCAACCGCATTGGTCATGATCACGGCATTATCTTTAGTGATCACTTCTTGTGAGGGGATGTCGAGCACGATGTCTTTGGTGGTTACCTTGTAAGCAACGTTATCAATAAAGGGAATCAGAATGTTCAAGCCGGGTGACAGTGTCCCCGTGTATTTCCCCAAGCGCTGCACTACCCACTTATAACCCTGAGGGACTAAACGAACGGACCGCCCAATGGTAATCAGTACAAAAACAAAAATGGCAATGGCAATATAAAGTCCTGGGGACATAATAGATTTTCCTTTTAAGCGATTAAAAAATTAAGTTTTACTCACAACTAAAGTGTTACCTGAAACACCCGTCACACGCACACTATCACCAACAGCCAGGCTATCCTGCGACATAATCAACCATTCATCATCACCCAGAATAGGAGCAGGGAAACGTAATTTACCACGTTTTTCACCGTTAGGTGCCGATAAAACCAGGCCAACTTCCCCTGAAATAGCTTCTTTCGATAAACCCGCCTTGGTTTTATCAATGGATAAAGGCTTGAGGTATTTAAACCAACCCCAGGCCAGGGCAGAGGATAAAATAGCCCAGAGCATAATTTGCCAGGTGGTAGATAATTGAGGGATGAAAAACAATAAACAACCAATAACAACCGCTGCAGCGCCAAACCAAAGAATGAAAAAAGAAAGCATGAGGATTTCAGCCAGCATTAAAATCATGCCAAAAATAATCCAGTGCCAATATAAAAGTTCAAAGCCCATCGTTTAAGCCTGTTAGCGATTGAGTGCTTTCCATGTTAGTGGCTGAATGAATAGACTGTCAATGGTGTGCCTGTCCTTGATCGTTATTTTGACCGTTTGTTGACACTTTGCTATGTGTTGGCCTGACCGCAAAACAACGACACTTCAACAGGCCGAGCTATGTAAAATTTTGGCCAGCACTTGCTGCGAGGATTGTCCCCCGGCGGAGATATGAATATCGGCATACTGTTGATACAAGGCCAGCCGCTCGGCATATAAAGCCTCAAAGCTTTGCCCGGATTTACTGGCGATACCGCGGGTGTCGAAATTGCCAATACGCCTTAGCAACTGTGTAATCGGCACATCGATAAAAACCACAATGCCATTTTGCTTCAATTGACGCATAGCCCTGGCACCGTAAACCGCACTACCGCCGGTGGCGATAACTGTATTCTTGCAGTGCAGTTCAGCAATCACCTCCTGCTCTATCGCCCGCAGTGCTAAATAGCCCTGCTGGTCGACAATTTGCTGCAGCGTTTTCCCCTCACGCACCTGGATAGCGACATCGGTATCAATAAAATCCAGACCGGTCTCTTTCGACAGCAGGACTCCCACCGTGCTCTTACCCGCACCCGGCATGCCTATAAGAATAATATTTTTTCCCTGCATCCAGTAATACCCCCTCAAGTCGATAAGCCTACTGTCAACGCTTCCCTCAGTATTGACGCTCACGGCAATGTTTCAAGCTGGCGTTTAGCCCCCCCACAGAAAAACAGATAGTAACAGTACCGGCTAATCATTATCGATAGACACATGCTATAGTTCCCCCGCACTCAGCATAATTAAAACAATATGAATAAAAACTTTCATCGCCCGCTGATCCTGATAATAGGCTTGCTGGCCTTTAACTGCAGCCTCTACGCCGAAGAAGCCCCCGCATGGGAAGCCGGTGCCGGACTGATCATGTTCAATACTCCCCATTACCTGGGTGCCGACCAGAGCTCGGTCCATGTCTTCCCCCTGCCCTATTTCATCTACCGCGGCGAATATGTACAGGCCGACCGCGATGGCATACGGGGTGCTATCTATGACAGTGAAAAACTGGATCTGCGCCTGAGCGGTGGCGGTTCACTGCCAGTAAACAGTAAAGACAGCACGGCCCGAAAAGGTATGGATGACCTCGACCTGATACTCGAGGGCGGCCCAACCCTGCAATACAAACTTTACCACGGTGATCACCATATCTGGCGATTGGATCTGCCGGTCAGGGCCGCATTCTCCATCGGCAATGACGGCGTTCACCACCAGGGCTGGACCACCAACCCACGAATCATGTATCGCCGCTATTTCGACCATTGGACACTGACATCGACGCTGGGCCCAGTGTTCAGTGACAGCAGCTACCACGGTTATGTCTACGACATTGACCGGGGCGAGGTCACCCCCGACCGGGCAGCCTATAACGCCAAAGGGGGCTATACCGGTAGCCGCGCCTCGCTGAGCTTTCGCCGACGCTATGGCCGGCTCTTCGTCGGCACCTTTCTTTCCTATTACAATATCAGCGGTGCCGCCAATGAAGACAGCCCACTGGTAAAGACCGATGATTATTTCTCTACCAGCATGACCATCGCCTGGGTATTTGCTGAAGCCGACAAGAGGGTGGGATTATAGTCGCCGTTTGAATAGCCTATACTGAGGACAGAGGCCTGCCAGCATGAGTTCCACCACTATTGACCCGGTTCGACAACTGCTCAACACGCTGGAAGAACAAGCGGAAAGTACCGATATACTCTGCTGTCGCCTGTGCAGCGCCGCTATCACGACACGCTGCCAACAAATAAAAATCGGCTTAAGCCATCGTCATCACTTCACCAATCCCGCCGGTATTGCTTACGGCATTGCCTGTTACCAAAACGCCGCTGGTTGCAGTATCAGTGAACAACCCAGCGCCGAACACAGCTGGTTTGGCGGCTATCAATGGCAAATGGCACACTGCGCCGAATGCAATGAACATCTGGGCTGGTATTACCAGAACCACCAGCAGCGCTTTTTCTTTGGCTTGATTGTCGATCGACTGGTTGACATATTGGGCTAGGGGGCCTCTGTACAGCCGGTTAAGGAATGGCCTACAATAAAATCGATGGCTGATTATTATCAGCCCGTTATAATCGACGCGTTATTATCGAATTCACAGAGAGGGAATGCTCTATGGTGACGGTTTTAGACAAGCGTATTACTGCCATCCCCAATTGCTCGGCCAGTTGGAATCATAATAAATGGCTTATCGCTGCAGTGGCCAGCTGGAGCCTGCTAATGGCGATTTTCTTTTACCGGCAAGGGGCCTGGCTGATGGTGCCCATTTTAAGCTTCGAAGTGGCGATGCTGGCCCTTGTGCTTACCGTGGTCTGCAAGAAAATCCACCAGCGTCATGTACTCCGTTTCCAGCAGGAAAACATCAGCATTGAAAAAACCGGCTACTGCCCCACCCTGCACTGGCAGTTATCGCTACAGCACACGGCTATCTCCGTAGAGAGACAAGCACACCCCTGGAGCCCGTTAAAAATTAACCTCTGCGCCCCGGGGGAAAACATTCCCATCGGTGATTTCCTCAATCGGGAAGACAGCAACACCTTGCTGACTGAATTGCGCCAGCAGGGGCTGCCCGTTTGCAATGATAGTCCCGCTGACACACTGCAGGTTTAATCGCGTCATTCAATCACCCAGTCGATACGCCCCAATCCGGCAAACTCTGCCGTGTAGCGTCCCGGCCTGGCCACCCGCATTTTCCCCAATGCGCCGGTAATAAGAATTTGCCCCGGTTCAATCGTCCAGCCATTGGCAATACTGCGATTGACCAGCCACAGCAAGGCCTGCCACTGATCGCCCATGGCATCACTGCCCACGCCCTCAAGCAACAACGTTTCATTGAGAAAAAGCTTAACCGCCAGGGTATTAACATCGACCCTGGCCGGCGACTGTCCCGCCCCCACAATAACTGTCCTGGCGGCAACATTATTGGCAATAATATCGCTGGCAGTGAGCGTAGACATATCAGCAAAACCAAGATCGGGCAGTTCGATCACCGGGTAAACCGCCTTTAACTGTCGTTTTAATTCATCCACACTGGCAAGCGGCTCGGTAATGGCGGCCGCCATTTCAAAACCAAGTTCTATTTCCAGCATCAATTTATTGTAGCGGGACAGGGCCAGCCGGTAGCCAGCGGCAGCGGGCTGCAACCGGCTACCCGCCAGCAACACCCCGGCAACGGGATGATTAACGGCAAATTTTTCTTGCCCGGCCACCGAGGTCAGGCCCGCTTTAAAACCCGCTGCGGGGGCACCATCCAGTAAGTGTTCCACCGCCTGTTTTTGAATTTGATAGGCACGCGCCACCGTCAGCGGCGTGCCAAACTGCGGCATCGATTGCCGCTGTTGATAGGCAGACACTACCTGCTGGTACGGTTGATCGGCAGACAGTGCTGCGGCTGAAAAACCTAGCCACAAGAGCATCGGAATAAAGACTAATCTCATCATTTATTATCCCTGTGAACGCGCTAATCGCCGCGGCCAATATTGCTTGCTCAATGGATCAGGCATCATGAAAATCCTCCCCTGCCACATTAACGAAAGGCAAGTCGTACATCGCCGCCGCCGCCTCACTAAAGCCGTTAATGGCCATGCTACGCGGAATCGGCCACAGCATTTTCGCCGCCTCGCGATTATGGCTGCCCGCCACCCAGACCGGCCCCTTGCCCAAATGCTGCAAACCCTCGCGAGCGACATCGTCGGGCGCCATCACATTCGGGTAGTCGGCAAAGCTGTCCATACTTGAGAGCATGCTGGGCGTCAGGGTGGCACCGGCAACAAGACACATTGCATCCACCCCCCTGGGTGACAACTCATGCCACAGGCCCTCTGCCAACACCAGGTCAAAACTTTTGCTCGCATTATAACTTGCGGTATAACTGCCCCCCGATGAGGCCGCCATCGACGACATCAGGATAATACCGCCGCGGCCACGATCACGCATACGACCGCCGTAGTGATGACAGAGGCTGGCTGGCCCGGTGCAGTTTAAAGCAATTAAACCCAGCGCATGCTCCAGCGGTTGATCGTGAAAAAAACGGGCACCGTGTATTGCACCAGCGTTATAGATTAACAGGCCAACCTCCAGTGCGTCGGTGACCTCGCGGAGATTTTCCAGTAACTCGGCCGAAGTAAGGTCAATACAGACCCCCTTCACCTCAACACCGTAGCCCTCAACCAGATCGGCAGCCAGCGCGCCCAGCACATCAGCTCGCCGGGCAATCAGCAGCAGGTTAAAGCCCTGCTCGGCCAATTGGCGCGCAAAGGCCTCGCCAATACCATCAGATGCCCCGGCGATCAGTGCCCAGGGGCCATAACGATTCCTATTCGTGGTCATGGTCATTGCCTCTCGATCAAAAATCTTGTGCCTATGGTGACAAAAAAATCCAGGCTTGTAACGCTATTTACCCGGCGTGTCTCCCCGCCTGACCGCAGCCACCCGGTACGACCAGGCTGTGCTATCATTCGACCCCGCCACACATCAACATCAACCACCTGCAAAAGCGAGTCCTGGCATTTTGAAAACTGCATTTCTTGGCAAAACCCTATCCGGCCCTTTCACGATCCCCTCCGGCATTGTTACCTGTTCCGCGCCGATTATTCAGGCCTTTTTCGACACCGTACCCGAAGTCGGCGTACTGACCACCAAAAGCATTGGGCCGGAGCCAAGGGCGGGGTATCGTGAGCCCGTTCTCAGCCAGTATGCACCCGGTTGCTTTGTTAATGCCGTTGGCCTGACCAACCCCGGTGCAAAGCAGGCCGCTGAAATGATGGCGCAACTGCGAATTCCCGAGGATCGCTTCCTGCTGATTTCCATTTTTGGTGGCAGTATCGAGGAATTTGTCGAGGTGGCGAAGATCATGGCGCCCCATGGTGATGGCCTGGAATTGAATTTATCCTGCCCCCACGCCAAGGGTTATGGCATGGCCATGGGGCAGGATCCCGCCCTGGTCAAAGAAATCATCAGCGCCGTTAAAGCGGTTGTCTCCATTCCTGTGGTGGCCAAGCTAACCCCCAATGTGGCCAATATTGCCGAGATCGCAACGGCAGCGGTGGCTGGCGGTGCCGACGGCCTCTGCGCTATCAACACCCTCGGCCCCGGCAGTTACAGCAGCCACGGTGAAGTGGTGTTAAGCAATGGCCTGGGCGGCATGTCTGGCAAGGGTATCTTGCCCATCGCCCTCAAGTGTATTGGCGAAATGGCCGCCGCCGTTGATGTACCGTTGATCGCCTGTGGCGGTATTAGCAGCGCCGATAATGTGCGCTCATTCCAGCAAGCCGGTGCTTCGATTATCGGTGTCGGTTCAGCCCTGGTCGGCATGACCACGCGGCAAATTGCTCACTACTTTACTACCCTGGCAAAAGATCTGGTCGACGACAGCGATCATGCCGAGCAGTTGGTGCAATACGATGTCGATATGAGCTTCAAACCCGTCACCCTGGTCAGCAACCAGCAGGTCAGCGAAGACATCGCTATTCTCACCTTCGATCGCAAAGTTAACGTACAGGCCGGTGAATTTATCTTTTTATGGATACCCGGCCTCGGTGAAAAACCTTTCTCGGCGCTGACCGACGACCCCTTTTCACTGGTGGTGATCAATCTCGGTGAATTCACCAACAGCCTGATGAGCTTGCAGCCCGGCACTGAAGCTTATGTGCGCGGCCCCCACGGTATTGCCATCAATCCACCTGACGATGCAAAAATTATCGTAGTGGCCGGCGGTACCGGTTTAGCCGCCGTCTACCAAATCGCCAGGGACTTCCCCGGTCAGGACAAGGCCGAAGTCTTTGTTGGCGCACGCAGCGCCGACCGCTTGTACTTTCTCGATGAATGCGCCGCCATCAGTACCCTGCATGTTGCCACCGATGATGGCAGCCGCGGCTATCATGGCCTGGTTACAACCATGCTGCGGGAAAGACTGTCAGCCTTATCAGCACAAGAGCGCGAACAATTGTACTTTTATAATTGCGGGCCCGAGCCCATGGTACATGCCGCCATTGCCGTACAACGGGAATTCTGTCACCCGCGGCAAATACACAGTGCCATTGATTACCAGACCAAGTGCGGTGTCGGCATTTGTGGTGCCTGTAATGCACCCGATGGCCGTCGGCTCTGCGTGGACGGGCCTTTTCTGGACACCTGCAGCTAAGCCGTGCAAGCGATACTCTATCTATCTCATGGCGGCGGCCCGTTACCACTGCTCAATGAAAGCCATCACCATGGCCTGATTAGCTTTCTCAGCCGTATCGGCCCCCAACTGGGCAAGCCCAAAGCCATCTTGATGATTAGCGCGCACTGGGAAGAAAGTATTGCCACCGTCTCCAGCGCCGCACACCCCGCCATGCTTTACGATTACTCCGGCTTTCCTGAGCAAGCTTACAAGATACGCTACCCGGCGCCCGGCCAACCGCAATTAGCCAGCGAAATAGTTAGCCGTTTACGACAACAGGGATTTGAGGCATGCGCCGATAGCAAACGCGGCTTTGACCACGGCACGTTTGTTCCCCTCAAGCTGATGTACCCGAAGGCCGAGATACCGATTGTGCAACTATCACTGCTTAGCCATCTGGATGCTTCAGCACATATTGAACTGGGAAAAGCTATCGGCGAATGGTCGAAACAGGGCGTATTAATTATTGGCTCCGGTTTTTCATTTCACAACCAGGCATTTTCCCCAACCACCGACCCCGCCGCCATCGCCAAAAACACCGCCTTCGATCAATGGCTAAATACCACCGTAGTGGCCAGCGGCCTTTCCCTCGCCGAGCGGGAACAGGCCCTGATCCACTGGGATCAAGCCCCTCACGCCCGCTACGCCCACCCTCGGGAAGAACATTTATTGCCGCTGCAGGTCTGCTTTGGCGCCGCCAGGGTGAATGGCCTCAATGCCAGTAACGTCTTTGATGAAACGATGTATGGCGCAAAAATTTCCTCATTTCTATGGCAGTAAAGTATTCATCCACGCCAGCCACCGCGCTGAAAAAAGTATTTCCCAAGTATAAATCACGCCAAAAACACCGTAGAATCTAAAAAAACACAGCGCGACATTAAGCGGATTACGCCCGCAAAATGCCTCATTACAGCGGCATTTAAACCGCAAGCCACAGGCTTAAGCCAACGAGAAAAACCATGGAAAACAAAGCAAAGGTCGAAAAATTTATTAACTGTCTCAATCAGGGTGATGTCGCTGGTTTTGTCGGGATGTACCACCCCGAAGGCTCGGTATGGACCTCCGGGCAAACACTGATTTCCGGCACCGCGAATAAAAGCCAAATTAGCGCCACCGCGGGGGCTATTTTTGAAGCCTTCCCCGATGGATTGATTTTTACCATCCACAGTATGATCGCCGAAGGTGACAAAGTAGCCGTTGAAGCTGAAAGCAACGGTATGCATGCCAGCGGAAAACACTACAACAATCACTACCATTTTTTGTTTGAATTTCGCGATGGCCTGCTGCTCTCATTAAAAGAATACATGGACACCGAATTAGTCACCGACATATTGTGTGGCGGCCAGCGACCGTAAACACCGCTGTCGATTTAACCGGCAATCGTAATAAAGGTAATCCAGGCAATGAATCCTGAACTCGAAAAAGAATGGGCCAGTATGCGCCGGCGCATGGTCAAGCATCTCGCCGATAAAAGCTCCGACTTGTCATCAGTCAGCACCGTTATCAGCAGCGAACTCTACACAGACCCGGAGCGCTTTAAGGCTGAACAGCAGCTATTAAGAACCAGCCCACAATTTGTCGCCTTGTCCCAGCAGTTGTCCGAACCGGGGGACACATTACTGCTCGACCATACTGGCCCCTCGATCATGGTCGTTCGAACAGCGTCCGGCGAACTGAAAGCCTTCCTCAATCGTTGCCCTCATCGCGGCGCACAACTTGTCAGCGAGCCCTGCAACAATAAAAATTTCACCTGCCCCTACCATGCCTGGCGTTTTGACTTGGAAGGCGCATTACTGAAACGCCCTATGGGCGAAGCCTTTGACGATAATAATAGCGAAAACCATTTAACGGCCGTGCCGGTCGGCGAGTACGGCGGGCTTATCTTTGCAATCTGCTCACCCGGTGAAGGAAGCGTTGATGTGAAGGCTTTATTAGGTTCCATAGCGGGTCTACTAAAAAACATGGAACTTGAGCGGGCCGCTCTTGTTTGCAGTGAGGCATTGGCTGTTGACGCCAACTGGAAACTGTCCATGGATGCAAACTGCGAGCCCTACCATGTACCGGTGGTACACCCACAAACCATTAGCCACATGGTCATTCCCTATGTGTACCTACAGGACTCCTATGGCAAACACCATCGCTACAGCAGCCCCAGCCGAACGTTTAAAGACTTTCCGAGTATCGATGAGCATGACTGGCCTGAATCCAACTACAGCGCCGTTCATTTTATTTACCCCAATACCGTACTGACAATGACCGGTGATCCAAAATCACTGCTGAATATTTCCAGCTTCTATCCAGGCAAAAGTATCGGCCAATCACTGGCACTGAACAGAACCTACACACCCTTTGGCGAGAATGGAGAAAAACACACTGCGCTCGCGAAAATGGCCCATGAGTATGTGATGAATGTGCTAAGAACAGAAGACTTCCCCATGGCCAAACAAGTGTGGGATAACTTTTATGCCCTTGACCAACCAGCCAGACTTCAATTTGGCCGCAACGAACATTTTTTACAGAACTATCATCGTGATATTGCTGCGGACATTAACATGCCTATCGATAAGTCCTGAACGTTGGGCCACAGCTAAACACGTTATGCAGGGTCTGCTTTTAGCCTCGTTTGCAAAGCTACCCCCTGGATTATTTGATCAGCCTATGCCTGCTAACTAAGGTATAATCCGCGCAAATTTTAATCATACTCAGTAGAAACGGGGCAAATTTAAAAGTGAAAGAAGATGGCGAGCCAGGTATTGACGAGACCAAACGTAAAAAGCGTGTTGGTTTCGTCTCACTCGGCTGCCCTAAAGCCCTGGTCGATTCCGAGCGCATCCTCACCGAACTGCAACTGGAGGGCTATGAAATCAGCCCCTCTTACGATGATGCCGATGTGGTGGTGGTGAATACCTGCGGTTTTATCGATTCCGCCAAACAGGAGTCCATGGACGCCATTCAGGAAGCAATGAAGAAAAATGGTAAGGTCATTGTCACTGGCTGTATGGGTAAAGGCGTTGATGCCGAGGCTATTAAGGCAGCCAACCCAGAGGTCTTGAGCATTAGTGGCCCCGCTGATACCGATAGCGTGTTGAATGCCGTGCACGAATTTATTCCCCCGAGCCACGCCATTAAAAACTCCGGCGCCCAGCACCTGGAACAGATCGGCGTTAAGCTGACACCACCTCACTACGCCTATTTAAAAATATCTGAGGGCTGCAACCACCGCTGTACCTTCTGCATTATCCCGGCTATGCGCGGTGACCTGGTGAGCCGCCCTATCGGCGACGTCATCAGTGAAGCAAAAAAACTGGTTGCCAGCGGAGTGCAGGAACTGCTGGTGATTTCCCAGGACACCAGCGCCTATGGCGTGGACACAAAATACAAACTGGATTTTGTCGATGGGCAGGCACTGGAAACCCGCATGCAGGATTTAGCTGTAGCACTGGGCGAGCTGGGTGTGTGGGTCCGCCTGCACTACGTTTACCCCTACCCCCATGTCGATAAAGTCATCCCGTTAATGGCTGAGGGGAAGATCCTGCCCTACCTGGATATCCCTTTCCAGCATGCCAGCCCCAAAATTTTAAAGTTAATGAAACGCCCCGGTAACCAGGAGAAAACCCTGGAACGGGTTAAGGCATGGCGGGAAATCTGTCCTGAGCTGGTTATCCGCTCAACCTTTGTGGTTGGCTTTCCCGGTGAAACCGAAGAGGACTTCCAGTTGCTGCTGGACTGGCTCAAAGAAGCACAACTTGATCGGGTCGGCTGTTTTAAATACTCCCCTGTTGACGGTGCCACCGCCAATGAACTACCCGACCATGTCCCTGAAGCTATCGCGCAAGAACGCTGGGAGCGCTTTATGGAAACCCAGCAAGTCATTTCTGCAGCGCGCCTACAGGCACGTATTGGCCAGCAAATGGAAGTACTGATTGATGAGGTCGATGACAACGGTGCTACCGGCCGCTGTTATGCTGACGCTCCGGAAATAGACGGCAAGGTTTTCCTGGACGATTTTACCGATACCTTTGCCGGCGATGCACTACTGGTCACTATCACTTCAGCCGATGACTACGACCTGTGGGCCGAGCCGGTCTATGAAGATGATTAGCCTGAACGGTCGTCCCCGCAGAGGCGGGGACCCTATAGATGTTTATTGGATTACCGCCTTCGCGGGAAT
>JAUXHA010000005.1 GCA_030621845.1 Spongiibacteraceae bacterium
AAGCCGGGTGCCGCCATAAACCGAGTTAATAAAGGGCATTCCGCTCTCTTTGTTACTTCTCGCTACTCCCCGCTAAACACCGGTTTTCTTTTTTCAAACAATGCCGTCACGCCCTCGATATTGTCTTTGCTGCCCGACAGTTGGTCAAACGCCTCCAACTCATAAGCGAGCGAATCTTCCAGCGTCAAATCCCGACTATGATTCACCACGCGCAAAATCGCCGCCACCGCCATCGGTGGTTTTTCTGCCAACTCCCCGGCGAAATCCTTAATCCTTTGTTCAAACATCTCCGCCGCTGCCACTTCATTAAGCAAAGCAAACTGCAGGGCCTTTTCCGCGCTAATATGCTTGCCCAGCAACAGCATTTCCAGTGCCTGGGCACGCCCGGTCAAGCGTAATATTCGGCTGACCCCACTCCATAAAGGGGCAATACCCAAATTGATTTCTGGCAACCCCAACTGGGCAGACTGCTCCGCTATACGGAAATGGCAGGACATCGCCAATTCCATTCCACCTCCCAGGCAATACCCCCTGATCGCTGCGATCACTGGTTTTTCCATTGCTTCAATAAAGTTGAACAAGCTTATTCTTTGCTCAATAAATTTTTTCGGGCCTGTTTCAAAAGCAATCTGCCCCTCTTTCAGATTGGCACCCACGGAAAAATTTTTTCCTCCAGCGCCGCTTATCACAATGGCCCGCACCGACTGATCAAGCGCCAATTCAGGCAGTAGCTGTTCCAGCGCTTCAACCTGGGCAACTCCAATTGGATTCATTGGCGGATTATTTATCTGGATGAAAACAACAGGGTGTTGACGTTCAATAATCAACGGACTGTCCATCACAAAAACCCCTCACATTAAAATAAAGCCATTAAATTTCCTTGAGCCTCCTGGACCGTTCATCTGCGCTGCCCTGAATGGCTTTTGCATCTTCGAATAATTGCGGAATATCCTGAACAGGAATGGTCGCTGGAGACAGTTTGAACCCCGGGGCAACCGAGTCAGCGGTCAAATCAGCCTGGGGGCTCGGAACAAATACCGGCGGCAGCATATTATAAATCTCCGGCATGCTTTGCTCGGTAACAACACCCGTAGCCGCATCGGGCTGATCAGAAAAATGCCAACTGCCGGTTTTATCCTGCCACCGGTACACCTTTTTTGCTTTTAACAACCCAATAGTAGGTGCGACATCCCCCTGCGGATCCACAACCTCCGTCAGACGCCTGAATTTATTAGTCAACTTCACCAGGCTGGTTTTATCCGGCAACCAGTCTCGCCAACTCATCAGGCGCTCACCATCTGGACCGGGGATAATCATTGGCGCAACAAAACCTATCACAAGGAAAGGGAAAAATAATCTAAACAACTTCCATTTCATTACTAAATCACGCCTTCATAAGTGCTCAATTAAGACAGGGTACCACCATCAACACGAATATCTTCACCGGTGATATGAATACCATCCTCTGAAGCCAGCATAGCGATCAGCCCGGCAACCACCTCAGGTGATCGAGGCCCGGTCAAGGAACTGATACGACCAATCAAATCAAAATCAAAATCTTTGGGAAAATCAATACCATCGGTCATATTGGTCGAGATATCACCAGGGCAAACACAATTAGCGCGCACTCCCCGCTTGGCATACTCAACCGCGATGGAACGGGTCATCGCTAACACGCCCCCTTTAGTGGCCGAATAAACCGCCCCCGACGGCAGACCTGACAGGGCCGCGGTTGACGCGGCATTAGTAATACTGCCTTGGGTAGCAATTAAATGCGGCAATACGGCCTTACAAAGCAGAAAAGTCCCAGTCAAGTTGATATCAATCACCCGCTGCCACTTTGACAGCGCCAACTCATGGGTGCTGTCAAAACTGAGAATACCCGCCATATTCACTACCGCATCCAGTTTGCCGTAGTGGTCTATACAGGCTTGCACACAGGCATTCACCTGCTCTTCATTACTAATATCAAAAGCATAAGCTGTCGCTATACCGCCCTTATCGCCAATACCCTTCACCAATTCATCCACGGCGAGCTGGTTAATATCAGTACAAAATACGCTACCACCCTCGATGGCAAGACGCTCTGCGGCCGCGCGACCAATGCCCGAAGCGGCTCCCGTCACCAAAATAACCTTATCAGTAAAACGCTGCATTATTTTCTCCATAAAAACGTGTTCAGTTCGCTAAGATTGAACGCTTACAGTAACGGGGTCAACCTATCACTGGCTTGTTTTAGGGGAACTGGTACAATCGGCGCCAGTCTATATTACGAGTGAATCGCCCTGTAGGAGCACAATCGATGAAAAGCATCACCACAGCAGTCCTTTCCCTGGGTTTCTTGCTCATGTTTACCGGCTGCTCCAGCACCGACACAGGTGATCAGGCCAGTAATCCCTATGAAGGCCTGGATACTGTTCAAAAAAATGCACGCAGCGAGCTCTATGTGCGCGTAGATACCGCCCTGCCTCTTTATAACAAGCTGATTATCGAGCCAGTGACCGTGAGTTATAGTAATCAACAGCACAATACTCCCGGTCTGCCTGAAACCGATTATCAATTTGATGAGAGTGAGCTGGCTCGATTTCAAGAGCAATTCACCAAAGCCGTCACCAAACTCTGGATATCCACTGAGGGACACTCAATCACGGATAAGCCAGACGGAAAAACCTTAATCATGCGGGTAAATATCAGCGACCTTTACCTTTATGCCTCGATTAAAAACAACCAGGCCGGGCGCGAAACGTCCCTGGTAAAGCAGTCCAGCACCATGGTTATTAATATGGATTTGCTCGATGCCGAAAGCGGTGAAATATTGATTAAGAGCAAGGACAAAAGAACCACCGGCTATCAATCTGGCCCGGCGCGCCAGATGAGCAGTGTCAGTTACTTTAACGATGTCTATCAATCCTTTCGCCTGTGGATTAACCAGCTCTCATCACGACTAGACTAGACCTCTACCAGCAACCGTCTATTTGCTCGGAGATAAAACCCTGGGCAACTGGCCTTAAATGTCAGTAAAACTGTCGTTTTTAGACATTGTCTTTAAAGTGGCTTCCGCTACCCTTTGCAGGCCAAAAAAAGGCTTGAAATCCACACTGTCATTTCCTTAAGGAGCCCCCTGTGGAAGCTTTGCAACAATTTCGTGCTACAACGCGCGAGTGGCTAGAGGCCAACTGCCCCCAGTCACAACGCCAACCCGCTACTCGTGAAGAACAGGTCTGGGCCGGGCGCAACAAAACTTTCCCCAGTGATGACGCCAAAATCTGGCTGGAAAAAATGTCTGCCAAGGGCTGGACCTGCCCCGACTGGCCTGCCGCATACGGCGGCGGTGGCCTGGGCGACGAAGAAACTAAAATACTGCTTGAAGAAATGAAGTCCCTGGGCTGTCGAAAGCCACTACTGGATATCGGCATCTGGATGCTGGGCCCGGCGCTGCTCGAATACGGCACTGAAGAACAAAAACTGGAACATATCCCAAAAATTATCCGCGGTGATATCCGCTGGTGCCAGGGTTACTCTGAACCGGGGGCCGGCTCTGATCTGGCCAGTCTGCAAACCCGTGCTGAAGACAAGGGCGACCACTTCCTGATCAACGGGACTAAAATCTGGACGACCAATGCCGATAAAGCCGACTTTGTATTCTGCCTGGTGCGCACTAACACTGATGCGATCAAACAGAAAGGGATCAGCTTTCTACTCATCGACATGGAGACTGAGGGCGTTTCTACCAGTCTTATCGAATTGATCAGCGGTGAATCAGAATTCTGCCAAACCTTTTTCGATAATGTAAAGGTTCCCAAGAATAACCTGGTGGGCGAATTAAATGCTGGTTGGTCGGTCGCTAAATCGTTGCTCAAACACGAACGTAAACTCATGAGTGAAATGGGCGAACTGCCTGGACCGGGCTTTAGCCCCGCACAAGCGGCACAAAAATACGTTGGCCTAAACAATGATGGCAAGCTAAAAAACGCCGCCCTTCGCGAGCAACTAACCCAGCATGAAATGGATTATCGCTGCCTGGGCCTCACCCACTTCCGCACCTTTGAAGAACGCATCAACGGCGTGGCCGATTCCAACGTCCCACTGATAATGAAATATGTCGGCACTGAAGAACAGAAGAAAAAGGATGGTTTGCTGGTTGCTTTACTGGGAAGCCAGGGAATCGGATGGGAACAGGGCGAATCCTTTACCGCCGACGAGATACTCAGTACCCGCAGCTGGCTTTTTTCCAAAGCCCTATCGATAGCCGGCGGCACATCCGAAGTACAATTAAACATTATTGCCAAGCGCGTGCTTGGTTTACCCGACGCCTAGGAGCCGCACCATGCCATTAATTTTTAATGAAGAACAGCGCCTGCTAAAAGATACTGCCAAAGAATTCCTCAACAGCAATGCCCCGGTCGAGGCCCTGCGCAAATTGCGCGATGAAAAAGACGCCACCGGCTACTCCACTGAGTTGTGGCGTCAAATGGTTGAATTGGGTTGGGCCAGTATCATTCTGCCCGAAGCCTATGACGGCCTGGACTTTGGTTTTATGGGTCTGGGTGCGGTTATTGAAGAAAGTGGCCACACCCTGTCGGCCTCGCCGCTGTTTTCCACCGTGGTACTCGGTGCCTCCACCTTAATTCTCGGCGGCAACGAGCAACAAAAGCAGGATAATCTCCCGGCGATTGCCGCCGGTGAGCTGGCGTTCGCCCTGGCCCTTGAAGAAGGCAGCCACCACGACCCCGCAGCGGTTAAGCTCAGCGCCGAACAAAACAACGAGGGGTATATCCTCAATGGTAAAAAAACTTTCGTCCTCGACGGGCACAGCGCCGACAAACTTATTGTTGTTGCCCGCAGCAGTGGCGAAGCAGGCTGCACCGATGGCCTGAGTTTGATGCTGGTTGATGCCAACGCAACAGGTATCACCCGCACACGCACTATCATGGCAGATAGCCGCAATGCCGCCAATATCAGTTTTGATAATGTACAGCTTAGCGCCGATGACGTGATTGGAGAAATAGGCCAGGGCTTTTCAATTCTCGACCCGGTACTGGATCGCGCCCGTATTGCCATGGCGGCTGAAATGCTTGGTGGGGCGCAGGAGTGCTTTGACCGCACCATCGAGTACTTAAAAGAACGGGAACAATTCGGTGTCAAGATAGGCTCTTTCCAGGCGCTAAAACACCGTGCTGCAATAATGTATACCGAACTGCAACTCTCCAAATCAGTCATCCTCGACGCACTGAGTGCGATTGATGAACAGCGCGCTGATACCAACCAGCTTGCCAGCCTGGCTAAGGCGCGATTAAATGATGTCTACCAACTGGTGACTAACGAAGCCGTTCAAATGCACGGCGGTATCGGTGTCACCGATGAACTGGAAATAGGTTTTTTCCTGAAGCGCGCCCGGGTAAGCATGCAGGCCTTTGGTGACTCAGGTTTTCATCGCGACCGTTACGCAACCCTCTGCGGCTATTAGGGGCTTTATTATAATGATTAAGCATATTGTTATGTGGCGCTTGCATGAGCAGGCGCAAAACAATAGCAAAGCGAACAACGCCAAAATTGCCAAAGAGAAACTGGAAGCATTAAATGGTGTCATACCCGGCTTAATCAAGCTGGAAGTTGGCGTTGATATCTCCAGGGGCAGCGCTTCTGGCGATCTGGTATTGTATTCAGAACTGGAATCAGCGCAGGCACTGGCGCAGTACCAGCAACACCCGGCTCACCTCGAGGCGGCTCAATTTATCGCTGCTATTAGCACAGAGCGACAGCTTGTTGATTACCAGAGCTGACAGTAATAGCGCGCTAGGGCTTGTTATCGTCTTGCTGATAAATATAATAGGCGCTTAGAGCGTTTATTTATTCGTCGTCAATGGTCCATACATATGAGTGACTCAATCTCAGCTAAATCTGCTAGCAGCAGTTTCCAGACCGCTTGCTCCAATTGCCAACTGGCGGCCATATGCCTGCCGATCGCCCTGGAAACACCGGAGATGGATCGCCTGGACGAAATCATCCAGCGTGGACGACCGGTTCACCGGGGCGACCATATTTTCCGTGAAGAAGATGATTTCACTTCTATTTATGCGGTTCGTTCCGGCGCACTTAAAACCTACGCCGTCACCGAAGATGGACGTGAACAGGTTACCGGGTTTTATTTTCCCGGTGAATTGTTTGGCATGGATGGCATGGGCAAAAACCAGCATACTGTCTCAGCTAAAGCGCTGGAAACATCGGCTATTTGTGAAATTCCTTTTAACCAGTTACAAAGCCTTACCACTCAAATTAGCGGCTTGCAGCGCAATCTGTTCCAGGTCATTGGCCAGGGTATCAACTATGACCGCCAGCTGATTACCCTGCTAAGTAAGAATTCTGCGGAGGAACGAATTGCATCGCTATTGGTGAGTATTTCCACACGGAATTCCCGCCGAAAGCTTTCGGCCAGTTCCTTCCATCTGCCAATGTCACGCACTGATATTGCCAACTTCCTGGGCTTAACCGTAGAAACGGTCAGCAGAATTTTTAGCCGCTTCCAAAAACAGCAATTAATCGCGGTGGATAACAAAGACATCAGTATTCTGGATTTGGACAAGTTACACGCCGTTGCCCACGGCGACAACAAGGAATAACCCGGCCATTACTGGCGCTTGTTGGTAGTACCAAAAGTCAGGGAAGTGACGTTCTCCGATGCGGCCTCCACATCAGTGGTCACCATCACCGAGGACTCAACTTCCGTCTCCGCAGCGCCGCTGGCCCGCCTTGTCCGCTGCTGCCAATCCCGCTCCAGCTGCAAGGGCAAAAAGAGACACAAATCGTAACACTGCACGAGCAAGCGACCAAACTGCAAGGCCATTGCGCCCACCACACGAAAGCTAAAGGCTGTCGTATGCAACATGACCTGCACCACACTGCCACTCACCGGCCGTATCGTATGCAGCAAATACTCCAGCGGCACGATGACAAAGGCCAGCATAACCGGCGTAACCAGGCCCAGCGCAAACAGCAACCACTCCGAGGTCGATAACACCAGCAAGGGTTGATCGGCCACCACAGCTACCGGTAACAGTGCAATGGTAAAGGCTTCAAACAGCGCCAGGATGGCCATTAAGGAAATCCCCAAACTGATAATCAGCACTCGGCCCTTCTGGGTCATAGCCGCCATCATCGGTAAAAGATGGGAAACCTTTAGCCCTTCGAAGACCATCACAGCCGACACCAGAACCATCGCAGTGTGTAAATTAGCGACATAGGCCGCCAGCGAAAAGGGTCCTATATAACGGTCGGCAAATAATAGATTCAACGGCTCAAGCAGTAACTGGTAATTCAACACTGCCGCCGTCACCCCCGCCGCCACAAAGCAAAGCGAAATAACAAAACGCATCAGTACTGACGCAATAAGTCCGTGCCCGGAGCCTGCCACCAGGGATTCAAAACGAATCATCTGCCGGTCGATAAGCTGTAAGCGCTCACTCAGGGCAACCACTTTACCGTCGATTTGTTCCAGCAGTTTGGTCAGTTTACGCCAATGGGGCTTCAGTCTTGCCAGCAACTTATGCCTGCCGCTGACGGTCCAGCGCTGTTCGCGCAGTACATCCCTCTGGTGCTGGTCTACGGTACGATGCAATTCAGAAAGGATTTTTCCCATCACCTCACTGTTACGATCACTCTCTTGAAGCGCAGCAATGGCTTCCACCGCCGATACCCATTCGGGCCCCGCCATGGGCACATGCATACTGCCCTCATAATCTTCATTGATTGCCGCCAACTGGGTATTAATCGCCGCCGAGAGGTGCTGGTATTGAATTAAATCCTTTTCCACAATGGCTTCAATACGCACATATTCCCGCTCAAGCCGCCGCTCCAAAAGCTCTTCGGCCAGGGCAATGGTGACTTCGTGGTTACGCAAACGAACCCGATGCTCGGAACGGAGACAGGCTCTAGCGGCAAGCCGTGCCACTGTATGGCAAGAACGTGCCAAGCGTAAAATAATCGCATGAGCGGCGTGGCGCAGAAAATACATCAACACCAGGCCAAGCAAAGCCATTAGCAACAATGACAGTAAAGGGTAATCAGGCCAAATCATGTTTAATCCACTTTGTAAAACTCGAGTGACAACCAAGCCACATCCATAATTATAGTTTGTAACATGTCTATCGGCAGCGCCCAAGAGACGATACCGTCAATTTACAGGATAAACGGTCACCAAAAATAAAAAGTCAACAATTTCATCAGCTTACAAACAAAACTAAAAATAAATATTATATTTCTTACTTAATTTGTTAAAAAATCAGTAAAAAACTGGAATTTGATCAAATAATCGACTAAAAATAATTTTACTCATCACAGCATTGACGGTTTTCTAATCAACCGAAAACAACAACTGATTCAGGCTACTTGAATTTATAGCAGCGGTCGCCGCAAGGTGTTTTTAAATATGAATATAAGCGCCAGTGATTTACAGTACTTCGTTCTCCAGCCCGCCCTGGAATGCCTTGATATGTACTCGGCGGCAGCGGAGCAACTGCTGCTGGGCACTGCCGCCCAGGAATCGGGCTTTGATCCCTTTGCCCGAACGAAGCCCGGCGGTATCGGTATTTACCAGATCACCAGCGAACAGCACCGAGCTGTTTGGGATACCTTTCTGGCCTTCGATCCCGAGCTGGCCAGTAAGGTCAGGGGGCTGGCCAGTCAGCGCCAATTCCTGAAAAACCCGGATGACGAGCTACGCACCAATCTCGCTTACAGTACCGCTATCGCCTGGGTCATCTACCTGCAATCCAATCATCAACTACCCGCGGCTCACGATGCCGAGGGCCTGGATAACTTCTGGCAGGACAATTTTCACCACCAACAGCGACACCATGGCAATCTTGCGGCATGGATTCGCAGCTACGGCACAGCAGCCTGAGTGATATTTAAACGTTAAGTTAAGCGTTAAATTTATTTACGCTGCAAATCGTATTTGCGCATTTTCTCTACCAGAGTGGTGCGGCGAATTTTCAGCTTTTCCGCGGCCCTGGCCACCACGCCACAACTGTCATCCAGCGCCTGTTGAATCAGGCTGCGCTCCAGATTGGTCAAATATTCCTTAAGGTCAATGCCGTTGACCGGTAACAGCGCAGTGGAGTCCATATTGGCAAAGCTGGGCATACCTGAACCGGGTTCGCCTTCCGGAAAAACAATATCCTCATCGCCCTCATCGACATGGCGAAACTTCTTCGGCAAATCCTGCAAGCCACAGACGCCGTAGGGGTGCAAAATCGCCATCCGCTCGACCAGGTTGGCCATTTCTCGAACATTGCCCGCCCACTCGTGCCGACACAGTGACATCACCGCCGCCGAATTAAAACGGATTGAACCGCGCTTTTCATTTTCAAGGCGGGTGATTAATTCATTCAACAGCAGCGGAATATCTTCAACCCTCTCCCTTAACGCCGGCACCTCAATGGGGAATACATTGAGACGATAGTACAGGTCTTCGCGAAATGAACCGTCGGTAATCATGTCATCAAGGTTTTTATGGGTAGCAGCAATAATCCGCACATCGGTGTTGAAAGTTTTGTTACCTCCCACCCGCTCATAGGTCCGTTCCTGCAATACTCGCAGAATTTTCACCTGCATATCCAGCGGCATATCACCGATTTCATCGAGGAATAAAGTGCCTCCCTGGGCCATTTCAAAGCGACCGGAGCGGCTGGTCACGGCACCGGTAAACGCACCTTTTTCATGACCAAATAATTCGCTTTCCAGCAATTCACGAGGTATCGCCCCACAATTAATGGGCACAAAGGGCTTATCCTTGCGATGGGAATTATAATGCAGCGTACGCGCCACCACTTCCTTGCCGGTACCCGACTCACCGGTTATTAATACGGTGACATCCTTATCCGCCACCTGGGCCATCATTTCACGCACTTTTTGTGTTTCACGACTAGTGCCTACCAGGCTGCGAAACAACTGTACATCCCGTTGTCGCACCCGGCCCGCATTGATATCGTACTGTTCGCGATAAACCTGGGCACGATGCAGGGTATCGAGCATTTTGTTATAACTGGGAGGAAAGTCTATCTGGGCAATGACTTTATGACGCAGATCCTGGTCAGCCACCGCCTGCAGGTCTTCCTTGCCGATGAGAATAACCGGGCAGGAACGATCCCACTCCTGAGCCTCCTGCAAACGTGCCTCGAGGGAGTTACTGGTCGGGGCAAAAACCAGCGCCTGGATTTGCCGGGTATTTTCCGATACCCCCGGCTGGGCAACGACATCTGACCACTGCTGGCAGGAAAAGGACACCGGGTTCTCCCCTAAAAAATCCAGGATAACCATCGCATCGTGGCGCCGTTGATCATCATCATCAATGATAATGATATTATTGGATTCCCACATACAAAAAACCCTTAGCAAAACAAATTAGCGCGACATTGGAAAATGAAGCACATTATGGAAAAGTAGCACGCACAGCAGACAAACCATGATGACCTGCTACTGACAACACTTTGACTTATTATTTCTATAGTTAAGCGCAATAACCTTGACGGGTCAAATAAATGACTTGAGAAGCCGAAAGAAAAACAACGCGGCGTTATTAAATTGGCACTATAGCCGCAGCGATGCCGGGAGGTACTGAATATCCTCGGGGCGATCAATATCCGCGAGTACCTCCAGCTCAGTCCATGATAAGCCCAGCGCTTCCAGTCTGGCCCGGGTTTGCTCAAGTACCCACTGTGTTCCCCAGGGTAAGCCTATAAACAGACTGTCATCCACCGCCGTGATACCGATTAGCACGTAGCCGCCATCGCTGGCCGGCCCCAGCACCGCGGGCTCGCCGGCATGCAATAAGGTCAATGCTGCCCGCAGATAGTTGCCGTCTATGGCGGGACAGTCCGCCCCCATAATCACTACCGCTGCCGCAGACTGTAAGGTCGCTGTCGCCGCGTGAAGCATTCGCCGCCCCAGGTCCTCGCCCGTTTGGATGTGCAGACTAAATTCATAGCGCTGCCTTAACGATTGCCAGAATCCATGCTCAGCCGTCACCCACAACTCCACCGGAGCCAGATGCGACTGGCAGGCCTGTTGCAGACTGTGGCTAAGCATGTTCCGGTGTAAAGTCAGGGATTGCTGCAACGTTAATGTGGGCTGCATCCGGGTTTTGACCTGACCCTCTAGCGGTGCTTTAGCAAACAGTATTATCCGGCTATCAGGAAACTGGAAGTCAGCCATAATAGTCTTTTACCAGCGCTTCGGGCTTAGCCCCCAGAAAATAGGCCAGCCGTAACCGCCACATCAAGCACACTGTCTTGATAATGCCGCGACGCTCCCACCGGCGACTGGATGTTGTTACATAGGCCGGAAAAATTGTCGGGCGAGCCTGTTTTCTTAACTGTTTGCATAGCGCCACATCTTCCATCAATGGTATCTCGGGGAATCGACCCACCAGGTCAAACAAGTGCCTGTCCACAAACAGGCATTGATCGCCCGTGGCAATAGCGGTCAGCGCTGACCGTCGAGACATTGCCCATGCAATGACCCGCAACAAACAGTGACTGCCACTGAGACGAACAGGGAAAAAACCCCAGTTTATTGTGCCACTTGAAAAGAAACAGCGTAGCTGCTCAGCGGTGAGTAACAACGCTGTATCGATGTGTAAAAATAATAAATAACGCCCCCTGGCCGCCACGGC
The DNA here is from genome assembly GCA_030621845.1 of Spongiibacteraceae bacterium. Taxonomy (GTDB): domain Bacteria; phylum Pseudomonadota; class Gammaproteobacteria; order Pseudomonadales; family Dasaniaceae; genus JAUXHA01. The sequence continues at coordinate 11,672 of JAUXHA010000005.1, forward strand.
ACCGGCATTCATCTGCCCCGCGCGCCCCCCGCTGGCCTGCAGGCATTGATCTGCCAGTGGCGCGGCCAGAAACTGGCTGCCATCATCACTGCCACCATCGACCACAATCAACTCAATACCCGCTGCGCGCAACGCTTGTAACTGCTGCAGGGCGGCCTCGATCAACGCCGCTTCATTTAATACCGGAATCACAATGCTGAGCCAGGGCTCATTCATTCAATGCCCCGCCGCAACTACTGCCCTGGCCAGCGGTACAACCATAGCAATGCTCACCCACCATGATGGGATTGTGCTCAAGCCGCAATGCCAAAAGATCTTCCAGCTGAATGGCCGCATGGCCATCGACCCGTAATGGCATCTCCAGCATCTGGTTAAAATCGCAATCGTAAATCCTGCCCTGCCAATCCACGCTCAGCAGGTTTCGGCACATCACGGTCGACAGATTAGCCGCACTGAAATTCTCTCTCAGCAACGTCATATAGGGTTTAAATTCACCCCTGGACATCAACAGGCTGCCGAAACGACTGATGGGCATATTGGTAATAGTAAATAACTGGTTGAACACGATGCCGTGGCGCCGTTGCAATTCATCTTTGTAATCCACCTCTAATTGCTGCTGCGGAGGAGGGAGTTCCGCACCCACCGGGTTGAACACCAGGTTCAGCTGCCTGCCATCATCCGTTCCATAACCCAGTTGATTGAGTTTTTTTAGCGCGACAATGCTGCTATCATAAACGCCCTTGCCTCGCTGTTTCTCGACATTTTCCTCCAGGTAACAGGGTAACGACGCGGTAATGGTCACATTATTTTCGGCTAAAAATTCCGCCAGATCCTCGTAGCCGGGCTCCAGTAAAATAGTCAGGTTGCAGCGATCAATCACCTCTACACCCAGCGCTCGTGCCTGCGCTACCAGATAAGGAAAATGCGAATTCATCTCCGGTGCACCACCGGTAAGATCCAGCGCCTTGATACCGCCCTGGGCCAAAAAGGCCAACACCGTATCAATGGTCTCCCTGCTCATCATTTCACTACGACCGGGCCCGGCGTTGACGTGACAATGAACACAGCTGAGGTTACAGCGATAACCCAGGTTAAGTTGCAGTATTTCGACGGCATCGCGCTTGAGTGCGGGAAAATCAGTGGCGATCAGTAAAGGGCGGCTATCCAGCATTGATTGGGTCACTTGTTGGGAGAATGGGCTTTTAGACCGTATTACACAAAACAGTTCCCGATCATAACCCAGCCGCGGCTTTAAAGAGAACCGGCAGCCGTTTTATAGGGTAAGTATGTGTAGTACTTGGGATAGCGGTCCAGGCGAAGATGCAACCAGGGCACCCCCAGGCCAGAGGTATTCAGCCATAGCGGTGTATCCGCCACACACTCACTGCCGTATTCTCCCAGTCGCTGCCAGAGCGCCAGCTGTTGCTCCCGGGGAGCATAACGACAAAACGCAGCAATATGCGGGTAGGCCGCCTCGTCAGCCAGCGCTACCGGCGCAATTAATAGCGCATCCCCGCCAAGATTATCAAAGGTGACAATACCGTCTTCAGCGGCGGCAAAATGACTGTGGAATGCTTCTGGCTCTGCGCTTAATTTCGCCAACTGTGGACTATCCACCACCGCGCACTCAAAGCGCTGTTGCACTGTTGACGACTGCAGCGGTGGCATTTCCCAGAAGAAAGCCTCAAAAGGCATAGCAGCCAGCACTCGATTGAAAAACCGGCAAAAATCTCGATCGTTCTTCCATGCCAGCAGCACTTGTTGAAACGAAGCCGGCGCGCCGTCTTTCAACAATGCCAGCTTGATCACCGTCCCATCCTGAGCATCCACTTGTTCTGACCACATCAGCAAGCCCCCTCACGCCCCTCGATACAACTGCTCTGAGCCATAGGTCAACTCCAGCGCCTGTCGATGAGCTTTATTCAGTTTTTTAACCACCAGGGCATAGGAGTGGTCAATCATCCGCTCCAATTCACCACGGGGGATAGTGCCGTCGAGAAGCACGGTATTCCAGTGCCTTTTGTTCATGTGATAACCGGGCAGCACCGCGGTAAAAATATCCCGCAGGATAAATGCCTGGTCGGGGTCGCACTTCAGGTTGACCCGTGCAACACCCCGATCCGAACTGAGCAGGGCAAACATTTTTTTCTCTATTTTGAACACCGCCACACCAGCGCCAAAAGGAAAATCTTCCATCGCCTCCGGCTTGGAAAGTAGATACTGTTTAAGCTGTTTCTCATTCATTGGCCAAACCTTTAAAGCACAGGCAACAAAGCTGCATCCAGCTGGAAGTCTTTTGCAAGCCCGCTGAGGGGGCAAGTAAATTGCAAACGACAGGCGCAGAGCTGCAGATTATCGCTATCATCCCCCCGGCCGTACAGTCTATCGCCCACCACGGGAAAGCCCCTGCCCGCCAGATGTCGACGAATCTGGTGCTTGCGCCCGGTTTCAATGTTGACCTCCAGTAGCGAAACATCATTGCCCGCATCATACTCAAGCGCAACAACATGGCTACAGGCATCGCGCCCATCCAGGGCCTCATTGATACTCACTGCCGGGCCAGATGGAAAATTCCCATGTACCTTAACCCGATAAAATTTATTCAGCTGCCGCCGCTGAAATAATCCCGCCAGTGCGGCAGCAGATTTTTTTTGGTGGGCCAGTAATATCAACCCGGTCGCCGCACGATCCAGGCGATGTACAATATAGGCCTTACGCGCTGGTAAGAAATGCTGTTCAGCCCAGCGGTAAACAGTGCAATGGTCACCCCATTTACTACCCTGTGACCACATGCCGCAGGGCTTATACCAGACACTGTAAGCCTGCTCATCGGCTATCAGCGTGGCGGGATCGGGTTCCAGCGCCAGAATACGCGCATCGTAATACAGATGCAGCTCATCATGGATAGCGAGTATTTTTTTTGCCCGGCGCAGGCGCCTGGTCGTTTTACCTGCACTTAGCCATACCGCACCGCGGCTCATCGCCTGTTTAATTTTTTGCCGGGACAGGCCAGACGCCGCCGCCAACACATCCACTGCCACCAGCCCGTCCTGATCAGCTTCAATATGTATATCCAGAGGAGTTGTGGGCACTGCATCGCCGTTCATGATAATTCCATTTGGGTTAATTGAGCCATTCTAACGCACAGGTCAATAAAGCAAGAACCATTTTGCGCCCAATGTCATTCCTGTTAGAATACGCCGCTTGCCCTGACAGCTAACAAGCAACCATCCCTATGTTTATTGACAACTATTTCAACGACCACCAACACAGCATCAGCTTTACCCGCGACCATGCCAGTACCTTTGCGAAAAGCATTGCCGATGACTTTAACCCCATTCACGATCACGACGCCAAACGCTTTTGTGTACCCGGGGACCTATTGTTTTCTATAGTTTTAGCCAAATACGGCCTCAATCAACACATGGAGTTTATTTTTTCTGGCATGGTCATGGACGGGGTTGAACTCATTTTACCCGAAGACTTGCCCCACCTCGTCATTAGGGATCAAAAAGAAAAAGAATACCTGACTATTGAACGCAGCGGTCATAACACCCGCGACGAAAAATTAATCCAGAATTTAACCCGCAGCTATGTGGCGTTTTCCGGCCACACCTTTCTCCAGATGCTGGTACCACTGATGGCCGAAAACAAGGTCATGATCAACCCCGTTCGCCCCATGGTCATCTATGCAAGCATGAGCATTGACCTCGACAGGCTGGATATCAGCGCCCCAACCCTAGTCACCGATCACACCGAATTGGAATTAGTTGGCAAGCGTGGCAATGCGCTGCTGACTTTCAATATTATGGACGGGGGCGAAATCGTCGGCCGCGGCCAAAAGCGCATGGTGCTCAGTGGGCTGCGTGAATATGAACAGGAATCTATGGACATACTGACTTCCTCTTATATCCAGAGGAAAGAAGATTTCACCGGCTGAAATTCTCCGCCCAATCAGCTCTCGACAAAACCGGGTCAACTATCTCCATCCTCCATCACTATCTCCATCACTATTTTTTAAACTGTATATAAAGCCCCGCCAACAGCGCCACAGCACCTCCGATATAGGCCATCGTCACATCATTGCTTTGCGAGCCGTTAAACGCCTGATTTAATTGGCCACCAACAGACTCCGACATATCATAGCCCCAATACAACAGCCCTGCCCCGGCAACAATCAGCAGCAGGCTAATGATTGTGGTTGTTTGTGATTTACTCATATGGATTTCCTTATTGGATCGTAAGTAAGATTATCTGTATGCCATTACCAGCGCATAGTAATTATTTCTTCCCCGGAACTCAATAAGCCTACCGCCGCGTAAAAATCTGTAATCCGGACGAAACAGCGTATTATTATTGCCAATATGGTTAAGCTTAACGCCTGCACTGTTGCTTTTTATACTCATCCTATTAAATTATCACCCTGGGACATTATTGCCTTGGTCTGACTGTCGCCCCATGCCACAAAGGAACGTCCGAATGAAAGAAATGCCACTGGTACAGATTCATGGCATCAACAAGATTTCCATCGACAGCGTGAAAACACCTGTCGCCGGTGTTGATGATGTCGTCGTACAGGTTGCCCAATGCGGTATCTGCGGTTCTGACCTCGGCTATATTGCCATGGGTGGTTTATTAGGCCCCGGCACCCCCATGCCCTTGGGACATGAACTCTCAGGCACGGTGGTGCAAGCGGGTGGCAACATTCGCCACCTTAAGATTGGCGACCGTGTGGTGGTAAACCCCGAGGGCAATACCAACCGCATTGGTAACAGTGGGCCAGAGGGCGGCTTTGCGCCTTATTTACTGGTACGCGGCGCGGCCATTGACGAAAATTGTATTACCCTGCTACCCGACAGTCTCGATTTTGAACTCGGCGCCCTGGTGGAGCCTTTATCTGTCTCCATGCATGCGGTTCACCAAGGTCAGGCCAAAGCGAAAGACCGCGCGGTTGTTTTTGGTGCCGGCCCTATCGGTTTGGGCATTGTCATGGTATTGCGCTATTACGGCCTTGAACACATCGTGGTGGTCGACATGGCCGCGCAACGGCTGGCGATGGCAGAACAACTGGGCGCCACTGCATTTAAAGCCGATGCCGGTGATCTCAGCAAATTTTTGCGCGACAGGCACGGCACCGAAGAAGTGATGGGGATGCCAGTTCCTGCCAGTGATGTTTATTTTGAAGCCACCGGTGTCGGTACAGTGTTCCAGCAAATCGGCCAATTAGCCAAAACCGGTGCCAGGGCTGTCATCGTCGGCGTGCATAAAAAGCCGGTGGAACTGGATCTGGTTAATGTACTAATTCGGGAGCTGAACATCATTGGTGCCATGGCTTATCCTGATGAATTTTCCCAGGTGATTGAGATGCTCGCCAGCGGTCGCGTCGATGCCCGACCACTGATCAGTCATCGCTACCCACTGTCAGATTTTGACACGGCGCTGGCCACCGCCACTGCCGGCAATGAAGCCATCAAGGTCCTGGTCGACTGTCAGGCCTGATAACTACCCGCAAATAAAACACAAGAGAAGCAAATGATGAGTAACCAAGAAATTATTCTGGCTTTCATTGCCACCATCTGCCGCAATGATAAGGATGGCATCCTTGCCGCTTTTTCCGAAGATGCTATCTTCCATAATATTCCCATGGAGCCCGCACAGGGCCATGAAGCAATATGGGAAGTCTTTGCAATGATTCACGACATCTGCGGTGATATTAAATGGGAGGTCCATAATATTACTGAGGGAACCGACGGCAAAGTCTATACCGAGCGCAGCGACTTCTATCAGGTGCACGGCAAATGGATAGAATTCAAGTGCATGGGAATTTTTGAAATGTCCGATGGCAAGATTACGCATTGGCGCGACTATTTTGACTTACAACAAGGCAGCTCACAAATGGACGTTATACTGTCCTGACATGAGCGGGGATCAGCGACAATCACAGCACCAGCCTCGGTGCCTGCTATAACTAAATACGAGTAATTGAATAATGCCAAAAATAGAAGCCTTTACCATCGCTATCAGCGATGATGCCATTGACGACCTATACCGGCGACTTGATCGCGCCCGCTGGCCCGATCAAGTGAACGATGACGATTGGTCCTATGGCACCGACATCACTTACCTGAAAGAACTGGTGAACTACTGGCGGCACGACTTTGACTGGAAGCAACAACAGGCGGTTTTAAATCAGTTCGACCAGTACCGCATGGAGATTGATGGCCAATGGCTACACTATATCCACCAGCGCTCACCCCATCAGCATGCCCGCCCATTGCTCATTTGCCATGGCTGGCCAGGCTCCATTATTGAGTTTCTGGAACTCATCCCACGCCTCACCGAACCTGAAAAATTTGGCGGCAAGGCCGAGGATGCCTGTCACGTTATTTGTCCATCGCTACCCGGTTTTGCTTTTTCCGATGCCGCAGCTAAGCCGGGTATGAATACCCGCGCCATTGCCAAAAAAATGGTTCAGCTAATGGCAGGGCTGGAGTACCCGCATTACCTTGCCCAGGGCGGCGACTGGGGCGCCATGATCACCCGCCATATTGCCGACCTCGATGCCCGGCACTGCGAAGCGATTCACTTGAACATGGTACTGGCCTTTCCGCCCGAAGGGTTAGAAGACCCGATGATGGTCGTCACCGATGAAGAAAAAAAACGTATGGCGATGTCCCAGGCCTTTATGGCCGAGGGTATGGGTTACTTTAAAATCCAAAGTACCCGGCCGCAAACATTAGGTTATGCGCTGCAGGATTCCCCCCTGGGTCTATGTGCCTGGTTGACCGAAAAATACCGCGAGTGGACCGACTGTGATGGCGAGATTCGCAACTGCATTAGCTGGGATCAATTACTGACGATAATCTCCCTGTACTGGTTCAGCGATTCGATCTGTTCCTCCACCCGAATTTACTATGAAGAAATCCATAAACCGGATCTAGTGGAAAAAATATCCCTGCCAACAGGAGCGGCGATCTACCCAAAGGAATTGCTACAGCCCCCCAGGGCCTGGGTAGAAGCCTCTTATAATCTGTTGCATTACAGCACACTGGATAAAGGCGGTCACTTTGCAGCATTGGAGCAGCCGCAGATTTTCGCGGAAGATTTATGGAAATTTTTCCACAGTTTAAAGCCCGCAGAGTCCCAATTACATTAACCAGTCAACAATAGACCGCATTGACCCGCACGATTAGGATTTACAAATTAAAAAACTGTTAAATATTCACACACCATCTGTCGGAAAGCTTTACACACGCAATCTTTACAAGGGTTTGTAAGACTGTCAATCTAGACCCAAGTAATTACTTAAAATAAAAAGGCACCTATCATGTTCAAAAAATCGCTCGTCCTGGCAAGTATGGTTTTTTCACTTTCTGCCCATGCTGCTTATCTACAAGACAAGCAAATCCAGGTAAATACCGGTGAATTATTTGAGCACAACCTGTTTGGCCCACAAAACGTCCTTAGCGATGGCGTACTTACCGTAACAACAAGAGGTGATTTTCATGCAGTTGCCGCTGAAGAAAATTATAGCCTGAGTATCTACGGCATTGTATTAGGTACTAATATCAGCTTTTCCACCCCCGGCGCCTACGCTTACACAGAGTATGCTCATAATGATCATGAGTTCTCTATCGATTTCAGTTTGGACAACAGCTTATTATCAGCAATTATGTCAGATTCTCTGGCTATCGTATTGGTCGATTTTAACTATGGCGTTAATCCCATTGGCCCAAATAATTATTCCCAAGTAACTTTGAGCTACTCTTCTGTACCACTGCCAACAGCCGCCTGGCTATTTGGCACAGCGTTAATTGGTTTGGTTGGCATCAAGCGCAAGGGCCGTTAGACCAGACTTTTTGTTTGATTTTGTTTGATCTCGCTTTGCCCTACTGTGTGCCCTCATTCACCACCACACGGGGCCACAGGGATAAAGCGATAACTACCCTCGCTGGCGAAAATTGGATGGCCATTGACCGCTGGTCAGGCAACGCCAGAACCATTCAACCGGGCCCTGTTTAAAATAAGCCAACCAGGCACTACTCAAGATTACCTGGGCGATAAAAATACTCAAGGCCAGCAACCACAATTGCGCAAGCCCCATACTGCCGAACAAACCCCATCCCACACCGTAAAAAATCGTCACCCCGATAAGGGATTGCATCAAATAATTAGTAAATGCCATGCGGCCAATTAACGACAGCGGCTGCAATAGTTTGTTCAAAGACCTGCTTTGGTAGAGCCAGGCCAGCATCGACATGTAACACAAGCCCATTATTACCTGCGCCCCCACCACCATCGCCTTGGCAAACCAATCAAGCCAGCCGGTAGCCCAGTAACTAATATTGCCTTCAGCAATAATGGCACCGTAAGTTAACAGCAGACCAATAAGGCCGTAGATAATAATCCAGCGAAAGCGATGCGCCTGATGAATAAAATACCCTGTACGTGCAAAATAGAATCCCAGTACAAATAAACCTAACACACGGCTAACCCGACCGTTCGGAATAAAGTCCATCCAGCGCCAATAAATATTGTGTAAATTAAGCTGAAAGACCTCCGACCAACTACCGTAAGCAAAAGCCTGGAAAATTTCCTGCGGCGTCAAATTCGGGTAGTTTTTATGGGCAATATTTGTCAGCGATTCTACTGGCGCAGCCAAAAACATGTGCAAAAATTGCTCCAGCATAAACCAGCAAAGTAAGCCGACCGATACTGGTAACAAATAACGTGGGGGGATCTTTCTAAGTGAAACCAGGACGAAAGCTAGCAAAGCATACAAGGTAAGAATATCCCCGGACCAAAATAGCGAATGAATCACGCCAAATAACAAAAGAAAGGCCAACCTACGTCGATAAGTCTGTAGAAAAGGCCTCTCATTCGCTTCATTCTTATTATACTGAATACCAAAACCAACACCGAACAGGATAGAAAAAACAGCATAAAACTTGCCATCAATTACCCAGTGCTGCAAGACATTAAACAATGGATCCAGGGAATAATAAGGTAATATGGCTATAGTTTCATAGGGTAGGAATTTGTAACCACTCCAACTTTGAATATTGGCAAATAAAATACCCAGAATAGCAAAGCCACGAATGGCATCAATAACACCAATCCGTCGCCCCGTTACCGGATGGCCATCACCCATGTCATACCTCTAATAAATTATTTTATAATAATCAACACTACTACTGACAATGCAGTAGTGAATATCACAAGCAAGACTATTCGCTTACTTTAACCGCTGGCCGTCCGTCGGTTTGCTCAGCACCAATCACTGTTAAAAAATGATGCAATTCCTTTGACTCTCGCAATATCTTCCCCCCAATGGCGATCAATCGATCCACTTGCTCATCACTCAAGTCATAGTTAGTCCCTATGTCATTGAAAAAATCCCGGTCCTTGTCATTATTCACCTGATTAAAACTGACTTCGACAAAATGAAACGTTAACTGACGACCCGATGCAATCCCACCTTCCAACCATTCATCAAAACTGTACTTTACCAACTGGATAGTATCTGCACTATAGCGTGCAATTTGATCTGCGCTCATACTTTCCAACATTTCAAACATGGACGGCGCATATCGCTCCAGCATCCAGCCAGACTTTTGTTTAGCGTGGGCATTAACCGAAATAATAATAACATGATCGGCATGCTGCTTTTTTAATTCTTCAGCTGTAGACCCCACCGAAAGCAAATTCAATGTCTGATAGAATGAACGCAGGCCAAGATTATCTGAAATCCCTCCGTCAACCAGGTGTAACCAGGGCCTTTTTTTCTTATCCGTATAGTCCTCAAACCTAAGCGCCGCTATTTTACGCGGGGTCATTTCCTTATCCTTCAGTGCCGTCAACTGCCAATCTGGCGTCTGGTAGCCACAGCTCCCCGCATAGCTCTCAAGAGTAATCGGTGAAAATATTATCGGCAAAGCCGTTGAAGCAGAAACGGCCCGGGACAGGGAATATGATGAAAAGTCAGCGCAAATAAGATCAAAGGTATTGTAGGTAAAAGGAAAGCGATCACCGGTAGCAAGATCCGTTGCATTGATTATCACCAGCGGGGTATCTGCAGCGGATAAATCTGACATTGTCGCGCCATCAAAAATTTGTTTATCATAATACTCAGCGGCCAGGTCAGAACGCCCATACTCCCCACTCATCAACTTGACCCAATTTACCGGATTAAACATTTTCGCAAGCAGCACCGCTTCAATATCCTTACGCAAAAATCGTTGCTCAAAATCAGTAAACATTTTCTTGCCGTGCAGGCCGTAATAAGCCGCCGCGAAACTCCCCCCCGATACCGATGAGATCGCATCCACCTCGTCCAGTAGCGAATGTGAATCAAAGGACTCGCCCAACATGATCTTATCGAGTTCCTTGAGCACACCGTAAGCGAGGGCGGCGGCACGAGCACCACCACCAGAAAAACCCATCATTACGGTTATATCTTCGGCGCGCACGCCTTTTCCTTCAAACTTCTCGACGGACTTCTGTTGTATTTCTGGCGTCCACTGCTGCAGCGGCTTATCGACAGCGCTATGGGCGCAGGCGAGTAACAGTGTACTCAACACGGCCACACTCAGCCGCAATAAAACAGCTCCAATCAAACGCAAGGCTTTCAATTCAACATTCACTCAACGCACCACTCCATTCGTAGAGCCCAGCGACTCCTCAATTTCTTCATCGACACGCTGCGCCATATAAGTAAAAAATGGATTGTGGCGCAAGCGCATAAACTGCGACAGAGGCGCGATCAGCAAATGGGTTTCCCCCCGCGGCTGCATCGCCCCTAGTCGCATCCCCTGATAACTACCTTGTGCTGCATCAGCAGCACCATAAACTGGATCTGCCGGAGAAAAAGGAATAGCCACATGAGATAAGGAGTAAACACCTCGCGGCCAGAACATGGCAAGCGTCCTGGATTCAATATTATTCGAATGCGGCGCCTTGGTTTTCTCAGCCAGTTGTTGGCTATCACTGGAAACATTACTAATGACCGTCAACTGATAGGACAAGTCCTGATCTGCCTTCAGCTTTAATAGTGGTGATGCATTAGCTGCCGGGAGAAAAGGCGTGAGTTGATCAAAGCGATTAACATCAAAAATCACCAGCTCACTATCGAGGTTATCCAGGTGGCCATAGAGACCTTGTATCGTTGCCGAAGTTTCTACTGTCGCATCGGTCCAGGACAGAAAAGTCAGCATACCTGGAAAGCCCTTAAGCCGACCTGAAGATTGCGCTTGTGCCACTCGCTTCTGCAAAACAGCTGTCACCTCCCAAGCTTCCTGGGCCGCATTTTTTGGAAACGAATTATATTTAAACGGATCGTATTCTGGCTGAATTGATAACCACTTGGACTGCTCAAAGTAAGTCATGAAACTGAATAATTTATGAGCATTAGCAATACGGGCCGCAGGTGCAATACCTATTTCCGGAGAGAAAAGTAACAACTGATCCGGTAGTGGTAAATCCGGATTATTGAGCGCATCCAGTGTGTACTCTACAGCCAGACCACCGCCATTCGAATAGCCCGCCATAAAAAATGGCTGCTCATATCCTATTTTCTCTCGCACATGCCGTGCACCGAGCCTGGTTGCCGCCTGCCAATCTTCTCGCTGCACCCGGGTCAGGGCAGCGGGGATTGTTCCATGACCGGGCAAACGCAAGCCCAAAACATAGAACCCTTTCGCATGCAGCAGCTTACCGATAAGGCGCAAGCTATAAGGTGAATCACTAAGCCCATGGAGTAATAGCACCCCGCCTTTTATCTGTTCGGGAATAAATTCAAAACTGCGATTCCAGTTCTGTTGTGGCCAGTCAGGATCCTGGGGGCCACCGGCACGAAACCGGCTATACCGCAAAGTATCCGCTGGCTCTATACGCCGATATATTTTTTCTCGCAACTCATCGAATAAGCGCTGCTCCTGAACCAGGTAATCTGCTAATTGATATCCGGGAGTAAGGTCATTCGTAGTAAATTCATTTTCCAGCAGCGTGGTATGCCATATCTGTAACGCAGGCATACTGCGCGACTCAAAAGCCCAGGCCAGCAGTAACAACCATACCAATAGCAGAGCGAATAAGACTAATTTAAACAGCGCTTTCATCATCCCCTCTACCACCCGCTAACACTCCACTGACGCAGGCTTCAAACCTGTCAGTGCACGATAACGACACAGGTATTACCTATTGATATACCTCCACTATAGCCGAAAAATCTAATCCAGTGCCTTTTCTTTATCTTCCCGGGAATGACACCAACGCGCTATGTCCTGATAGCCCTCCACACAACAGGTCACTTTGTATTGCCTCTTTTATTCCCCCTAAAAAGTCGCTATTGCAAAGACAATTAATATCATCTCAACTCGCCCTACAATTTTCATTTGAATTATTTTCCTATTCCTAATACAATGTCACCGTGTTTTGGAAAAACACAAGGCAGGGAAGCATATCATGAAGATATTAAGCACAAGGTCGTGTTTACAAGCAATGGATGCTGGTTTCCCTGCCACTCTTCCAACAAACCAATAACTCCTTAAGCATAGCTAATACCGACTCGAGTCAATACGCGCCAGCTATTAGTACGCACTCCCCCCAACCAGCACCCCATAAGACACTAACTGGATTCCTTCCTTTCTCCCTGCGTAACAGTTTCCTATCGATTTATGCATGTCATCCCCCAAAACTGGACACCCAAAGAGCTTTCAATCCTAGACACCCAGAGAATACTATTAACGACACCCTATCAGGGGATGGCCCGCACAGTCGGGATCCACAAAGCCGGACACAAAGCTGGACACAAAGCTGGACACCCATAGATTAACCCGATCCACAAAGCCGGACACCCATAGATTAACCCTATACCCGACCTATACACCCGTAAAACCTTCAATCTTTGACACCCAAAGAATACTATTGACAATGCCCTATCAAGGGATTAACTTGAGCCAACTCTCACTCACATAAGGATTGTGTGATGCCCAGATCAAGGAAGACGCTAATTTCTCTCGAAACCACCTCTTATTACCACTGTTCATCACGCTGTGTCCGCCGCGCCTTTTTGTGCGGGGAAGACCCCATCTCTGGCCAATCTTTCGAACACCGCCGCCAGTGGATTGAAGACAAACTACTCTTTCTGGCAGAAATTTTTGCACTCGACTTATGTGCCTATGCGGTGATGCACAATCACTATCACGTGGTGTTGTTTGTGGACAAGGCCAGCGCTGAAAACTGGGACAAACGGCAAGTGATCAGCCGATGGCATCAGCTATTCAAAGGAAACACCTTCAGCCAGCGTTATCTCAAGGGTGAACTGCTCACCACCGAGGAGCTGGCGATAATCGATAGCTTAGTTGAACTCTGGCGAGCCAGGCTAATGAATATCAGCTGGTTTATGCGCATTATTAATGAAGGTATCGCTCGCCGCTCCAACAAAGAAGACCACTGTACCGGACGCTTCTGGGAAGGTCGTTTTAACAGTCAGGCATTGCTGGATGAAAAAGCCCTCATCGCCTGTGCCGCATACGTTGATTTAAACCCCATTCGCGCCAGAATAGCGACGGGATTAAGTGACTCAACACATACCAGTATCCAGCGCCGCTGTCAGCAGGCCAAACTAACCCATCAGCCCAACCATCCCAATCAACAGGCGCCGGGCCTGCTACCTTGCGTGGGAAATATCCGACAAAATATGCCCAAAGGGTTACCCATCAGGCTTACGGATTATCTGGAACTGGTGGATTGGACCGGTAAGATACAAAGAGAAGACAAACGCGGCGACATAGCCACTAGCGCACCACCCATCCTCGATCAATTGCAGATCGATCCTAAACACTGGTGTTATCTCTGCCAAAATTTTGAGAGCCGCTTTAAAAACCTGGTTGGCGCATCGCACCATGTGCAACGAGCCTGCCAGCAGCTCGGCCTACGGTGGACTCATGGTATCAAAGCCTGCCGTGAAGCCTTTCCTGCCTAAACCCCCAGACACCTCTACCCCAACGCTCCTTGCATAGCTGAGGCGATATCGCTGTGCCAATTTTTGTGTTTAAAGCTTTTTGTTTAAAAAAACAGCCTACTAAAATTATAAAAAAAGCCTTCCAATAAAAATCACGTGTTTTTCAATCGAAAAAACATTCGCTCATCAGGTTTGAGCGATGAGAGTCTCTGATTTAGCCGCGGTCTATGGGTGTCCTGGAACTAGACCACTAAGGAACAAGACTATGGGTGTCTAAGAACTAGACCACTACCCCGGCAAACCTAATTGTTTGGCAATCAGGTTCATTTGTACTTCCGTGGTACCGCCACCAATCGATAATGCCTTGTTCATCAGGAACTGGCGGGTTAGCTGTAACTCGTCTTCACTAAAACCCTCTCCTTCCCAGCCCAGGCCCTGAGTGCCCAGCAGCGCAATCAGCAATTCATCGCGGTGCTTATCCTCTTCCGTGGCGTAGGCCTTGAAGTAGGATAACGAACGCTTGTCCAGGATACCGGCCATGCCTTCTTCATAGGCACGGCGATGGGACAGTCCCATTGACTGGGTGTTCATCAGGTGCTGGGTTAAACGGTCACGCAAATAAGGGTCGGCTAGCTTGCCGTCATCCGCCAGAGAAAGATAATGCTGGGCATATTCCACCACGGTATAAGGTAATCGGGGCATGAACTCCTGAATTTTTGACATCATCTCCCGCTCATGTACCAACAGCGCCTTGGCCACGGACCAACCCTGATTGAGCTCATGCACCAGGTTCTGTTTGGGCACTTTGACATTGTCAAAAAAGGTGTCACAAAAATCATCATTGCCATTCAACAAGGTGACAGGTCTGACTTCAACACCCGGAGCTTTCATATCAATCAATAAAAAACTAATGCCCTGTTGTTTCTTCGGCGCATCAAAATCGGTTCGCACCAGCACAAATACCCAATCCGACTTATGGCCATCGGTGGTCCAGCTCTTTTGACCATTGACCAGATAGTGATCACCCATATCCTCACACTTGCAACGCAGGCTGGCCAGATCAGATCCGGCACCGGGCTCACTGTAACCCTGACACCAGCGCACTTCTCCACGGGCGATTCTGGGTAAGTGCTCCAGTTTTTGTTCTTCATTGCCGAACTCCAGCAATGCTGGCCCCAACATCCACAAGCCATGACCCGTCAAGGGCATACGGCAGCCCAGTTTTTTCATGGCCTTCTTCAGGACTTTTTCTTCTTTGGCACTTAAACCACCGCCGCCGTACTGCTTTGGCCAGGAGGGTACTGTCCAGCCTTTATCAGCCATACGCTTCAGCCACAGCTTGGCATCCTCGGAAGGAAACACGCACTTGCTCCCACCGTAGACCAACTCATCAGCCTTGGCAGGAGTACGTTGTGATGGCGGACAATTTTCTTCCAGCCAGGCGGTCACTTCATTTTTAAACTGCTCAAGATCACTCACAGCAAGTACCTATAGTTTCGCTTTTAACGCTGTTAATAAAGCCATCAATAACTCGGTATCGGGCTGGTAAATCACCGGGCTTACACGTTCCATTTTACCACCACAACGGTCGGCCATTTTTTGTGCCACCTCATCTGGCGTGCCCACGACGGCAAAAGTATGGAGTATTTCATCTGTTACTGAGGCGGCCATCTCCATCCACTTACCCTCACGAACCATCTGTGTCCACTGCTCCTGCATTCCCTCCCAACCGTGTACTTCCAATACCGGCCTATACGCCGGCGTGGAGCCATAAAAGGCTATTTGACTACGAGCGGAAAAGATCGCTGATTCTAACTGCTCATCATTTAAACCGGTCGCGGTAACCACCTGAGCCGAAATATCAAAATCACTTCGCGCTTTCCCCGCCTTATCCAAACCGCGCTGCAGTGCGGGCATGGATAGCTCATCAAAAGATTTAACGCTGTGAAAAGGATGTACAAAATAACCGTCACTGACCTCCGCCGCTGCCTCGGTCATTTTCGGCCCGACTCCCGCCATATAAATCTTCGGCGCACCGTAGGGATTTGCTTCGGGACTAAAGGTCGGATTCATCAGCGTATGCTGGTAGTACTCACCCTCAAATTTCAAGCGCTCACCCGTCTGCCAACAATTCCAGATTTCCTTGGTGGCCAGCACGATCTCACGCATACGCGTCACCGGTTTCCCCCAGGGCATACTGAAACGACGTTCTACATGTGCCTTCACCTGAGTACCCAGGCCAAGAATAAAACGTCCTTTGGATAGCAACTGTAAATCATTACCCAAATAAGCCAGGCTCATCGGATTACGGGCAAATGCCACAGCAATCGATGTCATCAAATCCATTTTTTCTGTGCTCATGGCCGCCGCGGCGATTGCAATAAAGGGATCGTTCTGGCCTTCGAAGCTATACGCGCCATCAAAACCGGCCTGTTCCAACTCACCCGCCATTTCACCAACTTTAACCGGATCAAACATTAAGGAAGCATCAATTTTCATAAACGTAAACTCTTCTATTGTTAGTCAATGTCACTTCAGCAAGAGTGACGTTAAAATTGCAAACCGGTAGAAAGGCCTAAAATTCATCCAGCCAATCATTATTAATTGACGACGCCCAATTGGGATCACGTCGCTCAAAGTAAGCCATACCGCCTTCCACTGCATCTGGGCCGGAGATACTATGATGCAAAGCTTTGGTTTCTGAAGCAATAAACTGTGGCAATGTTTGATCCTGGCCCTGCCAGATCAATTTTTTATGCAGGCCCATCGTCAGCGGCGCGCAATTTACCGCCATATCATGGGCAATTTCCAGAGCCGCGTCCAGCACCTGGTCGGCAGCTAATACGCGTCCGGCCAAACCCCATTCCCCTGCCTGCTTACCGCTAACACGCTCAGCGCGAACAATCATTTCAAAGGCACGTTCAAAACCAATCAAGCGTGGCAGCACATAACCGATGGCAAAGTCTGCCACCACGCCACGGCGATTTTGCAAAAAGCCATACTTGGCCTCCTCGGCAAAGATCCGCATATCACACTGCGCCGCAATGCCCAGGCCAACGCCTATAGCATGGCCACTGCAGGCCGCAATAACCGGCTTGCGTACATCCCAGGCCTGAAAGCTCAGCGGGCAAGAACTGAAGTCCATCACGCCCTTGGTCTTAAAGGTATCCCCCTCGGCGCTTAATTCTGCACCAGCACAAAACGCCTTGCCAGCGCCAGTAACAACCACTACCCGAACATCATCATCCTCGTCACAACGGCGATAGGCATCGCCCAAACCCTCCATCATGCCATTGGTAAACGTATTCAGTGCATCGGGACGATTAAAGGTAATCAGGCCAATACCATCAGTAATTTCAAAAAGGATATCGTCGCTCATGGAAACTCCGTGTCAGATCGATAGAAAGCTTGCTAAAACCCAAGCTGCTTTAGCTATAAGGCGTTCAATTATGCTATTGTGCGAATAACTTCTTCCAGTCACTTTAAAACAAATAAGGCTGTGCCGCGATTGTTACAACGGCCAGATAATACTAACGTTCAGTATGTCAGAAATTTCCAGCCAATACCTACTTACCCTTACCCAGCAACTAGAGCATATTGGGGTAAGCAGTAACATTATTAAGCAAAGCCTGGGCATGGACGTTACCGCAATAAAAAAATATGCTGATGACCGGCAAGTCGTTCCCGTAGAAATCTATGGCCGCTTATACCAGCTTTACCTGCAACAGATGAACGCTGAAAACTTTGCCTTTCCCAACCAGATCGGTGAAACCATGGGTCGCTACCAAATGCTGCTAGCATTGATGGTCAATAGCGACACGCTGCAGTCGGCGCTGCGTAAATTGCATGATTTTTATCAAACATTTTCTACCGCCAAACAGTTAGTTCATTATCACCACAGCGAAACCGGTTCCATTCACTGTGAACTGACTATGCTAATGCAGGGACAATATCGCAACACCGAACAACAAACCACCATCGCTGCCAATCTGGCGGTAGCTTTTCATCGTATCTTATGTTGGCTAACTGATACCCAACTGCCTCTACTCTCGGTCGATCTTGAAGGCCCCAACCCTACTGATAACAGCAACTACCTCTCGCTATTTAACTGCCCGGTTAATTTCTCCTGCGCTACCACTCAACTGGTCTATTCAGGGAAGCTACTCACATATGGCATTGTACAAACAGAGCAGAGCCTGCAGCAATTTTTACTGGACTTCCCCGCCCCCCTGTTTACTCTCCCCAATCATAGCGAGCAGCTACTTGGCAGCAAAATACAATCCCTGATTCTCCATAACCTGCAACATCACCTACTCACACTCGACGAAATCAGCAACATGCTCAACATGAAGCCTGCGCAGGTCAAAATACGTTTGAAACATGCTGGCACCAGCTTTCATAAACTGGTTGAAAGCGTCCGCAGGAAACGGGCTATCGAATTACTCAGCCAATCCACGCTGGAATTGAGCCAAATCGCCGATTTACTAGGATTTCCTGCCACCAGTGCCTTTCATCGCTCCTTCAAACGCTGGACCGGTAAAACCCCGGGGGCGCTCCGGAAGGAATACTCCGAGCAGAGTAACCAGAAGCCACGCCCACCCTCGTCACTGTAAACAATCACACCCCCGCTTCGGCTCACGGTCACTGCCATTAAGGTATTATTCCCTGCCCTATTGTTAACCACGTTGGCAATAATCAGTGTAAGTGGCATTAGTCCACAGGGTAGACGCCAATAATCGCCACGATTGCGCTATACTGCATGCTGGTATGGCAGACTTGCTTGAGGCGGCCTTACTTTAACCTGTCATTCATCGCATAAGGCCATCCAAGGACCTATGGACGAACGTAATAGTCCACATACCAGCCTGCATAAGGATCGTATCCTCAGGAGCAGTCGTGACCTGATTCTGAAATGGGCGCGGGTGGGCTATATTGCCTTTCAGGACCGGCTCAACGAACAGCTGTTCCAGATGGCCGAAAAATCAGGCAACAATGAGGACCAGCGTCGTTATTTCCATGCCCGCGAGGAGGCAAAGCGAGCACAAAAACCCACCCTTGATCAATTTTTGCTCCACCTCGATGATGCCTTCGACAACTATGAAAATCAAAAACCCACGAGTTCAGACTTCTCGGTAAAAACCAGTGAAAGCGATGAAACACTGTCACTGGTCGATAACAGTCAACTTGAGCAGTCCCTGGCCATTGGCACCATGAGCCGCCGCCTCAGCGCGGATTGCTCTGAGGCCATTTATGCTATTAACCAGCGCCTGTCAGCATTGCGCGGTGGCAACAAAATCAACGAACAGGGAAACCCTGTCGCGCCGGGAGTATTTGCAGAAGGTATGCAAAAATCGCTCTCTGTACTTATGCTGGATAATCGTATTCTGCTGGCCTTTTATAAAATTTTTGATGGCGCCTTTATGCATGAGGCGAACAAACTGTACGAGCTACTCAATCACCACTTTGAAAAACAAGGCCTGCTCCCTAACCTGGGTTATGAAGTAAAGAAAAATCCTGTAGAGCAGCTCCCCGAAGAGCTACAGGCACAGGCTAGCCAGGGCTCTGTAGCTCACCAGATCAACCTGATCGAAACCATTCGCCAACTACAACTGCAACTACGACCTGCCCTCGCCTCCAGCGGTATTATTCCAGCCACCCTGCCATCGGCAAAAATTATCAGCGGCCTGCAACAATTGCAGATCAATGCCGGCCTGCAACTGACTTCACTGGAAACACCCCAGTCGGTAATCAGCAGTGATACCAAGGCCCTGCGCGCAAGAGCCTCACTAGCGGCAAAGCGATCGGATGACGTGGATAAGAGCGTTGTTGAAATTGTCGGCTTGTTATTTGAATATATGCTCAAAGGTGAACAGCTCCCTGATTCAATAAAGTCCCTGTTGAGCTATCTGCATACACCCTATTTGAAAATTGCCCTCATCGATAAAGAATTTTTCAATCACCCACAACATCCTGCACGGCAATTACTGAATAGCCTGGTCGCAGCCGGTGAACGCTGGGTTGAACCCAAGGGAAACCATAAAAACGATGTCTACCAGCAAATCAAACTGGTGGTTGAGAAACTGCTAAGCGATTTCGATAATGACGTGCGGCTTTTTTCAGAACTGGCTTTTGGCTTCAACCAGTACCTGCGTCAGCACGCCCGCCGTATTCGACTGGCGGAAAAACGTGCCACGCAGGCTGCCGAGGGCGAGAACAAACTGAAAGAAATTCGCCTCAAGGTTAAATGTTATCTCGAGAAAAAAACTGCCAATATCGACTTACCCGAGTGCATACAAACCATACTGTTTGAAGTCTGGGCCAATTTTCTTTCATTTAATTTATTGCGTTTTGGTTCCCAAAGCAGCCAATGGAAGGATGCCACCCAGGCAGTGGATGACTTAACCGCCTATATACATCCCAGCATTAACCGCAATGCGGAAAAACTGGCGCTACTGGATGACACGCTGCCTGCCACCCTGAAGTCAGGCTTTGATACCGTGGGCTACGATGAAATCCAGGGCAGCAAACTACTGGGCGAAATGCTGGCGATTCATAAGCGCGTGATTAACAACCGCGCCAGCGATACGGCGTCACCCGAGGCGGCTACAATTAAAGCCGATATCGAAACCGTACTGACCGGCGACAGCCAGCAACAAGAACCCCAGGACGAAACCCTGACATCCCTGAAACAACTGGAATTCGGCACCTGGTTTATCTTCAATGCCGACAAAGGTAAAGAGCAACAACATCGCTTAAAACTGGCCTGGTCAAATACAATCACCATGCACTTTATGTTCGTTAATCGCATGGGACAGCAAGTGTCCGTAAAAACCGGCCGTCAACTCAGCGCCGACATTCGCGCCGGACACATCAAGCTACTCAGTACGCTGAGTGAAAAACCTTTTTTCGAGCAAGCATTCGAGAGAATTCTCGAAAGCTTCAATAGAAGAACCAGAAAAGTTACGCAATAATCAATGGATACTCGTATGGCAAGAAAGTTAGAGCGAAAAGAAATCAATCAAACCATCGATGTTATCGATGTCATTAACGGTGGGAAATTTGGTGAACTGCTCAACATCACCGTTGAAGGCATCATGTTGATGACCAATGAAGAAATACCCACGCAATCCATTTACCAACTCTGTATCAAACTGCCTATTGAGCTCCACGGCACGAATACTGTTGAGTTAGGTGGTGATTGTCTCTGGTGTCGCAAAGACGAGAATTTTCATCGTTTCTGGGCCGGTTTCCAGATTATTGATGCCTCCGATACCGCGGTGAAACAAATCGAAGACCTTATAGCAGCTTACAGCAAATAGACCACCGCTAGCCGTAGCCTACTATCAGCCAATTATTCTATGAGGACAACATGTTGCAACTAAACCAGGCAACTGAAGACCAATTACGGGAGTGGGAAAACACTCTCGCCGGCCAATACAAACACTATCAACAGGCCGGATTAAACCTCGATCTCACCCGCGGCAAACCCTGCACCGAGCAACTGGATTTATCCAATGCCCTCGATGGCATTCTGGCGGGCAACTACCGCGACGTTCAGGGCACAGACTTGCGTAACTACGGCGGACTGGACGGCATCCCCGCCGCCAAAGCCTTATTTGCCGAGATGGTCGGCGCCAGCAGTGATAACATCCTCATCGGCGGCAACAGCAGCCTGACCCTGATGTATACGGTTATACAATTTGCCCTCTATCACGGCGTCAATGGTGCCGCTTCCGCCTGGATCAAGGAACAGCAAACGATAAAATTTATCGCCCCTGTCCCTGGTTATGACCGGCACTTCAGCATCTGTGAAATGTTAGGCATTGAAATGCTCCCCGTTAACATGAATGAGCAGGGGCCTGATATGGACGAGGTCGAGGCCATGATCAAAGCCGACCCGTCAATCAAGGGCCTCTGGTGCGTGCCCCGCTTCTCCAATCCAAGCGGCATCACTTACACTGATCAGGTCGTTGAGCGTATCGCCAAACTGGCAACAATCGCCGGGCCAAATTTCCGGGTGTTCTGGGACAATGCCTACGCCGTGCACGCTATCGAGGATAATGCGCCAGTACTGGCCAATATTCTTGAGATCAGTCATCAATATGCTACCGAAGACAGTATCTATGCCTTTGGTTCAACCTCAAAAATCACCTTCGCCGGGGCCGGGGTGTCTTTTGTGGCTACGTCCACCAGCAACCTCTCCAGCCTGAAAAAATTGCTGGCTTATACCAGCATTGGCCCCGACAAAATCAATCAGCAGCGCCATGTGCTGCTGCTCAAGGATTTCGCTGGCATCCAGCAACATATGAAGCACCACGCCGCAATCCTGAAACCTCGCTTCAAGGCGGTACTGTCGCGCCTGCAAGAGCAGCTCGCCGATGCAGGTATGGGCAACTGGACAGAGCCCAAGGGGGGGTATTTTATTTCCTTTGATACGCTGCCTGGACTGGCAAAAGAAATCATTCGACTCGCCGCAGAGGCTGGCGTCAAACTGACACCGGCGGGAGCCACCTTCCCCTACGGCAAGGATCCGGACGATAAAAATATTCGCCTGGCACCTTCGGTCCCCAGCGTGAACGAGATTGAGCAGGCCACGGAGGTGTTTATCTGCTGTGTAAAGCTGGCATCAGTCAGGCAAAAATTAAACGGCTAAGGGGTAGCCTGCACGCTCCAGCCCAAAGCCTAAAACCGTCTTAAAACGTCAGTTTAATACCCACGCTCGCTGTCCGCGGCTGATTGGGCCTTGCACCCGCAGGGCTGCGGGAAACAATTTTTTGCGTATCGGCCAGGTTATCCAACTTGGCATAAACCTGCGCCGATTCGGTTAATTGGTAGTGCGTTACCAGATCGAACACCCACAGCGTATCGGTTTCCAAATAACGGTTATCAATACCGGAGCGGTTACAGGTAAAATTGATACACATTTCATCCAGGTAACGGGCAGCCAGGTAAGCATCCCAGCCCATCGGGCTCACCACACCCACACTGGCGTAGAATTGGTTCTCAGGCAGGTACTGGTAGTTGTCCCCATCCTGAAAATTACCGTCGTCACTGTCTTTGGTAATCTGGGCATCGGTATAGGTATAGCTCAGCTGCAGCGGCCAGTTCATTCCCAGGGCATCAACGCTATACCTCGCCGATAACTCCACACCCTTGATTTCCGCCTCACCCAATTGTTCAGTACCGGAGTCTTCCCCATCACTGCAGGGGTGTGCAACAGAACAATTGCGCACAGAATTTTCATAATCACTGTAAAAACCAATCACATCAGCGCTCAGGGCATCACCACTAAAACGGAAACCCAATTCATAATTAGTACTTTCTTCCGGGTCGGTACCCCTTGCAGCACCGGCCCCAACCGGAGCGATGCCCTGATAGACACCCGCCAGCAATTGCCAGTGATCATTGAACTGGTAGGTCATGCCAAGCCCCGGTTGCCATTCATCGGTATCATTACTGCGCTGGTCCTCAGGGTCATCCAGGGTGTTGCGATCGGTATCAGCCCACTGTTTACGTTTGGTCTCTATGTCCTCGTAGCGCAACGCCAGGGTCAGGTCGAGCTTGTCGGTCACAGCCATACTGTCCACCAGCCAAAACGCAGTGGCCTCGGCTTTTTCCTTGCGGTTATTGCTTCCCGTCGGAGCAGTGGTCGAATTGTAAACCAGGCTGCCATTGAGCTGACTGTAAACTTCAACCGGCTGGAAACGATCCATACGGTCGCGATGATAACGCACGCCAGAGGTCAGTGTATGCGCCATACCCAGGCCATCAAATTCCCAATCCAGGCTAAACTGGATACCTTTGGAATGATACTCGCGGTTGTTGTGCTTGATATCAATGCCATCGATAACATCGACCGCACCATGCAACACACCAAGAGCGTTAGCATCCCCGGCATTGGCATCATCAATAAACCCGGAAATACCACTACCCTCTATTTTGTCCACCTTAAACCAGTCGCGCTTGAATTTGTTGTAATAGGCCAACAACTTCAAATCCATACCATCAGCAACGCTGATAACATAATTTCCGCTGATGCTCCGGTGGTCGTTTTCCATCTGGTCCTGGTCGGTCAAACCGTAGCGTCGATTTTCATCGGCATCAAAGTCACTATCGGTTAAGCCCAGGTAAGAGCTGTTTGAATTTTCATCCGAGTACTGCACTTTAAGGTCCAGTTGCTGATAACGACCATCCCCGCTGGCTGGCGTATTTAAGCGGAACTTGCCGACATAATCTGAAACATCAAAACCGGTGTCGCGACTGGAGCGATCTATATCTTTAAAACCATCGCCCTGGTGCTGATAGGTCTCCAGCATAAAACCATAGATATCCCCGCTATCGCCATAATTAGCGTGGAGCGTGTTCTCATTGTTCTCTGCCACTTCCACCTGCACCTTGCCCTGTGCCTCAGCGGGAATCGGTGTCGATAACAGGTTCATCGCCCCACCCACGGTGTAAGGGCCTTCGCGCAGAGTCATCGGCCCCTTCAACACCTCAACACCGACCATGCGGCCGGCTGAGGGAAAGTAATAGGCATCGGGGTTAGAGTAGGGTGCCGGTGCAATCAATACACCGTCTTCCATTAAGGTAATCTTATTACTGCGATCCGTACCACTGCCACGAATACCGATATTCGGACGCAAGCCAAAACCCTCTTCAGGCACCAGATAAACCCCGGGCACCTGGCTGAGTATTTTATTGATATCACTGTAATTGAAAACTTCCAGATCCTGCTGATCCAGCACATAGGCGGAACCGGGCAATTCGCGAGCCTGCTCCTTGCTGCCAATAATTTTCATCTCTTCCAATATGTGCTGGTCCGCCTGCGCCAACACTGAAAAAAAACTCACTCCCACCCATAACCACTTCATTACTACTGCCCCTAAGCCATACCTTGTTAATTATGGGACAAGCCTACCCTTAATGCGAATGATTATCAACAACGCTTTATTTATCATTTGATTTAGATCATGAAATGATTATTTATTCTCCCTGCGCTTGTTACAAACAGCTGTTTTTCAACAACTTTCCACTACATCATATACCGCTGGAAAAGCGCATCACGTATAATCTTTCACTTCGCGCTACGCCCAGCAGACAAATACCAAAGACCTGACCATGACACGCAACAAAAACAACCGTAAAGAGCGCCTGTTAAAAATCGCCACCGCCGCCTCTGTCGCGGTAGCAATCTCGCTCACGCTGATTAAGGCCGTGGCCTGGTATAAAACCGGTTCCGTCGCCATGATGGGCTCACTACTGGACTCTATCCTCGATACCGCAGCCTCTATATTGAACCTGTTGTTCGTCCATCACGCCCTGCAGCCGGCTGATGGCCGTCATCGCTTTGGTCACGGCAAGGCCGAACCACTGGGGGGTATTTTCCAGGCGGTATTTATTGCTGGCTCAGCCCTGTTCCTGATTGTCGAATCCATTCGCCGCTTCATCACCCCCGAGATGCCCGTCAACACCACCCTCGGCATCAACATCATGCTGCTGTCTTCCGTGGTAGTCGCGCTGCTGGTGTGGTTCCAGCACCACGTAGTCAAGGAAACCGAATCGCTGGTGATTGAGGCCGATGCCCTGCACGGCTTTGGTGATATTGTTATTAACTTGGGGGTTATCTTTGCGCTGCTGGTCTCGACCCGATTTAACGCACCCTATATCGATCCGCTGGTCGGCCTGTTCCTGGCAGGCATACTGATCAGGGGAGCCTGGAAAATCGCTCACCGTTCGATGCAACACCTGATGGACGAGGAATTCACCGAACAGGAGCGGGAAACAATCCGCAAAATTATTCAACAACACCCCCTCACCAATGACATCCATGACCTGCGCACCCGCCGCGCCGGATTATCTTCCTTCATCCAGCTACACCTTGAACTGGACGGCAATATGAAGCTGGAGCAGGCTCACCGCATTGCCGATGAAGTGGAAACCTTAATCCTCAAGGAATTCCCCAAGGCAGAGGTATTAATTCATCAGGATCCGCACGGAAAAGAAGCCGTCAGCTCATTTATGAGAAGTTAGCTGTCGGGGGATAACAGGTAAAAAAAACGCCGGACACTGCCAGCGTTTTTACTCGATTTTACTGCCGCATCCTATTCGCCAGCGTCTCCGCCATTTACCGGCCTGGCGCCTGAAGGGAGGGGAAAAGAGGCGATTTTATTATCACCCAGGGCATCGACAATTTTTCCTACCCCTTCTTTTTCAACCTCGTCAATACGCACAATCGAATGCATGGGGATATAAGAACGGCGGACACCGGAAAATTCCGCTTTTAATTTCTCTTCACCCGGATCGACGATCACCTGACTGCGCTCGCCAAAAACGAATTCCTCCGCCTCAATAAAGCCATACATTTCACTCTGGTAAATGCTCTTGGCATAGAGTTCGTAGACCTTATCCTGGTTAATAAAAATAATCTTGTAGGTAGGACCAGCTGCCATGGTATAACTCAAACCTCAGGGGACATTATCAATGCGATGCGAAATGGGGGGCAATATTAACATAGACAGGGCTCGAATACCCTCATTTGCCACTTTGCTGTATAATTGCTCGCCCTGATTTACCCTGTTGGACAAGCGCAAATGGCCGAGAAGGCAAAAAAGCTCTACATCAAAACCCACGGTTGCCAGATGAATGAGTACGACTCCGACCGTATTCGGGATTTACTCGGGGTCAGCCATGCCCTGGAATCCACCGACAACCCCGAAGAAGCCGACGTACTATTGCTTAACACTTGTTCAATCCGTGAAAAAGCCCAGGAAAAAGTATTCCACCAACTAGGCCGCTGGCGCAAACTGAAAGAGCGGAACCCCGAGCTGGTTATTGGCGTGGGTGGCTGCGTGGCCAGTCAGGAAGGCGCAGCTATCGGCAAGCGCGCACCCTATGTTGACCTGATTTTTGGCCCCCAAACCCTGCACCGGGTACCGGCCATGATCGATGCTAAAAAGCACGACGGGCCGATACTGGTCGATGTCACCTTCCCGGAAATTGAAAAATTCGATGCCCTGCCCGAACCGTCTGTCGACGGCCCTTCGGCCTTCGTCTCTATTATGGAAGGTTGTTCCAAATACTGTACCTTTTGTGTCGTGCCCTACACCCGCGGCGAAGAGGTCAGCCGCCCTTTTGATGATGTCATTGCCGAAGTGGCCACGCTGGCGGCAAAAGGCGTCAGGGAAGTGAATTTATTGGGGCAGAATGTCAATGCTTACCGCGGCCTGAATCACGAAGACGATATTGTCGACTTTGCCGAGCTACTGCATTTTGTCGCCGCCGTCGAAGGGATCGAACGAATCCGTTACACCACCTCGCACCCGGTTGAGTTTAACCACGCCCTGATCGAAGCCTATGCCACCATACCAGAGCTGGTCAGCCACTTGCACCTGCCAGTGCAAAGCGGTTCAGATACCATTCTCAGTGC
The DNA here is from genome assembly GCA_030621845.1 of Spongiibacteraceae bacterium. GTDB lineage: Bacteria > Pseudomonadota > Gammaproteobacteria > Pseudomonadales > Dasaniaceae > JAUXHA01. The sequence continues at coordinate 39,061 of JAUXHA010000005.1, forward strand.
GATGAAACGCGGCCACAACCGCGCCGAGTACATTAGCAAAATCAATCATCTCAAGGCCATTCGTCCCGGCATCAGTTTGTCATCAGATTTTATTATTGGCTTTCCCGGTGAAACCGAACAGGACTTCCAGCACACCATGGCGTTGATCGAGGAGATTGGTTTCGATTTATCCTTCAGTTTTATCTACAGTCCCCGCCCCGGCACCCCCGCCGCCGAGCTGCAGGATGACACACCGGAAGCCGTAAAAAAACAGCGTTTACAACGCCTGCAAGCTCGAATTAACCAGCAAGCCCAGCAAATTAGCCGGCAAATGGTCGGTAATACTGAGCGCGTGCTGATTACCGGTCTGTCCAAAAAAGACCCGGAACAATTACAAGGGCGCACTGAAAACAACCGGGTTGTTAATTTTTCTTCTACAGATCAATCACTTATTGGAACATTTGCCGACGTTATGATCCGCGAGGCATTACCCAATTCCCTGCGTGGTGAACTCATTGCATAAATCCTTAGCCCAGGCATTTTACTCCAGCCCTAATCAGTATATGCTAGGCATCTGTCCAGTGCCGATAAGAGCGGCGAACGCATAAAAATTTGAAAACAACACCCTCCTCACACCAGCTCAGCCTGGAACCTGATGACACTCAACTGTTAGCGAATCTCTGCGGTCAATTTGACGAGCACCTGCGCCAGATAGAAACCCGGTTGGGCATTGAGATTCGCAACCGCGGCAACCAGTTTCACTTAATCGGTGAAGAACAGGCCTGCCTGGCTGGCAAACACTTGCTATTACAGCTCTATGATGAGGCACAACAAGGCGTCAGGCTGACGCCGGAAATCATCCACCTCAATCTCCAGCAAGCGGGTATCGACCTGCTAACAAACAACCCCGGCGACAGCAGTGTTGAGCCCATCAGCTTGATCCACACCCGCAAGGAAATCATCAAGCCCCGGGGCAAAAACCAGCAAGCCTATGTGCGCACAATACTCAACCACGACATCAGTTTTGGCATTGGCCCTGCCGGCACGGGCAAAACCTATCTCGCTGTTGCCTGCGCCGTACAAGCGATAATGAATGAAGATGTGCAACGTATCCTGCTGGTGCGACCCGCCGTCGAAGCCGGTGAAAAATTAGGCTTCCTGCCCGGCGATCTGGCCCAGAAAATTGACCCCTACCTGCGCCCGCTCTACGATGCCCTGTATGAAATGCTGGGGTTTGATAGCGTGACAAAAATGATTGAGCGCAATATCATTGAAATCGCTCCGCTCGCCTATATGCGCGGTCGCACCCTCAATGACTCTTTTATTATTCTCGATGAAAGCCAGAACACCACCAAGGAACAAATGAAAATGTTCCTGACCCGTATCGGCTTTGGTTCCACCGCAGTCATTACCGGTGATGCCACCCAAATTGATTTACCCCGGGGTCAACAATCTGGCTTGACCCATGGCATCAATGTGCTCGATGGCGTAGAGGGTATTGGCTTCACCTATTTCCAGTCCAGGGATGTTGTACGCCACCCACTGGTACAACGTATTGTTGAAGCCTATGAGTCCAGCGAGGCATGCGCCAAACCATTAGAAACCCGGCCTGCGGATCCATCATGATCTTCAGCCTTACCCTCCAGCAAGCCAGTAGCGATGAGCACCCTCCCCCGGCAGAGATCGAGCAGTGGGTTTCTGCGGCGCTTACCGGACATAGGGAGCAGGCTGAAATCTGTATTCGCATTGTCGATGAAGACGAAATTTGCCAGCTTAATGGCGACTACCGCAACCAGCCCCGCGCCACCAATGTGCTGTCATTCCCCGCCGAACTGCATGCCGATGTTGACGTTCCGCTGCTGGGTGATATCGTTATCTGCGCCGCCGTGGTGGAACGGGAAGCCGATCAACAACAAAAAGCCCTGAGCGCACACTGGGCCCACATGGTGGTTCACGGCACACTGCATTTACTGGGCTATGATCACATTGACGACGACGATGCCGAGCGCATGGAGCAGCTGGAAGTCGATATACTTAAGCAAATGAATTTTCCCAACCCCTACATCAACCCTATTGGAGGGATGCACCCAAAGCTATGAGTGAAGACCGACCCAGCAGCGACCCAGGCGATAAAACCTGGATCGAAAAAATCGCCCACATTTTTTCATCAGAACCCAAATCCAGGGACGACCTGAGCGAATTGCTCAGCATCGCCCAGCACAATGAAGTCATTGACGGCGAAGCCTACCAGATCATCGATGGTGCGTTGAAGGTCGCGGACATGCAGGTGCGCGAAATTATGATCCCGCGCACCCAGATGACGGTGATCAAGGCGCAGCAATCTCTCGTCGACATTCTGCCCATTATTATTAAAACCGCCCACTCCCGTTATCCGGTCATTGGCGAAACCACCGATGAAATACAAGGGGTATTACTGGCCAAGGATTTACTGCCGCAGATACTCGCCAAGGACCCCGAAAGCTTTGTTATCAGCGATATTTTACGCAAGGCAACCATCGTCCCCGAAAGTAAGCGGCTGAATGTATTGCTGCGGGAATTCCGCGAAACCCGTAATCATATGGCGATTGTTATTGATGAATACGGCGGCGTCGCCGGCTTGATTACTATTGAGGATGTACTGGAACAAATCGTCGGTGAAATAGAAGACGAACACGATGTAGAACCCGACACCTTCATTAAAAAATTGCCCGATGGCGAATACATCGTGAAGGCGCTCACCCCCATTGACGATTTCAACGAAACCTTCAAAACAAATTTTAGTGATGAGGAATTCGATACCATTGGCGGCATTATCCTGCAGCAATTCGGCCACCTGCCACGACGCAATGAAGAGGCCGTGATTGATGGCTTCCACTTTAAAGTCATCAATGCTGACAATCGTCAGGTACATACCCTGCGCATGAGCATGCCAAACTCCGGGGAAACCTAGTTGTCATTACAGGGCTGGCCGGGGCACTTACTCGCTTTCGCCGCTGGCACACTGGTCACACTGTCGCTGGCACCTTTTGGCCTCTGGCCACTGGGTATTGCCAGCACCGCCCTGCTGGCCACCTTACTTAATCACCTCACTCCCAGACAAGCAGCACTGCGCGGCTGGTGCTATGGTTTCGGCCTGTTTGCCAGCGGCGCGTCCTGGGTGTATGTCAGCATCCACGTCTACGGTTATGCGCCGGTACCACTGGCACTGCTACTGACGTTTCTCTATACCGGTGGCATCGCACTGGTCAGCGCAGGATTTTGTTATCTTTACGCCCGCTGGATTCGCCACCGACTGGCGGGAAAACAATTGGGCTTTGCCGCGCTATTTGTCCTTTGCGAATGGTTTCGCAGCTGGTTCCTGACCGGCTTCCCCTGGCTCTATCTGGGCTATGGCCACCTCAATTCCCCACTGACCGGCTGGGCGCCGGTGGCCGGTGTTTTTGCCATCAGCTTTATCGTTGCCTACTCCGGTGCGGTACTGGCGGACTGCCTGCAGCAACGCAAATTCATACGACTCCACGGCACCGTGGCAATCTGCCTCTGGTTACTCGGCCCGCTAGTCAATCTAATCCACTGGGTCGAGCCCAGTGACCAGGCGCCGATAAACGTCGCCATGGTACAGGCCAATATTCCCCAGGAAATTAAATGGGATCGCTATCAATACCAGCCGACCTTGCAACTGTACCAGAACATGAGCGAACCCTTATGGGCTGAAGCCGATATCGTCATCTGGCCGGAGGCGGCGATACCCGGCTACTACCACAATGCCCGGGGCTTTTTATCCGCTATGAGCACTACTGCCCGGGAAAGCAATACGACCCTGATCACCGGCATTGCCTACCGGGAACTGAACCGGGGTGAGAAACGTTATTACAATAGCATCATGGCCTTTGGCAATGGCGAAGGCCTTTACCACAAGCAGCGGCTGGTGCCCTTTGGCGAAACCCTGCCACTGGACACACTGTTGCGCGGCGTCATCGAATTTTTTGATCTGCCCATGTCCAACTTTACCGCCGGTAGCAGCGAGCAAGCCGGGCTTAGGGCCGGTGATCTCCAGTTAGCGCCTTTTATTTGCTATGAAGTGGTCTATCCCGAGCTAGTTAGCAGCTGGTTTCCCAGCGCCGATATACTGATCACCATTAGCAACGATGCCTGGTTCGGTGAGTCCATGGGGCCCTTACAGCACCTTGAAATGGCCCAGATGCGCGCGCTGGAGGTGGGCCGCTACCTGGTCCGTGCCACCGGCAACGGCGTTAGCGCCATCGTCAATGAACGCGGCCAGATCACCGCCCGCAGTGAGCAATTCAAGCAACAGACACTGAGCGGCGAAGTGATACCGTTTCGAGGCACCACCCCCTTTGCTGCCACCGGCTGCTGGCCAATCCTGCTGCTCTGCTTTGGCGGCTGCCTGCTGGCTTTACTACGCCCGGGCAAAACATCCTGAGAGCACATCGCGATGCGCGGCAATTACTGATAAAATGCGCCGCTAATTCAGCCAGTCCGCGCTAAAAGTAAAAGGTAAACCATGCAAGAGCAGTATCACCCCGAAGAAATCGAACAACAGGCACAGCAATATTGGGCCGATCACGACAGCTTTGTGGTCACTGAAGACATCAACAAAGAGAAATACTACTGCCTGGCCATGTTTCCCTACCCCAGCGGCCGCCTGCATATGGGTCATGTGCGCAATTACACCATTGCCGATGTCATCTCCCGTTACCAGCGTATGCTGGGTAAAAATGTGTTACAGCCTATGGGCTGGGATGCCTTTGGTCTACCGGCAGAAAATGCCGCAGTGAAAAATAACGTGCCCCCCGCCAGCTGGACCGATGAAAATATTGCCTACATGAAAAATCAGCTCAAACAGCTAGGCTATGCCTATGACTGGTCCCGGGAGCTGACTACCTGTAAACCCGATTACTATCGCTGGGAACAATGGTTTTTTACCCGCCTTTATGAGAAGGGGCTAGTCTACAAAAAAACCGCTGCAGTAAACTGGTGCCCCGAAGACCAGACCGTACTTGCCAATGAGCAGGTCATCGATGGCTGTTGCTGGCGCTGCGATACGCCGGTAGAGCGCAAGGAAATCCCGCAGTGGTTTATCAAGATCACCGCCTATGCCGACCAGCTGTTAGCCGATCTTGATCAACTGGATGGCTGGCCGGAACAAGTCAAAACCATGCAGCGTAACTGGATAGGCCGCTCGGAAGGTGTCGAAATGCGCTTCACCCTGGCAACGCCGGTCGCTGGCATCGACAGCGTTGACGTTTACACCACCCGCCCCGACACCCTGATGGGTGCCACCTATGCCTGCCTCGCCGCCGAGCACCCCATCAGCCTCGCCCTGGCCGAAAATAACGCCGAATTAACGGCCTTTATCCAGCAATGCAAAACCAGTTCCGTGGCCGAAGCCGATATGGCCACCATGGAGAAAAAAGGTATCGCCGCCGGTATTGACGCTATACACCCCATCAGCGGTGAAAAAATTCCACTGTGGATCGCCAACTATGTGCTGATGGATTACGGTTCTGGCGCGGTCATGGCGGTTCCCGCCCACGATGAGCGCGACTTTGAATTTGCTAACAATTATTCCCTGCCTATAGTGCAGGTCATTGCCAGCAACGATACTGACGACAGCCCCTTCGATTGCAGCCAATGGGCCAACTGGTATGCGCGCAAAGACAACACCGCGACCATCAACTCCGGGGAATTTGACGGCCTGGACTTCCAATCGGCCTTTGCTGCCATCGCCACCAAACTGGAACAACTGGGGCAGGGCAAGCGCCATACCAATTACCGCCTGCGCGACTGGGGCGTATCGCGCCAGCGCTACTGGGGCACACCGATTCCTATTTTTAATCTTCCCGACGGCGGCGAAATCGCCGTACCCGCCGACCGCCTTCCGGTGCTACTGCCCGAAGACGTCGACATGGACGGGGTAAGTTCACCGATAAAAACTGACCCCCAATGGCGCAAAGATCAACATCAGCAGCAAGCCGTAGAGCGCGAAACCGATACCTTCGACACGTTTATGGAATCCTCGTGGTATTACGCCCGCTTTACCTCGGCCAACTTTGAAGACGGCATGATCGATAGTGAAGCCGCTAATTACTGGCTGCCCGTTGACCAGTACGTTGGCGGTATCGAACACGCGATTTTACACCTGCTCTACGCCCGCTTTTTTCACAAATTAATGCGTGATGAAGGCCTGATCAACTGTGATGAGCCCTTTGATCGACTGCTAACCCAGGGCATGGTATTGAAAGACGGCAGTAAAATGTCCAAGTCCAAGGGCAACACCGTCGATCCCCAGCAGTTAGTCAGCCAATACGGTGCCGATACTGTTCGCCTGTTTATTATGTTTGCCGCACCGCCAGAGCAATCACTGGAATGGTCTGATTCAGCCGTGGGCGGCTCCTATAAATTCCTGAAAAAGCTCTGGAAACTGGTTTACCAGCACACCAACGACGGCATTGCCCCCAAACTCAACACTGAATCCCTGAGCACCGAGCACAGTGACCTGCGCCGCAAAACCCATGAAACCATTGCCAAAGTCAGCGATGACTATGACCGTCGCTTAACATTTAACACCGCCATTGCTGCCGTTATGGAACTGTGCAATGACATTGCTCGTTTAAGTGACCGCAGTGCGCAGGGCCTGACCGTAGAACGCGAAGCATTGGAAACCGCGATTCTATTACTCTCACCCATCGTGCCACACATTACCCACCATATGTGGCACGCTTTGGGTCACAACACCCTAATTATTGATGTCAGCTGGCCGCAAGCCGACCCATCTGCGCTGCTACGCAGTTCCATTGAACTGGTGATCCAGGTCAATGGCAAGGTGCGCAGTAAAATTGAAGTGGCCGCTGATACTAGCGAGGAAGCTATTTTATCACTGGCATTAGCACAGGAAAACGTGCAAAAATTTATCGAGGGAAAAACAATAAAAATGACCAAGGTGATTCCTGGGAAACTGGTCACAATCGCGGTGAAATAAAACTACTATGCATGATTACCTCAAACTGTTCGCTGTCTGCCTACTACTGGTCTTAACCACGGCCTGTGGCTTCCAGTTGCGCGGCAATGCCAAGTTGCCGCAGGGAATAGAGCCGTTTTACATCAGCACACCCAACACCACCGGTAATTTATATATCGAGCTGCGTAATATTTTCCAGGCCAACGACATTGACCTCAGCCCCAATCCCGGCGAGGCCAATTACCAACTGCAAATTATTAAACAGGATAAACAGCGCCGAGGTACAACTGTTGGCAATGACGGCCACACCGCCCAATATCAGCTACTGGAAATCGTCACCTTCCAATTAACCAATAAACAAGGTGCGGTGGTTTTCGGCCCGCAGTCGATGACGGAACGTCGCACATTGCAAAACGATCCCAATCGAGTCATTAGCACCAATGTTGAAGAAAAACTGCTGCGCGAAGAAATGAAAAAATCGCTGGCGCGAAAAATTGTTCGGCAAATCAGCAATATTGATTTCCACTCCCTTGAAGCCAAAAATACGGTCATTGACCCCGATGCGTCTTAGATCTGATCAATTAGCAAAACATCTCAGCAGTGGCCTGCTGCCAGTTTACATTGTTAGCGGTAATGACACCTTGTTAGTCCAGGAGGCCTGTGATGCCATTCGTCACCACTGCCGCGAGCAGGGCTTCACCGAGCGGGAAGTATTGCATGTCGACAACAGCTTTGACTGGCAGGAATTACTTAGCCATGCCGATGCACTGTCACTGTTCGCTGATAAAAAACTTATCGAGCTGCGCATGCCCTCGGGAAAACCCGGTGACGCCGGCAGTAAGGCATTGGTTCGCTATACCGAAAACCCCTCCCCGGACAATGTGTTGCTGATTATCTGTAACAAAATCGAGACCGCCAGCACCAAAAGCAAGTGGTATAAAAGCATTGACAAGGTTGGCGCCGGTATCCAGACCTGGCCGCTGTCACCGGCACAATTACCCCAGTGGCTTAGCCAGCGACTGGCGCAGGCGGGTCTAAAGGGAGACAGTGAAGTCATTGAGTTACTAGCAACCAGGAACGAGGGCAACCTGCTCGCAGCGGTACAGGAAATTGAAAAGCTGACACTGTTCTCCGAATCCGGTGTTATCGACGTAGAAACCGTTCGCGACGTGGTTGCCGACAATGCTCGCTACGATATATTCGGCCTGGTCGATCGAGCGATGCAGGGTGACGCCGCCGGCAGCCTGAGAATGCTGCGCGGTTTACAGGCCGAGGGAACCAGTTTACTCAACATCCTGGCCATAGTAAGCCGGGAAATCAGGGTATTGAACCAATGTGCCAGCCAACTGGAACAGGGCAATGGCATAGAGCGAGTGTTACAGAATCAACGCGTCTGGGACAAGCGAAAAACCATCACCCAAATGGCACTGAAACGCCTGCCACTGAAAAAATTACAGGAACTTTTACGCCTCGCCGGCCAGATTGATCAAACCGCGAAAGGGATGAAGAAAGCCAATGCCTGGGATATGCTTAGCCGCTTAACCCTGGAACTGGCAGGAAAAAGTATCCTCAGCTAAACCGCCTCCCTGTTGAACTCTCAACTGTTGAACCCAGGGCGGCAGCTAATAAAGTGACTTCGCCGCCGTCACCGCCACCCCGGTATTTATTTTAGCGCCACAGCAGGACAACACGCTCTCCAGCGCCGTCAGGCAAAGTATGACATTCTGCTGATTGCAGGCATACCCCATCAAGCCAATCCGCCAAGCCTTACCCGCCAGCGCACCCAGGCCCGCACCAATCTCCAGATTGAAATCGGCCAACAGTGCCTGACGAACCGAGGCATCATCAGCCCCCTCGGGGATTGACACCAGGTTCAGCTGCGGCAAGCGATAAGCGCGGTCAACCAGCATCGACAAGCCCATCGCCTCCAGACCCGCCACCAGCGCCTGGTGATGCAACTCATGGCGCTGCCAGGCATTTTCAAGCCCTTCTTCCTGAAGCATTAACAGCGACTCATGCAAGGCATAGAGATCATTCACCGGCGCAGTATGATGATAAGCCCGCTTACTACCTCCACCCCAGTAGGCCATTACCAGTTGCATATCCAGAAACCAGCTCTGGGCCTTGTGCTGGCGATCATTAATACGCGCCACCGCCCGCGGCCCAAAGGTCACCGGGGATATGCCAGGAATACAGGACAGGCACTTTTGCGTGCCGGAATAAACCGCATCCGCAGCCCAGGCATCGACATTGACTTCAATACCACCCACCGAGGTGACGGTATCGACGATAGACAGGGCATTGTTATCGCGAGCCAGCTGGCACAAGGCGCTGGCATCACTGACCACACCGGTCGAGGTTTCCGCGTGAACAAACGCCAGTACACTAGCCTGGGGGTTGGCCTTAAAGGCCGCCGCTACCTTGTCCACATCGACCGCCGTGCCCCACTCATCCTCAACCATAACGGCACGGGCACCACAGCGCTCGACATTTTCTTTCATGCGGCCACCAAAAACCCCGTTTTGGCAAACAATCACTGTCTCGCCGGGCTCAAGCAAATTCACAAAGCAACTTTCCATTCCCGCCGAGCCCGGTGCTGAAATCGGCAGGGTTAATTCATTCTCAGTTTGGAAGGCATACTGCAGCAAGGATTTGATCTCATCCATCAACACAATAAATTGCGGGTCGAGATGGCCAATGGTCGGCCTCGATAACGCTGCCAGTACTCGCGGACTAACATCCGAAGGTCCTGGTCCCATCAAGGTACGTTGCGGCGGGTAAAAACTGCGGATCATAGTGTTCTCCAATCATCACGGCGTACAGGGCGCAAACCTTAGCAGCTTTTCAACGACAGCAACATAAGAGAGCACAGCGACCGCCCCATAGTCGGTATAAACAGCAAAAATAATAGCCTGCACGATGAGAAAACGGGAGCGTCAACCTTTTTCAAACCGCCAGCCTTCATCCAGCATCCACATCCGATGGCGACGCCCTGCAAGGTTTTGGTCACCACTTTCATAGCCACTGTCACCCGGGTATAGCATGCAAATTCCTTTTTCGGTCATGGTGAATTTAGGCAGGTATTCAGGCACTTCACGCTTGCGGTACATCGCCATGGCTTGCCCCACTGTGTCCGTGGTGGCGAGCTCGGTCAGGGTAATAAACGTGGGCGGCATCATTTCTATTTCTTTATTGTGTAATGCCGCTATCGCCTCCCCGGGTCTGTACCAGCGATGCTCAACAATTTCACTGCCATCGACCACAACCTGTTGGTCGGCACCGATAACAGAAATATAAAACCAGGTAGCAAAGCGTTTGGGCGCCTCGGGCGGTGTTGTCCAGTGGGAAAAATAAATCAACTCACTTTCAATGATCGCCAGTTGCGCTTCCTCTGCCGTTTCCCTTACCGCGGCTCTGCGTGCAGCGGCTTCTATGTCCTCCAGCTCATTGCCATAGTCCGCTTTATCGATACGCCCGCCCGGAAACACCCAACAACCGCCACCGAATTCTATCGCTCTATTGCGCCGTAATAGCAAGGCTTCCAGACCCCTGTCACTATCGCGTACCAGCACCACGGTAGCGGCGGGAAATGCATCGGACATCGCTAAACCCCTGTTGACTTAACTTCGCGTTTGTCGAGAAACTGTAAAGGCAAACAAACTCCGCGGCAACACGAACTCTGCTATTGCGCCTGTTTATTCCGGATAGTAGCGACTAATCGTATTAACCACACAGGCCGGACGTTCACTGCCTTCGATTTCTACGGTAACGCGCACTGTGGACTGAATACCACCTTTCACTTCTTCAACCGCCAGTAATTCACCGCGACCACGCACTTTGGAACCCACCGGTACCGGTGCCGGAAAGCGCACTTTCTCGCAGCCATAATTGACCCCCATGGAAGTCCCCTGCACATCAATAATCTGGGGTAAAAACAAATTCACCAGCGACAGGCTTAAATAACCGTGGGCAATACACTGACCAAAAGGCCCGTCTTTAGCCCGCTCAGGGTCGATGTGAATCCACTGGTGATCGCCCGTGGCATCGGCAAAGGTGTTGATGCGCTGCTGGTCTATTTCCAGCCAATCACTCTCTCCCAGCGACTGGCCAACCGCGTCCTTGAGCGCCATGGGTGTTTTAAAAACAGTAGTCATCGCTTGCTACTCCTCAACATAGGGACATAAATGGATAAACGGCGGCGACTATAGCATTATTTTAAATCCTCGTTGTTATTGATTTGTACTGGAGCATCGCTGGAAATTGCTCTATCGTGGGTATACAGAATAAGGAAATAAACTAACGTGACGCAAGATTTCACACTGTTATTACCTATAACCTATGCGCTGATCGAGCTCATGGGCGTTATTGCCGCACTGGAAGCTATTCTTAAAAGCCGCACCACCCAGGGCGCAATGGCCTGGTTCCTGTCACTGGTTTTTATGCCCGTCATCGTATTACCTCTTTACCTTGTTTTGGGTCGACGAAAATTCCAGGGCTACCGAAAGGCGCGCCGCATGGGAAACAAGGGGATACATATTATTCCCCCGGATGCCCGCCAGGGATTAATTCCATTTAAAACCACCGAGCAGCTCCTCAGCCAGGATGACAAGGTGCTGGAAGGCATTACCGCAATGCCATTTTCCCGAGGTAATAAGCTGGAATTGCTGATCAATGGTGATGAGTTCTTCCCCATGCTTTTTGAAAAAATTGATCAGGCCAAAGAGTATATTGCCCTTTCTTACTATATTGTCCGTGCCGACAGCACCGGTCAGCAGCTAAAAGATCGACTGATAAAAAAAGCAGCGATGGGAGTACATGTTTACTTTCTCTACGACGAAATCGGCAGCCTGAAGCTGGAACAATCATTTATCCAGACCCTGAACCAAGTCGAGGGCATAGACTTTGTACCCTTTCACAGCACCAAGGGCCGCGCTAACCAGTTCCAACTGAACTTTCGTAATCATCGTAAAATCACCATTATTGACGGACACTGCGCCCTGCTGGGAGGGCTCAATATCGGTGATGAATATCGGGGAATGGATCAAGCCTTATCGCCCTGGCGTGATACCGGCATCTGTATTGAAGGGCCGGCAGCCGCCTCCATACAACTGGCCTTTCTTGAGGATTGGCACTGGGCGACAGAAAATATCCCCACACTCAACTGGCAGCCCAGCAACAATATCCACAGCGACATCAATTCACTGGTATTGCCCACCGGCCCCGCCGATTCACTCGACAGCTGCACGCTGATTTACCTGCATTTAATCAATACCGCTAAACAACAACTGTGGATAGTCAGCCCCTACTTTGTCCCCGACCCGACTGTTATCTCCGCCCTTACCCTTGCGGCCTTGAGGGGAGTCGATGTGCGCATCCTGTTACCGAAAAATCCCGATCACCTTCTGGTGCAGTGGTCTTCCCAGGCGTATTTAAAAGAACTGCTAACCGTCGGGGTAAAGTTTTATTATTATCGGGAAGGATTTTTACACCAAAAAGTCAGCTTGATCGATGATCTCTATACCACCATTGGCAGCCCCAACCTGGACAATCGATCCTTTCACCTCAACTTTGAAATTAACCTGCTAAGTAAAGATGCCGGCTTTGCCAAAAAAGTGAAAACCATGCTGGAAGCGGACATGGCTTGCAGCCAACAGCTCCATCTGGATGACGTCAACAAGTGGTCACTACCCCACCGACTGTTAACACGGTTGTCCAACCTGCTGGCACCGATACTCTAGGGTGCCTCTGAATAATGGCAAGCGCCTGATCATTCGGGCGCTGATTGAAATCACCCACTACCCATCCTGCTAAAGCTTCATCACTGCCTTAAAAGCGCTGTGTAACTGGGGCGATAGCGATGTGGCAAAGGTCGCGGTAAGATGATGTCCATCACGCCATAATAACATCCTGTCCTTCACTGCCGGGCAGACATCTTCATCGCAAATATAATCAGTCATATCAATCAGGTAAGCATTGTCCAACCGCTCTGTAGCAATAACCAGCGGATCGGGCATGCGGGTTCTATCGACGGCGGAACTTCTGGGCTTGCCACATGATTCGATGGTTGCCCCCGCACGGGAAAGACAAACAGGGACATCAATACTCAAGCGCGGCGTATCCTTAATTGCGACCACTAATTTTCCGTTATGGATATGTTGCTGCCACGCCTTGATTAACCCTTGTGCCAGCAGCTCCGCGCTTTCCACCCGGTCACTGGCACCTTCGGCAAAATTACCGATGGACTGACTGAATACATAAATATCCGGATTTAAGCCAAGTAAAATAACACGAAGTTTTGCATTCCACTCGACACAGGTCAGATCCCTCTCCCTGGCCTTGTTCGCACTGGGCACAGTGCCATAAGCACAGGCAGACTTGGTAATAGCCACCAGCCGCCAATCTTCCAGCACTGCAATTTTTTTCAGTGCCGGCAACCAGTGAACAGCATGGGAATCCCCAATAACAACCACTGTTTTTTCTGCCCGGGGATTACCGTAATAACACAGACCGGGCTCTGAACCGAGCATCGTGGTAATACACTTTTCATCGTAAGCCGAAGCCTTGTCCTCCCTGGCCGTCAACGCTGAGGGATAATAGGCGGCGGTGGCTTGATCAATTTCTCGACCACTGTCTGCAACAGCACGCTGATTGGCCGCAAGTTGAAGCTGTTTAAAATCATAGTTAATCCACAGTGCGGAAATACTCACCAAAACAGCCAGTCCAACAGCCATCGTATAGGTGCCACGCAGTGCAGTACGCGATGACAGCACGGTGCGAAAGCGATCTTCTACATAATATCTACTAAAGTGAGACAACAAAACTGACACGGCGATAATAAACACTGTCTTCTGCCAGTGGTTTCCCCCAGCACTTTGCGCATTAACAAAAACAATCACCGGCCAGTGCCAAAGATAAAGAGAATAAGAAATGCCACCGACGTACTGCAGCGGCCGAAGAGTGAGCAGGGGATAAATTGAGAACCCCTTACCAACCCCGGAGATAATTACCAAGGCCGAACCCAGTGTCGGTAGCAGCGCCGCCGTACCGGGAAACACTGTGTGGCTATCAAAGCGGGTACAGGCAACGACAATGGCCAACATTCCTAGCCAACCACACACATTACGCACTTTTCCCGACCAGTATTGCCAGCTCGGGAACACTGCCAAAACACCCCCCAGCGCCAACTCCCACACTCTGGTGGTAGTAGCAAAATAAGCAAAGCCCGGATTGCGTGAGCTGATATAAGACGAATAAATTAACGAGGCCAAACCTATACTCACTAACAGAAACACAAACACACGGCGAGGCTGGCGATACAGCAACAGGGATGAACTGAGTAGCAGCGGCCAAACAATATAATATTGTTCCTCCACCGCTAAAGACCAAAAATGTTGCAACGGACCGGGAGCATTCCCGGACATCAGGTAATCCACGGCCTGGCTGGCCAGCCACCAATTCTGCAGATAAAAAGTACTGGCAAAAAGATCAGTAGCCAGGTCGCCCCACAGTAAATTGGGCAGCAGGGTATAGGCCGATGCGGTAAGCAACAGCACCAGGCTGGCGGCGGGTAACAGACGGCGAATTCTGCGCCCATAAAATCGAACCAGGTCAATCCGCCCCTGAAGCTCGGCTTCCCTCAACAAAAGGCCGGTTATCAGGTACCCTGAAATAACGAAAAATACATCAACCCCGACATAGCCGCCTGACAGCCACTGCGGGAAAATGTGATAAATAAGTACAGCCAGTACTGCAACCGCCCGCAGTCCTTGTATTTCATAACGAAACAAGGTTTTTTCCGGACGTTGCAACAAGAGAGTCAATCCTTCTGAGAGAGGTGCCAAACAAGTAAAGCGAACACTGTTCAGGCATGATAGTCATCAGTTTAGACCGTTTTATTGGCCCTGTTTAAGATTCTGCCAAAGCGGTCACAAAGCGCCCCCGCGATGGTTCTCAAAAACAGACAAAGACCTGCATTCCGGTACCCGCCAAGCGGCGGCGGACTCATTACTCACCGCGATGAAAACAGAGCTGAGCCCAGTCTGGCTTTTTATCGAGATGATACACCCTGAACCGAGTCAGGCAGGCGTAGGGAACCGAGATACTGGCAATCGAATCCAGTGGCATGTTGAGCAGCTCACAGATCAATACGCGAATAACCGCACCATGGCTTACCAGTAAAAGATGCTCGCCCTGGTACTGCTGTAACAAGCTGTTAAAACAGTGGCTCACCCGCCGGTGAAAATCCACCAGCGGCTCACCATTCGGTGGTGTATTACTAAGAGGGTCTTGCCAGAAAGCACGTAACTGCTCGCCCTGTTCGCGCTGAACCGTTTCCTGCAACTGCCCCTCCCAGTCGCCGAAATGAATTTCTCGCAGGGCATCATGGGATTCAACGGCCAGGGTTTTTTCCTCTGCCAGCTGTTCAGCAAAGAGACGGCAACGGCGCAGTGATGAGCTGACCACCCGCTGCCAGGGTGATGACTCGTGTACTGCCTGCTGCATCTGCTGCCAGCCCTTGTCCGTCAACGGGACATCGGTACTGCCCCGAAAAATCTCGCCACCCTCACACTGGCCATGGCGCAATAAATCAATCGTGGTTGTCTTCACAGTCATAATTAACTGTCCTCCGTAGTGAGTGCCACGGTATCAACACTGGCCATGTCGCCAGGCAATGCCCGATGCTGTAATGACTCCACCCGTGCCAAGGACTCTCCACCCTCAATCACCGGGTGGAACGATAATGCGGCGGGTAAACCGCTAGCGGGATTCTCACAGGCTTTAAACGAAAGTGAATTGTAACAAGGCAATAATGATTAACCAGACAATAACACTGCGTGATAACAATGCCTGGCTAGCCAACAATTGTTCACGAGCGAATTGAATAAATTTGTCCTGTTCGACAGGGTAGGCCTGCTCGCTACCGTTCATGGCCGCACAACCACAGCCATCCAGCAACTCCATCGCCGGCAGATTCTCAAAAATTACTTGCAGCCAACGATTAAATCCGCAAACAAAATCACCGGCCAAATTAAAGGAAAATGCCAGTAAGCGAACGGGCAGCCAATCGAGATAGTGCACCATACGCAAAGCCAGTTGTTTGTGCCGCGGCTGTAATTGTGAGCTACGGCCACAGAAATAGCTAAGACGATAAGCCAGCGCACCGACTGGGCCCAACACTAGAAACCAGAACACCACCGCAAACCAGCGCTCAAACCCTTCGTAAAGTAGTGTACGGCGTACCTGCTCATGCAAGGCCACGTAATCGTTAATAGCCTCGCTTTGCTGGAAGTCACCAATAGCCGTTGCATATTCATAGGCAGATTCAAAATTGCCCTGATTCCAGCTGTTGAGATATGTCTGTATCTTATCGGAAAATTCACCGCGACCGAGACTGTAAAGTAATACAATGATCGCCAGTGCCAGTGATGGCAAACCAAAAGCCACGTCTTCAAGCAACCAGAACAGCAATAGAATCGACAGGCAGGGAATGCCAACCAGCAGCACTAGCATTATTCGGGGTTGCTCAAGCACGGAGCCCAGGGCAGAAATTAAACGCTCAAACCATTGGTCCTGTTGAACCGGCCCCCCTGAACCCCAGATTTGTACCAGCCCCAGGGCGATAAGAATAACCAGCAATTCCATTAGCTTTCCAATTGTTGTCGCAAGAAGTCCCAGTCAAAACTATTACCGGGGTCGGTTTTTCTGCCGGGGGCAATGTCACTGTGACCGCGTATGCGCTCCCGGGTGATCAGGGGATAAGTGTCCATCAACTGACGACAAATATCCACCAGGCAGTGATACTGCTGGTCTGTATAGGGACTGTCATCGGTGCCCTCCAACTCAATACCGATACTGAAGTCATTACAATTTTCAATGCCCTCAAATTCAGACGCCCCGGCATGCCAGGCGCGCTTGTCAAAGGGCACAAACTGGCTAAGCTGCCCCTCACGGCTAATTAACAAATGTGCAGACACCTCAACACCACGCAGCTCAACAAAATCCGGGTGGGCACTGCAGTCGAGACAATTGGTGAAGAGTTGCTCAACATAGGCACCACCGAATTCACCCGGGGGCAAGCTGATATTGTGTATAACCAGCAGCGAGACTTCTGCTGTGGCTGGACGCTCGTTGCAATTTTTTGAAGCCACTTTACGCGCTGACGATAACCAGTGTTCTGAAACAGACAAGCCGATAAACTCCGCTGCATAATCCTTAATGGATAATACACGCTTACGGGGCTTTTTAAAGTAGTAAAGGTTTGGGGGGCTAGACTTTCGCGTTCATACCCCGAAGATCGCCAATCACTGACTCCAGCGCCCGATCAAATAGCAGGCTATCATCCAGCAAAGTGATTTGCTGAAGTTTAATCGATTGAGCCAGGGTGCCGCGAGTATGCTCGGCCACCTTCATTCCTGAGCGATTGACGAAAATATAACGACCGGTGACACGGATAATTGCCGCCAGGCGACAGCGAAATTTATTTCCTTCCTGTTGGTGCACTTCGACCCAACTGCCGATATCAAGCGCATCCACCAAGCCATAACTACTGTCACTTTCATCCAGCGCGGTTTCTGCCTGCGCCGGGATCGCCGGGGTGGGTTTAGCGGAGATATTCGGCTTAGCGACCGGCTGTTGTTGCGGCTGTTGTGGAGATTGTCGCTGCGCTTTTTGTTGCGCCGGAACCGGTGTTTTTTCCCGCCGAGGCCTTGCAACTTTTGGTTTATTGGCGCTGCGCTCATCCAACAACTCATCGAGCGTATTGGCGCCGGGGGTGCTGGTAACGGCGTCAACTGGCTTTTCTTTTAAGCGAGCCAGATGAACGATCTCCAACTCAGCAAACAGCTTATTCATCTCAAAGGGATCAAAAGAGGTGCGAGTTAAGCCATTGCGCAAAGTCTTTAGCAAGCTGGGCAGTCGCTTTAACAAACGTTGGCGGGACTCTGTATTCTCGGGTGGCTGCACGCTCCATAATAACTCATCCACCGTGTCCAGCGCCTCAAGCCAGCTACTGCTGCCTTCGCCATCCTTTAAATGACAGTGAAACAAGACATTACTCCAGGCCTTTTCCAGTAGCTCAATCACCACCGATGGCAACTGCTGCCCACTGACCTTCTCATCAATAATGCCATCAACACAGCTACGCGCCAGTTCGGATCGCGCCCGGCCATCCTCGGCATCAACTGCTCGCTTGGCCACCAATTCAGCTCGACGGCCCTGCACCTCCATAAAAGAAACAAAATCCGTAAGAATCTGCCGGAAGATGTCCGGATCATTGTCGAATTCATTCAACAACTGGCTAACCACGGATTCGACTTTGTTATACAGAGGATCGCGGTGTATATCTTCACCCGCCACCCAACCCAGCGCGGCATTGGCAATCTCATTCAATAATTTACGCGCCGGGTGGCCGCCCTTACTAAAGAAACTCTTATCCTGCATCGCCACTTTAATGATAGGAATTTGCAAGCGACCTATCAGCGCCTTCATCGGCGCCGCAAGATTGCGATCATCGAGAATAAACTGAAATAACATCGCCACCAGATTGATCGTATCATCTTCTACCTGGCCAATACTCAGTGACTTGCTTGGCATCCGTCTGATCAATAGTTGATCCAGCGAACGTTGCACGTCGAGCTGCCTTGG
>JAUXHA010000070.1 GCA_030621845.1 Spongiibacteraceae bacterium
CTTGAGAACATTGACGAGATTGTACAAGTTGAACATATCGACGTGGTCTTTATCGCACCGAATGACCTGGCCCAGGCGATGGGATTCCAGGGGCAGCCAGAACACCCCGAAGTAGCCTCCGCCATCGACGAAGGTTTGCGGCGGATTGCCGCCAGTGGCAAGGTGGCGGCGGGTACGAATTGCGCCCCGGGAAGTGTTGAGCGCTTCCTGGAATTGGGCACGCGCTTTTTGTATGTGAATTACGATGCCTTTATCGTTTCCGGGGCAAAGAATTATCTTAATTCAGTTAGATAAAAAAACAACGTATTGAAAGGAAAAAACCATGACAAATAAACTGTTACCAACGCAATTAGTGGGCAGCTATGCCCAGCCGGACTGGTTGATTGACAAGGCGCGTCTGGGCGAGCGTTTACCTCCGCGGGTGAGGGCAAAAGAATTATGGCGTGTGGGTGAAGAGTATCAGCAGGAAGCCTGGGAGGATGCGACCATTACCGCTATTCGTGACCAGGAGCTGGCCGGTGTGGATGTTGTCACCGACGGCGAAATTTGCCGGGAGAGTTATTCCAACCGTTTCAGTAATGCCCTGGCGGGTATTGATTTGGATAACCCGGGCAGTGCCGTGGATAGAACCGGTAAATCAGTCCCTGTGCCCAGGGTTCATGGTGAAATCAAGCGTATCGCTGCCGTTGAAGTCGAAATGGTTAAGCTGATGAAGCGCTATACCAATAAAGCGATTAAAATCACCCTGCCAGGTCCTTTCACCATGTCACAGCAGGCACAAAATGATTTTTATGCCACTGATGCGGAACTTGCCATGGCCTATGCGGCGGCAGTTAATGAAGAAGTGAAAGATCTTTTTGCCGCGGGTGCCGATATTGTCCAATTGGATGAGCCCTATGTGCAGGCTCGCCCGGAGGCAGCACGTGAATATGCCGTAGCGGCTATCGACAGAGCCTTGCAAGGCGCAACCGGTACTACAGTACTGCATGTCTGTTTTGGCTATGGCAAACACGTTGATGAAAAACCGGATGGATATTCCTTTCTCGGTGAATTGGATGCTTGCTGTGCCGATGAAATATCGATTGAAGTTGCCCAGCCGGAATTGAGCAATGAAATGCTTAAATTACTGCCTTCCAAGCGTATTCATGTGGGCGTGATTGACTTGCATGACCCGAAGGCGGAAACGCCTGAAATTGTTGCCGAGCGCTTGCGCAAGGCATTGGAAGTGCTTCCCCCCGAACGCATTGTGGTGGCGCCGGACTGTGGCATGAAATACCTCAGCCGGGAATTGGCTTTTAGTAAATTAAAAGCCATGGTAGAGGGTGCAGATATCGTTCGCAGTGAGTTAGGCTTAGCCTAATACGGCCCTGGATGACAATCGTGTTTACACTGTAGCGATTGTCATTCAGTCAACGGGGTAACGCTGTTAAGCAAAGGGCTCCGAGGGAATAGCATAAGCCTTCTGATAGGTGGCAAAACGTGCTCGTTCCTCGGTTAGGTTAATACCTGATTCGTCCAGGTTGTAGCGGTGCTTGCCGTGTCGCTCGGTCTCATGACCGGTATTGAGAAAATCCGACATAGCCGTTGACGTTGCTTCAGCCATTTCCAGTCCCAAATGATTATAAACCCCTCGCAAGAGTTCTACCGGTCCCTTGCAAAAATCGGCAAATTGCACATCGATAACGCGATCAGCTGAGAGCAGGCCTTTTTCCCTGGCTGCCATGGTTTTGTCGGTGCCGTATTTCAGCAGTTCGGCGTAATCCCGGGTCACTTCTTTTACATCGACCTGGTTTGAACCCAGGCTGCGCAAGGTTGCCGTCAGGCTGCCAATCGACATCGCCACTTTGACCGGGTCGCGATGGGTTTGCAGCACACGGGCATCGGGATACTCACGCAGCATATCCTCAACATTCCAAAGGTATTGAGGTGACTTGAGTACCCAGGTATCAGCGGGACATTTCCACTGTAGCAGTTGCAGCCAGCGGCGGTGATTTTTAAACACCTCGGTCATATCCTGGTGAATTAACCAGGACTGGTATTTTCTTACACGAAATTGCACATCGAAAATCATTGAGGCGAAATCATGGCTGAATAAGGCTATACATTCCTGTGGTAATTGCGCGCCCATGGGATGCATGTTTTTAAAGTTTGGCAGCAATTTATCGAGATTCTCCAGCTCTTTTCTTGTCATGGCGATACGGGGATCGCTGAGGTAGCTGGCGCGCTCAGGGGGCGGGAAGGGCCTTGCCACTTCCCAGCTTAATGGCACGCGAAACTGGGGATCCAGGGCCATGAGTTCATGCAGGCTGGTGGTGCCAGTACGCGGCATGCCTAGAATAAAAATTGGTGAAATGATTTGTTCATCGGCTATTTCGGGGTGTTGTTTGAAAATATCGACAAATTGCAGACGGTTTTTTAGTAATCGTAATAATTCCTGTCGGGCCATAATGCGACCCAGACCGGTGAGGTGGGCATCCTCCTCGAACGACTCGCAGAGTAAATGCAGTGGCTGGCGGAAGTAGTCGGAACCAAAATCGCTTAAGCCGGTTTGTTTGCTGGCACTGACCATTAGCGCCTCGGGATTTAGGCTTACAAGATGATTGCCGAGTTTGCCGAGCACAGAAAATGTGCCATTAAGCAAACGAAGTGGCAGGGAGAATTGAGCCTGTATCATAGTCATAAACAACATCCTGAAATCTTTGATTTTTATTCGCGGTGCATTGATTAATGATTACGTGAGGAGCGGGTTATTTTCATGCAAATCAATGTTACGAATACTGTCGCTATTCGCCCTTTAAACTGCTTAGCTTGACCACCTCGACCTGCGGTGTTTCCGCCTCGCCCTCCACTAAAAAGAATCGCCAGAACACCAGGCCAAATAAATTACCTTCGGTATCCAGCCAATTGGGCAGGCCGGGATCTTCATGGGCCAGGATCATTTTGAATGACCCGTCTGCTTCCAGTTGTGTTTGCGCCCGGTTCAGGGAGCTGCTGCGATCGACGTAATCCAGCGTTTGCTGGAAGCGATTCCATAAACACACATTGCCGAAGCGGCAGTCGGGCCAGCGCCCGGTAATCACCAGAGCTTCGTCGGTGTTGATAAAAAAGGGTGCCATTGAGTAATGAGCGTCGAAGGCAGCGAGTCCAAAGTTACCCGGTGTTTGCGGCGTGGGAAATTCGTTAGGTAGTGGTGACATAAAAGCCGGCAGTTCACCGCCGCCCAGGGCAGGCATGTCGAGGGTGCGGCTGCGCAGCGCATTGCCAACCCGGCGAATGCCTGCGGCAATACTGGCATCATTAGGTGGCGCTGAGATAGCCGTTTTAGTCACACAGTTGATGTGCATGCGCGGTTCCATGTCAGGGTTTTTTGCAGCCGGTTCAGTATGCTCAAAGTAATGGCGCGTGGTTACTCGCGACGCGCCTTCTTTCAATGGTAACCAATTGCGCGAGCGTGGCTCACCACCCAGGTAAAGAGTAAACTTTCCCTGCTCATCGATATCGATTTCAGTATCGTTGATTACGCCACCGGTCGTTTTGGCTATGCGGCCATCATAGGTGTCGTTCTCGATGGTCATGGAGAAATACACAGCACCATTGGTTTCGCCGTTAATTACGTAGGCATGGTCAGGATGTAAAGGGGCATCAAAATAAATAGCATCGCTGTTATCACCGGTCAGTTTTCTAGACGGTGTGACAATGCGACGAAAGTCAGGCTTGCTGGCATCCTGCTCGAAATAGCCGACAATGCTGGCTTCCAGTATGTGCATGAGGGCGCGGTGTGAGCTGGCAATATCTTCCGGGCTGTTCAGATTACGTTCCTCACTGCACCAGTGTTCATCGACTTCCTGTAATAATTGAATCAGTTCTTTTAAGGCGCTGCGGCTTTCTGTTGGTATGCTCATGCGGGCTCCTGTTGGGCGTGTGGATTACTGTTTTCGTAGGGGATGTTGTAGTGATCACGATAGAACATTAAACGTTGGTCTACCTCGTCTCTGTCCAGGCCAAAATTGGCCAGGCTGTATTTATGTGCGCCATGTTTATGCTGGACGTTGCTGTCGACCCAGGCCTGCATGCTGTTTTTTGCCTGCTCGGTGATGGGCATATCGAGGAAATCATAAATACCCCGGATGGCCTGCTGCCAATCCGCACCAATATCGGCGTACTGCACATCGTACTGGTTTTCTGCGGGGACCATTTGCTTGCGAACCCGCATGGTTTTTTTCAGCATACGCTCGGTTTTGCTAAACCATGCCTGGCCAACCCAGTCAGCGGTAACGCTGTCACTGTCACGGAGAATAGCGTTCCAGGTCATGGAGCAGGCGGAGCCAACGCATTTAATCGGGTCGCGGTGTGAACATATCAGCTTGGCACCGGGGAAAACCCGCATCAGGGCATCGAGGTCTTGCATATGCTGGGGCGTTTTCAGTATCCAGGGTTTGTCTACAGGATCATTGCGGTACCAGGAAATGATTTTCATCAATACCACCATGTATTCGTAGGCAGCAATCTGGTCATGGCTCATTAACCACTCACCAAAGCGGGGGACTTTGGCCTGTAATTCAAAAATCTGGCTGGAAAAGCCGTGCTGGATTAGCCCTACTTCTTCTTCAATTTCGAAAGTACCGAGGGGGTGGACGGCGGCGATTTGTGGCGACATGTACAGCACTGCTTTTAGTCCCAGGTCAATGGCGGTAATGCGTGGATCTACGCTGCCTTTGTCACGGGCTGAAAAGCTTTTGGGGTAGGGAACCGGGTTAACACTTTCCCAGGCTTTTAAATGCAGGAAACGTTCATCGGCGGCGAGCAGGCGGTGCAGGCGGGTAGTGCCGGAACGTGCCAGGCCGACAATCACCACCGGGTCCGGTATTTCCCGCTCGAGGATTTCCGGGTGACGCTTGAGCAAGTCCTCCACATAGAGGCGATGTTTGAGCAGGCGCAGGATATTACTGCGATTCAAAAAGCGACCGATGGGATTTAGCTCTGCTTCGGTTTCCAGCGACTGCAGTAATACCTGCATCGGTTCCATAAATCGGGGATCACCAAAGTCGCTGAGGCCAGTGTCACTTTTGGCGCGGGCCAGTAGTGTGGCTTGGTCCAGTTTGATACGGGCAACGCCCAGGGTATTAAGGCCACGCAGGAGGCCGTTGAGCAGGCGAACAGGCATACGGTGGTATTGGGTAGCCTTGGGTAGAATGCTGTCAGTCAAGGCTTGTGCGCTCCTGTGAGATGGCGGCTGCCGCATGACGACCAGCACGGCGGCCAAAGAATGTCGCTTCGCCAATGCAGGTGCCGCTGGAGTAGCCCTTGCCGTCCTGGGCGATATTTGACGCGCAGGCACCGGCGGCGTACAAACCCGCAACCGCTTTTCCTGCTTCAGTCAGTACCTGGCCATTAGCGGATGTTTTTAATCCACCCAGGGTGAAACCGACATAAATCGATTTCCCCAGGCTGCATTGAAACGCGGCATAGGGCCCATTATTAAGTGGCTTGATCCAGTCAGGGTATTTATGGAAGGCGGGGTCTTCACCCCGGGTCGCGGCTTCATTGTAATCGGCCAGGGTTTTTTGCAGGGAACCTTCAGGCAGTTGCAAGCCGGCTTCCATTTCCGCCACGGTTTCCCAGCCATCGATTAATTCCTGCATTTGTAATTCAGGTCGTTCAAAAATAGTGTTATCGACAATCAGGTAAACTTCGCCATCGGCTTGTTGCAGGCAGGCATTGGCGGTGCGGGCATGGTAGGAATCTTCGTTGATAAAACGCTCGCCGCGATTATTGACCATAATGCCAAACAGTAAGTCCTCCGGTGGATAGAAGGGGGAGGTGATCAGGGCACCGTCCATATGCAAGGCTATACCGCCCGCCGACTCGCCGAGGCGAATACCGGTGCCGTCATCGAAGGGATTACCCTGTTTCATCACGCCTTTATTGGCTAAGCGCGGACAGTATTCATCCAGCATCTCATTGTTCATGGCAAAACCACCGGCGGCCAGGATTACGCCTCTCGCGGCACGCACATAACGCTCCTCTTTAAACCAGGTGTAACGCACGCCAACAATATGGCCGTTGTTATCGGCAACCAGGTTTTTTACCGCAGCATCAAACTGAAAGCGCACGCCCAGCGACTCGGCCTTGCTGGTCAGGTGTTTCATCACCAGACCACCACCTTCACTACCTTCTTTTTCCACTTTATGCCCGCGGGGTGCGGCCTTGGCTTGCTCACTGATCGGCCATACTTTTTCATTGCCTGACCAGATCAGGCACTCATCCGTCGGTTGTTCAAAATGTTTTTTCTTATAAAAACCGTCGTTAAAAGGCACACCCTGTTCCACTAGCCAATTGAAGTGCGCCACACTTTGATCACAGTAGAGGCGAATTTTTTCCTCATCGGGATCCGGCGTATTGGCCATTAGGTAATTAAACATTTCATCGGCACTGTCGTCGATGTTGTTAGCGAGCTGGGGTCGGGTACCGCCGCCCAGGTAAAAATGACCGGTGGCCGCTGTGGTGGTGCCGCTAATCCCGCTGGCTCGTTCTAACACCAGCACATTGGCACCATCAGCGCGGGCATCAATGGCGGCACAGGCGCCGGCAGCACCAAAGCCAACAACGATGACGTCGGCTTCATCGTGCCAGTGGGAGACAGTATCTTCGCTGATGAGGGGGATGGCATGTTGGTTCTTATTCATGATGTTTTCCATGGTCAATTACAGTGATATTAGTCGGAAGGGGTCGCTACCATCCCAGTTTTCCGCTTCTTCGGCGCAGCGCTGGTAATCGGCGATAAAACCGTCGTCTACTTCCATCAACTCAACCACTACGTCGCCCATCATTGGATGTGCCATATACACATAGCGTTGGTTCAACATGGTTTTACAGAAACCCTGTTCGGTCATGCCGGCCTGTTTACCTCGCGCAATGGCGGCATCGATATCGGGGGCAAAATAAGCGATTTGATGCATAAACTGCTGTTTGTCGGAGTGGTAAAACTCGCTGTAGGGAGACAGTACATCATTGGTTTGGTGAATCAGTTCAATCTGTACACCATTTTGGTAGGCGAGGCCGACATCCATGGTGACTTCGTTGACCTGGCCCTGGTAATGCGCCTCCAGGGTTACATTGCGATAACCCCACCAGGGACCGACACCAAGAGTGTCTTTCCAGTAGGCCATGGCTTGGTCCAGATCTTTTACCAGGAAGCCCCATTGTTTAATTGGGCCAAATAATTGTGTTGTAAACATGATTTGTTCCTTGCTGTGTTCAGCTTCTTGTCGGAAGAAAGTGGGTGCTGCTATGCTATCTCTTTTTCACCGCTACAACTTAGTCGTTCCCGGGCATTTGCAGGAACTCAATGATCAGGGGATCATTGTCGCGTTCCATATAGGTAAATTTAATGTTGCCTTCCATGGTCTTGTACCAGAAACGTTTAAAACCAATCGATTCCGCTTTACGAATACAGTCATCGCAGTCGTCAACGCGAAAACGAATATGGTGCATGCCCTCGTTGCCGGCCTGGATGAATTCACTGTGGGGGCTTTCGCCAGAGATCCACTCAATCAGTTCAACTTCCAGTTCACCGGTTTTGCCGAACGCGAGTTTGAGCTTGACGTCTTTGCTTTCTCCGCGAAAATCAGCATCCCTGACGGAGCTGTCCATGGTGCGGAAGGGGCCGAATAAGGGCCCATACTTTTCCATCGATTGTTCCAGGTTCTTTACCACAAAGCCGAGCTGATCGGCGGGCGGCAAACCGAGTTGTTGCTGCAATGTATCGTTCATTTTGGTGTCCTAGAATTCATCGGGGCGCAACAGCGCGTCCTGACCACCATCGACAAACAGGATAGCGCCGCTGACAAAGCGCGCTTCAGGGTCGAGCAAGAAAATCAGTGCATCGGCAATCATCTCGGGGCTAGCCATGGAACCGTAGGGGATGGTTTCACTGAAGTCACGCATCAACGGTCCAAAATCCTTGTCATCAAAAACCCGATCCGTTAACGGTGTGCTGGTCATGCCCGGAGCGATACCGTTGATGCGAACGCCTTTACGCATAAACTCGGGGGCTTTACGGCGAGTCCATTTAGACAGTGCATTTTTAGAGCCCGCGTAGGCATTGTGACCATCATCGAGTGTGTCGACTCTTGCGCAGGCGGCTGCTTCGTCGCCCGCCAGCATCAATGCAATACACTCTTCATCCAGACCACCCATAGGCGCTGAGTTGGAGCAGACCGACACCATAGCGCCTTTTTTCCTGGCGACCAGTTCGAGCAGGCCTTCGAGAGTGGCAACAGCGCCGAAGAAGTTCACCTGGCTGATCAGCGACAGCGGTTTGGCAACCGGTGGCAAGCCTGCGCAGGCGATGAAGCCATCGAGACCATCCGGAGCCATGCGAATAACGCCTTCAATAGCCGCAGTGCGGCCTTCGTCGTTGGACAGGTCGGCGGTTATATCGCCGCCCTTAATATCAACAACAATCACCTGGTCACCGCGCGCACGCAGCTTTTCTTTTACCGAGGCGCCGATACCGGTAGCGCCTCCGGACATGGCATAAATTTTACTCATTATCTTGCTTCCTGTAGTCGGTTTACTTGGCAACTAAATTGTTGTCGCCCCAATAGGCGGTCATTTTGGTGATTAGGCCGTGGTCATTAAATTCCATCACATCCAGTGTTTCAATATGCATATCAACGCCTTTGGGGTACGCTTTCATGCAGGCAGCACCCCATTTACCCCGGGCTCGAACATTGCCCTCCAGTTCCATCAGCTCAACGGCATCAATAGCGCCCTGGTAGAAAACACGCAGCGCCTCTTTGCCGACATGGGCATCGGTGCCTATCGGGTCTTCCACTATTGCATCGTCGCTGTACAATTCAAGTACTTTTTCAACATCATCACCACTGACAGCATCGACGTAGGCTTGCAGGGTGGCAGCGATATGCTGGTCGTTTAATTTACTCATTGTTTTATCCTCTTATGGGTTGTGGCTGGTGTTACACACCGAGGGTGTAACCTCCGTCCAGAGTCAGGGTCTGACCGGTGATGAAACTGGCTTGCCGGCTACATAAAAACAGTACCGCAGCGGCCATGTCGTCGGGGTTTCCCCAGCGTTTTAGTGGTGTGCGTTTGATAATGGGGTCGTTAAATTCGGGTATATCCTTCATAAAACCGGTCATGCGGGTGTCGGTCATACCGGCGGCAATATTATTCGCACGAATACCGTATTCTGCCCAGGTCAGGCCCATGGATTTAGCCATTTGCACCAGGCCGGCCTTGGCCGCACCATAACCGGGTACCAGTTCATTGGCAAAGAAGGACGTTAATGAAGCGACGCCAATAATACTGGCACCGCCTTCGATGGTGCTGGCTTTCAGGTGTTCCAGGCAGGCCTGGGACATATGGTAGGCAGAAAACAGGTTAACCCTGACCGATTCCTCAAAACCTTCATGCGTCCATTCATCACCGCCGGGCATGCTGGCGCCGGCGTTATTGATCAGGATGTCCAGACCGTCCAGTTCTGCGGCCAGTTGTTTTATTGCTTCGGTGTCTGGTACCTTCAGGGTTTTATAGGTGAACGCCGAGAGTTCAACATCGTCATAATCAGCGCTGCTGGCACGGGTGCCAGTTACGGTAACGTTGGCACCGGCGCGGGCAAAGGCGCTGGCAATGCCGTAGCCAATACCGCTGGTGCCACCGGTGACCAGTACCCTGGCAGCGTGATAATCGAAATTTGCAGAATTATTCATCATCTATCCTTTTTTAGGTATTAGCCTGTTGTGCGCTTCACCGGGAAGGCATCATAGTAAAAATTGAACCGCTCGCGCAATTGATCCGGGTCGACGCCAAACTGACCCTTGAGGTCGTACACCACGCGGCCGTAGGCACCTTTATGCTCATCGACAAATTGCTTGAGTTCACCGCGAGCCTGTGCGGTCATTTCCAGACCGGCTTGGTGATAGATCTTTTCGACCATGCCGACATCATCCCTGATCATTTCATCGAAGGGCACATCGATACTTTGTTCTGCTGGCAGTGTGTGGCGATCGTTAGTGCAGGCTTGTAACAGCCGTACAATACGATCACTCCAATAGCTGATCAGTGGCTCGGTGATAACCTGTTTGCGATTGATGCGCTGGCCATAACCGAGCATGGTGACGGAGGACTGAATGACCGATACCGGATCGCGATGGGTAATGGCAACTGTGGCATCCGGAAAAACCTTGAGTAGCACCGGAAGCTGTTCAAGGTGCTGGGGGCATTTGAGTACCCAGCGCGTAGGGCGGTCGGTATCGCGTTGCTGCCAGGTGAGTAGCTTTAAAACATCGCGCATGTACTCATATTGGTAAGTCTGGTCTTCGGACAAATAGTGGTCGCGCCAACGGGGTGAATGACACAGCCATTCGTAATTGTAGGAGCCAAAATTAGGGCCCATCAACTCCAGTTCTTCGTGGATATGCTCCGGGTTCATTGGGTGCATGGCGGCCATATAGGGCACCATTGCCTGCATCATTTCCCAGCTTTCCGCACAGCGCTGGTAGCGTGGGTCGGTGCCGTCATCCAGCAACGCTTCCCCAGGCATGGGCACGGGTTCATAGGACTCCCACAGCGGCAGGGCGCGCAGGCGTGAGTCGGCGGCCATCAGGTTGAGCAGGTGGGTGGTGCCCGAGCGAGGCAGGCCGGCGACGATGATCGGCTTTTCGATTTGAATGTGGTGGATTTCAGGGTGTTGGCTGAATTGTTGCTGGATCAGCAAGCGACTGCTGGCGTGCTGCAATAGTTTGTTACGTAAACTCAGGCGGCCAATACCGGTCAGTCCTGTATCGCTGTTCCACTCGTCACAGAGTAACTCCAGTCGGCCCAGAAAATCCATGGGACCCCAGTCGCTGAGCCCGGTTTTCTGCTCGGCTTCTGCCATGATGGACTCAGGGCTCAGGTCTACGCTGAGGGTTTCGCCATAATCCAGTGCCGCGCGTTGCATTTCGGTATAAACCGGTTCGGCCAGGTCATCGATATGTATTTCATTGGGCATTGCTGTCATCTCGTGGTGATTCATCGCCAGCCAGTGCAACGGAATATTATTTAAAGGAGAGTGAGGCCGTTTGTCCACCTTTTAATAATTTGATCTGGTTTTCCAGCCAGCCATTGAGCCAGAAATTGTCTGCTTTACCCAATAATTTTTCATGCACCTGGATAGCCAGGGCTACCGCGTCCTTATGCTCCGGTGCTTCGGTAAAAATAATATCGAGTAAGTGCAGGGCCTGCTCCGATTTTCCTTCGGCAAATTTTTCCCGGGCACGTGTGACCAGTGCGTCGATACCCGCAAGCTCGATCAAATCGGCATGGACTGACTTTTGCGGCACACTGTACAGTTCGGTGGTGGAGTTGTGGTGAAACCAGCCGGCGTAGCTTTCCCAGATGGCGCGTACACTCCACGAAACCTTGCCGTATCCCTGGCCCACTTCGCATGCGGCGGGCAGTTCGATTTCCTGCATCAGGGTGTAGAGATCCTTGCCCTCATTCATCCCTTTTACTGTTTCGTCATGCACATAGAGAATGGCATCACGGATTGCGGTGACTTCTGATTTGATCAGCGCTTTGCCCACTACTGGCGCGTGGTGTCCGTAAAGAATTAATTCAGCATCAAGATCCAGCACGGTTTGCGCCGCTGCGGCACAGGTCAGTGCCTCGCGGTAACGATCACCGCGTATGGTTACCAGGTTGGGAAAGTGGCCAAAGGGACAGCCAAACAGATTGCCGGTGAGGCATATTTTGTGCTGTGGCAGCCAGACAATCAATGAGTCATTGGTTTCAGCGCCCTGTACAGCGATCAGTACCACCTCGAGGCCGCCGAGGGTGAATTCATAGCGATGCTCAAAGCTCAGGTCGGCGCTGGGGCGATCCTGGCTGTTAATGTCGGTATAACCCTGCTCGGCGTAGTAGCCGAAGTCTTCGCTAAAAGCATCGAGAAAGCGAAAGGCTGAACGCTTGGCGCGAAAATCACGAAGACGTGCATCATAGTTTTGATGTTCTTCATTGTCTGCCTGGGCGAGGTATTGCAGGTGAGGATTTTTATCACGGAAAAATTGCACGCCGCCAACATGATCAACATGCCCCTGGGTGGTAATGACATACTTGATTGAGTCGGCCGCAGGAGATAGCGCCTGATAATTTTTATAGTGTACGGGGGCTTCGTAGCCCATACCGGTGTTGACCAGGATGCTGCCCTCGCTGGTCTCAATTAAATAGCTGTTGGAACAGCCTTCAGACATCACAATAAAATCGTTAATACGTTCGCCGCCAAAACGGGCAGAAAAGGGGGCGTAGGGACGTGATTTATACAATGGCGTTCTCATAGGAGCCTCTTTCAAATAGCGTTGTTATACGATGGATTATATAGTTAATATCCTGTATTAACTATATCGATTGCGGCTGGGGATTACAAGTAGTTAAAACTAAGTATTAACTTGTGACCTGGGCTTAGGTATGCTGTAAGCAGTTTATGAATGAAGAGCAAGCTAAAGTGAAGTCGATACGAAAAGATAGCCTGGAGACCCGGCGACGATTGGTCGATGCCGCGGAACAACTGTTTGCCGGGCAGAGCATTGAAAGCGTCACGCTGGTTGATGTCAGCCGGGCGGCGGGGCAGAAAAATCGTAATGCGGCGCAATATCACTATGGTGACCGCTTGGGTTTGATCAACGCGGTGCTGAACAAGCACAGTGAGATGATTACTGTGCAACGGTGCGAAATGCTCGATCATCTGGAGCAGGGTGGGCCACAGTCCATGTATGATTTGGTCGCGGCGCTGGTCTTTCCTGTGGTCAATCATGTGCAGTCCGACCCCAATGGTCTTACCTACCTGATGCTTAATCGGCAGATAATCAGCTCGGCGGAATATAAAATATTGTTTCGGCGCGTTAACGATTTACCCGAGGTGCTGCGCTTGCAGCGTTTGATGAGAGGGCTTATGGCAGCGCACAGCAAGGGCGCTATGCAGGCGAAGATGATTCTTATTCACTGCATGTTGTTTAATGGTCTTGCCAGCTTTTATGATCTACACCCTGAGGGCGTTGGTAAAGTCCTTATTGATACGCTCTGTGCCAGCATTGCCGCAGTATTACTTGAGGGGTTGAAACCCCCAAGCAATCTTTGCCGGTGACGGTATTAATTGTTGGCGTGCAAAATCTCATTCAGGGCCACGGCTGATTTGTTGGTCAGGCATTCTACGGCACCGGAAATGGAGTTGCGCCGGAACAATAAATCATCTTTTCCCGCCAGTTCCCGCGCTTTAATGCTTTCTACTTTATTGCCCTGGTCATCGAGCATGATGACTTTGGTGCCGGCGGTGATATAGAGCCCTGATTCCACCGTGCAGCGATCACCCAGCGGAATACCAATGCCGGCGTTGGCCCCCAGCAGGCATTCCTTGCCTAGCGAAATAATGATATTGCCGCCGCCGGACAGCGTGCCCATGGTTGAGCTGCCGCCACCCAGATCCGAGCCTTCGCCAACAAACACACCGGCAGAGATGCGGCCTTCGATCATGCCCGGTCCTGCGGTGCCAGCATTAAAGTTAACAAAGCCTTCGTGCATGATGGTGGTGCCCTCACCGATATAGGCACCGAGGCGAACTCGGGCAGTATGGGCAATACGAACGCCGGCGGGGACGATGTAATTGGTCATTTTTGGAAATTTGTCGACACAGTCAACGCTGATGATTTCGCCATTCAGGCGGGCAGCCAGCTGCGCCTGGGGCAGTTCATCCAGATCAATTGCGCCCTTGTTAGTCCAGGCGACGTTGGGCAAGGTGGCAAACAAACCGTCCAGGCTAATATCGTGGGGTTTTACCAGCCGATGGGAGAGCAGGTGCAGCTTCAGGTAGCCTTCGGGGACGGATGCGGGACCTTCATCGGTGGCTAGCAGTGTTGCTACCAGGGCCTGGGAGGAGGTTTTCATGGCTTTGATAATATCCGCTTGCGTTGATTCGCCGGCGCTTCTGAGGCTGGATTCCAGGGTGCCAAGTTGACCCTTGTTAAGGCTGATCGCCTGGTTGCCACCGCTGTAATCGAGGCTGTCGATTAATGCGTTGCACAATGCCTTGCCCGGATTTAGCAGGGGCTTTGGATAAAAGACTTCCAGCCAATCACCTTTGGCGTTTTGGCTGCCTACACCGAGGCCGATGCTGAAAAGTTGCTCGCTCATATTGCTCTACCTGTTGCTATGCCTTGTTAGCATAGAATTATTTAATCGGAGTATTTAAAGTGTGTGGTGCTTGAACAGCGCTCGATAAGCTTCTTCCTTAAAGCCGACGGCACGCTCTTTGCCGGTATCGAGCACTGGCCGTTTAATCAGTGTCGGCTGGGCCAGCATACTACTGATCGCCGATGCTTCATCCATATTGTCGCGGAGATCGCTGTCCAGTTGTTTCCAGGTGGTACTGCGCTTATTGACCAGTGTCTCCCAGCCCAGCTCTTTTACCCAGGCTTTAAGCTGCGTTTGATCCAGACCGTCAATGCGAACATCATGGAATTGATAATCGATGTTTTTTGCTTCCAGCCATTGCCGAGCCTTTTTTACTGTATCGCAATTTTTTATGCCGTAGAGGGTGGTCACTGGGTTTGATTTCCGTTGTCTTTGAGGCGGCTATGATAGCAGTTCTGTTGGTATCAGACCAAAGGAGATGCACTCAGGGTTTTTTAAGTTTTTTCGGGTGTTTCCTGTTGGGGTAGCAGCGTTTGCATATTTCGCAGACAGTACCGTCGCAACCACGGGCGCTACAAAATTCCCGGCCATAATAAATAATTTGCAGATGCAGGGCGTTCCAGCTGGATTTTGGAAACAGGCGTTTCAGGTCTCGCTCGGTTTGCTTGACATTTTTCCCGCTACTCAAACCCCAGCGTTGGGCCAGGCGGTGGATATGGGTGTCTACCGGGAAGGTGGGGATACCAAAAGCCTGTGACATCACCACGCTGGCCGTCTTGTGGCCCACACCAGGCAGCTGTTCCAGTGCATCCATGTCGGCGGGCACTTCACCCTGGTATTTTTCTACCAGTATTTGGGATAAGCGGTGAATGGCGGTGGATTTTTTCGGCGATAAGCCGCAGGGACGGATAATGGCCCTGATTGCGTCAGGGTCTTGTCTGGCCATATCAAAAGGGTTATCAGCTAATGCAAACAGTGCTGGTGTAACCTGGTTTACGCGTTCGTCTGTGCATTGAGCTGACAGCAAGACTGACACTAGCAGGGTGTAGGTATCCTTGTGATC
>JAUXHA010000042.1 GCA_030621845.1 Spongiibacteraceae bacterium
CCCGTCCTGGTCGATTTCTGGGCCAGTTGGTGTGGGCCTTGTCGGCGCTCCATGCCGGCACTTGATGAATTGTATATCGAATTTCGCGACCAGGGCTTTGAAGTACTGGCCGTTAATCTGGACAAAAACCCCGGGGACAAGGAAAAATTTCTTGCCAAACACCCGGTCAACTACCGAATCATTGCCGACCCGCAAGGCATTAATGCCAGTCGTTATCAATTGCCCGGCATGCCAACGGCTTACCTGCTTGATCGCAATGGAAAAATCAGGCATATTCATATCGGTTTCAAAAAAAATGATAAAGCCAGAATAAAATCAATCATCAAAACATTACTCGACGAACAACAATGATAACGAGTGTTGAATGAACCCCAAGCCAACTATTTCCTGCCTGCCGATTAAGCTAATTGCCCTGGCGGCATTGATCCTGTCAGCAGGCTGTAGCACCGTGGAACCCTGGCAGCGACAGGATCTGGCACGTCCGGAAATGGCCTGGGCACCCGACAGCATGGGCGAGCAATTACAGGAGCAAGCCTATTTCAGTAAAGAAGGCTCCAGCGGCGGCGGCAAAGCTTCCGGGGGGGGCTGCGGTTGTAATTGACCGCTCGATACATCACCATGGCTAAAATAAATAAAAAAAATACTCCAAAAAAAGACACGCTCACCGCCCTGACTTCGGCCGCCCTATTACTAAGCGGCGCGAACAGTAATAGTCACGCCGATGCACAACCGGATGCCACCACCCTGGGCTATCGCTACAGTCTTTATTCCGAAGATAATCTTGATCGCGACCTGGTCGCGCCGGGCAGTACCACCGAACGCTATGAAATTGATATTCATCAATTCCAGATAGTCGCCCCTCTCGCTGAAACCTTTTCGGTCAAGCTGGATATGCAATATGAAGATATGAGCGGCGCCTCACCCTGGCAAACAGAAGTCGACCCCAACGGCGACCCGCGCCTGATCATGAGTGGTGCATCAATCAATGACCAGCGTCGCGAGGTCGCAATTAAACTGAACCGTCACCGGGATGACGGCCGCTGGTCGGTTTTTTACCAATACTCCGACGAAGACGATTACACCTCGAATGCCGGCGGCGTAGAATTTTTATGGGAGTTCAACCAGGATATTAGCACCGTGTCCACCGGCTTCAGCTATGCCGATGATGATATTAAACCCACCCAGGGTATTTTCCCCACCGGAACCCTAAAAGATGATAAGCAGAAGAGCTCTGTCTACATCAGTGGTAGTCATATTATCAACGCCCGCAGCATCATCCAGACCGCCTTGAGCTACACCTATCATGAGGGCTACCTGGATGACCCCTACAAATACAATGACCGCAGACCCGACGAAAGAAAACAGTGGGCCTGGACTGCCAATCATCGCTATTTTATCGATTATGCCAGCGCGGCATTGCACACCGACTATCGCTTTTATGACGATGACTGGGGACTCCGTTCCCACACCCTGAGAATTTCCTGGTACCAAAACATCGGCAGTCGCTGGCAACTGGTACCGTTTCTTCGTTATTACTCACAGAGCAAAGCAGACTTTTTTGGCAATGAAGCCAGGGACCATATCGATGAGCAACATTTTTCAGATGATTATCGGCTCTCCGCTTATGGTGCTATCAGCGGCGGCCTTAAAATTAATTACCAGCTCGACAACTGGCTTATTACCGTAAGTGGCGAGCGCTACCACAGCGATGCCGACCTGGCACTGGATTCCGATAACGAAGAGGCGCCGGGACTGGTTGACTTCACCCGGTTCACTACCGGCTTTACTTACCGCTTTGAATAGAGCCCGACAGCTGTCCATGTTGATCAATCACCAGATGCGAAGCACCGAGTTCGGCCAACCACTGCGCCGATGCATCCCGCCCTTGTAACATGGCGATCGTTGCCAGCGAGCCGGCTAACAGGCAACTGTCGGCTATCACCGTAATACCGGCAACGGTTGTAACCGGCCAGCCCGTGCGCGGGTTCAGTATATGGCTGTAACGCTTGCCCCCGACCTCCATAAAACGTTCATAGTCACCGCTGCTGGCCAAGCCACCAGCGTACAAATCCACTTTGGCGATGGCTGTTTCCGTTGCCCGCGGATCGCAAATACCTATTGGCCAATACGCCTCACCGAAGGGCGACCCGATCACCGCAATATCACCGGCCAGATCAACCAAGCCATGAGCAATGCCATCTTCCCTGCACACAGCCGCCACCAGGTCCGCCGCATATTCCTTGCCAAAGCCACCAAAATCCAGCTCCATCCCCTTCACCGGCAATTCAATGGTCGGCGCTGACCAGATCACCTTGTCCAGACCTATCAACGGTAGCACCGCTGCCAGCGCCTGCTCCGTGGGCAGTTTCACAGAACGAAAATCCCAGGCACCACGTAAGGCACCTGAAGTAATATCAAACAAACCATCACTTTGCTCATAGCAGGCAAAGGCAAAATCCAGCAGCATGGCGGTTTCAGCATCAACGGTAACGGCCTGCCCGCTGCCGGCGCTGCAATTAATCCTTGATACCACGCTATCCGCACGATAACGGGAGTACTTTTGTTCGAAATCAGCCAGTCTGGCCACCGCTTTTGCCAACACCTGTTCCAAATGGTCGGCATCCGGGCCTGAAAGCTTAATCTGGCATGGCCCGCCCAGAGCCACAAACTGTCGCTGTCTGTTTTCCACTGCAGTAATCCCGTTCTGTTGGCTTGTAACCAGCGGTTGTTTTTTATACTATCAAGGCATAATTATTACAATGATAAGCTTAGAGGTAAACCATGCCCCCCCTCTCCAGCACCCCATTTCGATTCGCCCTGCTTGCTGTGCTATTACTCTGCGTGGCTTGCAGCGGTGGCGGCTCGTCCTCCGCTGACAATAATAGCAATATCAACCGGGACGATGGCGTCATGATGAGCTTCAGCGATGATATCGAGCCGATCATGCAGGCCAAGTGCACCGGCTGTCACAACAGCGGTAATAATCCGGTGGCGCCGTTTTCCCTTGAGGGCTCCGCTCGAGTTAACGGTCTCCGCTCGGCCATCATGTCGGCACTGGAAACCCACACCATGCCGCCACTGGGTGCCCAGCAGCTAAGCGAAAATGAATATGCCAAGTTCATTGCCTGGCTCACTGATCAACCCTATGTGCCGGTTATCGATTTTGTCCGTATCGCCCTGGTCGAAGCCGAAGCTTGGGGTATCCAGTCAAAAAATCGCGACCCTTTCCTCGACCATCGCCCGGCAGTGGTTGACTGCTCCAGAGACAGCGGTTGGCTGGTTGAAGATGATCAACTGGAAGTGCGAACTGAATTTTGC
This sequence comes from Spongiibacteraceae bacterium, assembly GCA_030621845.1. GTDB lineage: Bacteria > Pseudomonadota > Gammaproteobacteria > Pseudomonadales > Dasaniaceae > JAUXHA01. Next base: position 3,319 of record JAUXHA010000042.1, read on the forward strand.
AACTACCTCTCGCTCACCCAGCAAAGCCTGCTGGATCTCGACAGTGGCACACAACTTGAGTTGGTGTTAAGCCACAGTGACCTTACTTTTAACGCTCCAGCCACTGCACACCTGGCCCTCTCCCTGGCCGGCTCTACGGTTTGGGAAACCGAGATCGACATTCCCAGCGACAAAGCTATTTCTCGCCTAAGCCTCACCCTGCCCTTCGCCGTCAAGCGCGGTGACGCCATCGCTATTCACCTGCACAATCACGGTGAAAATACCTGGAGTATTCATTCCCTGGACGCCTTGCTCCCCAGCGACCAGGAGCTGGATTACTGCCCCACCTTTGACAGCACCTTTGAGGCCATCCAGGCGGTGGTATTTGAACGTGCCGGTTGTGCTAACTCCCTTTGCCACGGCGAAGCCAAAGCGGGCGAACTGGACCTCAGCCCCGATGTTGCGTTTGATAACCTGGTTGCAGTCGCCTCCGATGGATCCGGCTTGTTAAGAGTCAACCCTCGCCGCCCATCACTCAGCTACCTCTATCACAAACTATCAGCCAAAACGTTCCCCGGTAGTTACGATATTTCCGGCGCGGTTATGCCAAGTGCCGGAGCTGCTATTTCAGCAGGGCAGCTGGAGGCCATACGGCTATGGATAGAAGCCGGTGCTCCGCGCGACGGTTCGGTGGGTGACACCCTCGGTAGAGGTGAAGAAGAACTGGAACGGCTGCTCGGCGTCTGTCTGCCCGAGGCCGAGGCGCTCAACACTACGCCGCTGCCACCGCCACCCGCAGACCTCGGTTTACAATTTATCATGCCGCCCCATGACGCGCCAGCGGAACAGGAACGGGAAATTTGCTTTGCCGTGTATGAGGATTTCAGGGGTTCAATACCCTCACAATACATGGATGCCAGCGCTGATCATTTTTATGTACAGCGTGGCGAAACACGCGAAGATGCTTTTACCCACCACAATATCCTCATGTATCCGAATGTCCCCGTTGATCAAATTCACGACCCCTCGTTTGGGCAGTGGAGCTGTACCGGCGGCGACCGCAATGGCCAGGTCTGCGAACCCACCAACTTGGCATCCTGTGGTAGCGGAAAGTGTATCAGTGAAATTAAAAACAGCGCTGCCTGCCGCGGTTATGGCCCAGGAAGTTCCTCCGGTTTCACCCGCAGCCAGACGATTACCAGCACCATTACCCGCGACGGTTTTTACGAAGCTTTTCCTAGTCACGGAATTTTTTACTGGAATTCCCACGCCTTTAACCTCACTACCCAGGATGCGATCCACCATGTCTGGAAAAACTTCTTCTTCACCGATGATTTACGCTTCAAAGCTGAACCGATCACCTATACCAACAACATTTTTGCCGCCACAGGCACCCAACCCTTTACCCGGAAGACCGTGTGCAGGGACTACCTGTTCAACCAGGGCGATGGCGTGCTCTGGCTGACCTCCCACACCCATAAGCGCGGAGAAGAATTCACCATGGCGCTGGGCGGCGAGCAGATTTACCAAACCTTCAATTACGATGAGCCACTGCTTAAGCTTTTTGACCCGGGCATGGTCTTTAACAGCAGCGATCCCGTCGACCGTACCCTGGAATATTGCGCCACTTATAACAACGGTGTAAACAAGGATGGCTCACCCAATATTGAAACCGTTACCCGCCTCTCCAGACGCCCGGTAAACGCCAGCAAATGCAACCCCACCGCCTGTGTGGCCGGAAACATAGGCAGCCCATGTAACGGTGTTGACGACAATGCCAGCTGTGATTCCAGCGACGGTGCCGGCGACGGCTTGTGCGATGCCTGTGCTATAGGCATAGGCATTACCAGTGATGATGAGATGTTTATCCTGCTGGGAGGAAAACTGCCCAATTTTGACCAACTAATGAACAATTAGCTGTAACAATAAAAAAGGGCCTGCACAGGCCCTTTTTTTCAATTTACAATCAGTGGCTCACCGACAAAAATCAAGCTCGTTTACCAGCGCTCTTAAAATATCACTGCGACGAATAAAACCCACCAACTTGCTTCCCTCTACCACAGGAAAGTGCTTGGGCTGGTTATTTTGCATGCGATTAGCCAGATCAATAATATTGTCCTTAGCGGTGACGGTGACCACTTCTTCTTTCATCACCGAATCGACCAGGGTAGTCGACTCACAGTAGTAACTGTCCGCTAACACATGGTGTATACAATCCTGCTCCGAGACATAGCCAATGACATTATTGTCTTCGTCAACTACGGCGGCACCGCTGACATTATTTTTTATCAGGGTATCGATGACTTCAGAGATCGGTGTACTACAACGAATTTTTGGCGGCTGCAGGATCATATAATCCTTAACCAGAATTGAACGATTCATAAACCCCTCCTGTGGCATGCATCCCCTATAGGGTACTCGCAGTTGGATTTAAGGTCTATCAATTACTTATACTGAATACAGTTAGCTAGAGTACTGCTTTGGGATAGGAACCCAGTACCTTCAACATCATTGATTGCTCTTCGAGCGTATCCATGATGCGCCTCACCACCGCATCGCTCTGGTGCCCCTCAAATTCCATAAAGAAAACATAGGCCCAGGTTTGTGTGCGCGAAGGTCGAGTATCAATACGCGTAAGGCCCACATCCTCACGGTTGAAGGGCTCCAGTAATTTGAACAGCGAACCCGGTTTATTGTGGGTAGATACCACCAGTGAGGTTTTATCCTCGCCACTGGCTGCCACACTCTCGCGGCCAATAATCAGGAATCGGGTGGTATTATTGGCCAGGTCTTCAATACTTTCTGCCAATTTCATCAAGCCATACTGCTCAGCGGCAATATCGCCGGCAACCGCAGCCACACTGCTGTCTTCACCGGCCATTCTGGCCGCCTCTGCATTACTGCTGACAGCGATGCGGTCAACATCCGGCCAGTTATTATCCAGCCAGTTACGCGCCTGGGCCAGGGCGTGCTGGTGGGCACAGATGGATTTTATTCCCGAGGAAACCGCATCGGCATTGGCCAGCAGGTGCAATTGAATCCGTAATTCAACCTCGCCGCAGATTTTCAGCGGTGAGTCGATAAAATTATCGAGGGTGTGACTGACCATGCCCTCGGTGGAGTTTTCCACCGGCACCACACCGTAGTTACACTGCCCGGATTCAACCTGGGCAAAAACATTGCCGATACTGGTTTGTGGCAGGCTGACTACCGCGTGGCCAAAATGTTTAATCGCCGCCGCCTGGGTGAAGGTACCCTCAGGCCCCAAATAGGCCACTTCCATCGGCTTTTCCAGCGCCAGACAAGCCGACATGACCTCACGGAACAAATGGGCTACCGTTTGATCTGTCAGCGGCCCTTCATTGCGCGCCATCACCTTTTTTAATACCTGGGCTTCACGCTCGGGCCGGTAGAACATCACCTTTGACAGGTCACCGCCAGCATTTTCATCAATATATTCCCTGAGCTTGGTTTCGGCGACACGCTGGGCGCAGGTGGCACGGCGGTTAATCAGGCTATGTAGCTGCTTATCGATATCATCGATCTCGACACGCAGAAGATCCAGTTCACCGGTTTTATTGTCATCCGTCGAATCTGCCATGCCCGCCTATCACTCCTGTTTAGCCATTGCGTTGTGCAAAGTCTTTCATGAAATCAATCAGCGTATCAACCGCTTCTTCGGGTACCGCATTGTAAATACTGGCGCGCATACCACCTACCGAGCGATGGCCCTTGAGGTTTAACATCCCCGCCTGCTCTGACAGCGCTAAAAATGACTTATCCAGATCAGCATTGGCCAAGGTAAACGGCACATTCATCAACGAGCGACTGACTGGCTCAACCGGATTCGCGTAAAAACCGCTGCCATCAATATAACTGTAGAGTTTATCTGCCTTGCGTCGATTGATGGTTTCAATCGCCTGCAGGCCGCCCTGCTTTTTGAGCCACTGGAACACCAACCCCGCCAGGTAGATGCTGTAGGTGGGTGGCGTGTTATACATGGAATCGTTTTCTGCCGCCGTCTTATAGGCCAGCATGGTCGGGCACTCGGGTCGCGCACGATCCAGCAAATCCCGGCGTACAATCACCATGGTCAGCCCGGCCGGACCAATATTTTTTTGCGCGCCGGCATAAATCACCCCATAGGCGCTGACATCAATAGGCCTTGAGAGAATGGTTGACGACATATCTGCCACCAACGGCACTTCCCCAAGCGGAATCGAGGCAAACTCAACACCACCAATAGTTTCATTGGGCGTGTAATGAAAATAAGCCGCCTCTTTATTGAGCTGCCAGCTATCCACAGGGGGGATCGTGGTGAAGTTGCTGTCTTCACTGCTGGCGACAATATTGACCTCACAGTAACGCTGCGCTTCCTTGATCGCTTTTTTTGACCACTGCCCGGTATTGATATAATCCGCCGTGGTGTTGTCACCCAGCAGATTCAAAGGTACCGCAGCAAACTGGGTACTGGCCCCGCCCTGTAAAAACAGCACCGCATAGTCATCGCTAATACCCATTAGCTCACGAAAATCGGCTTCCGCCTGCTCGGCAATAGCGACAATTTCTTTTGAGCGGTGGCTCATTTCCATAATGGATAAGCCAGCATCACGATAATCGAGCAGTTCTTGTTGCGCTTGCAATAACACCGACTCCGGCAGCGCCGCCGGTCCGGCACAAAAATTAAAACGTCTTGTCATGGATCAGTACAGCCTTAATCTAAAAAAATAAATAAAAGAAAAGTAATAAGCCGGCGAATTATTCGCTATCGGTTTCTTGCTCGGAAACCTCGGGCAGCTCTTCCGGTTCGTCTATGCGCTCAACACCGACAACGTGCTCGCCGTCCTTGAGACGAATCACACGAACGCCTTGAGTATTGCGACCAAGAATTGAGATTTCATCGGTTCGGGTACGTACCATGGTGCCCTGATTGGAAATCATCATCAGTTCATCGCCTTCAAACACCTGCACCGCCGAAATCATTTGGCCATTGCGCTCGCTGGCCTGCATGAAAATCATACCCTTATTACCGCGTCCCTTAGTGGCGTACTCCGTTATCTCGGTACGTTTGCCATAGCCATTCTCACTCACTGAAAGAATCCGACCGCCTTCTTGCGGCACTAACAGGGAAATCATTTTCTGGCCGTCTTCCATGCGAATGCCTCGCACACCTTTCGCCGTACGACCCATGGAGCGCACATCGCTTTCCTTAAAACGCACCGCTTTGCCAGCGCTGCTAAATAGCATCACATCACAATCACCCGTGGTCACCGCCGTACCGACCAGCACATCACCTTGTTCCAGTTCCAGCGCACGCAAACCACTGTTACGACGTCGGGCAAAATTGGTAAGAGCCGTTTTCTTGACCGTACCATTAGCCGTGGCCATGAAAATATAATGCCCTTCAGTGTATTCACTGACCGGTAAAATAGACGTCACGCGCTCACCTTCATCCAGCGGCAGCAGGTTAACCATTGGCCGGCCACGAGCGTTGCGACCGGCAACAGGAATCTGGAACACCCGTAACCAGTACACTTTACCGACATTGGAAAAACATAAAATAGTATCGTGGGTACTGGCGATCAACAGATGCTCAACGAAGTCTTCATCTTTAACCGCGGTCGCCGATTTCCCCATCCCGCCACGGCGTTGGGCCTGGTAATCCGATAAGGGTTGTGTTTTGGCATAACCGCCATGGGAAATGGTAACCACACGGTCTTCTTCCGCAATCAGATCTTCTTCAGTCAGGTCTGATAGCGACTCAATAATTTCCGTTTTACGTTCATCGCCGTATTCCTCAACAACCTGCTGTAACTCCTCGCGGATCAGTGTCAGCAAAATAGTCGAATCCCCAAGGATGCTCAGGTATTCGGCAATTTCATCGAGCTTTTCCTGATATTCTTTTAACAGCTTCTCATGCTCAAGCCCGGTCAGCTTTTGCAAGCGCAAATCGAGAATGGCTTGAACTTGTGCTGGTGACAAATGATACTTGCCGTCAATAAAGCCAAAATTATCCGGTAAATTATCCGGGCGACAAACCGACTCACCCGACCGTTCCAGCATCGCACTGACATCACCGGGAATCCAGGCCCGAGCGGCCAGTTTTTCCCTGGCCTCGGCGGTAGTATCGGAGGATTTGATCAACTCAATTACCGGATCAATATTGGCAATCGCAATGGCCAGGCCTTCGAGCAAATGGCCCCGCTCACGCGCTTTGCGCAGCAAATAGACGGTACGACGAGTAACCACTTCACGTCGATGGCGGATGAAATGCTCGATCAATTCTTTCAGGTTTAATAATTTTGGCTGGCCATCTACCAGCGCGACAACATTAATACCGAAGACGGTTTCCAGCTGAGTTTGGGCATAGAGATTATTCAGTACCACCTCACCCATTTCACCGCGCTTCATTTCAATCACAACACGCATGCCGTCTTTATCCGACTCATCGCGTAGTTCGGCAATTCCCTCGATTTTTTTATCTTTGACCAGTTCGGCGATCTTTTCAATCAAGCGCGCCTTATTCACCTGGTAAGGCAGTTCATGAATAAGAATGGTGTCCTTGTTACTCTTTTCATTAGGCACCACTTCCGCACGCGCACGCACATAAATACGACCACGTCCGGTGCGATAGGCTGAAAGAATTCCGGCACGGCCGTTAATAATCGCCGCGGTGGGAAAATCAGGACCCGGGATATGCTCCATCAACTCTTCGATGGTGATGTCGTTGTTTTCAATGTAGGCCATGCAGGCACTAATCACTTCCCTGAGATTGTGCGGAGGAATATTCGTGGCCATGCCCACGGCAATACCCGAGGAACCATTGATCAGCAGGTTGGGGATTTTAGTCGGCATCACCGCGGGGATTTGTTCAGTGCCATCGTAGTTCGGCACCCAATCGACGGTTTCTTTTTCCAGATCAGCGAGTATTTCATGGGAGATTTTACGCATACGGATTTCTGTATAACGCATTGCCGCCGCTGAATCGCCATCAACAGAGCCAAAGTTACCCTGTCCATCCACCAGCATATAACGCAGCGAAAAAGGCTGGGCCATGCGAACGATCGTCTCATACACCGCTGAATCACCATGGGGATGGTATTTACCAATGACATCACCCACCACCCTGGCCGACTTTTTATAGGCCTTGTTCCAGTCGTTGTTCAATTCACTCATGGCAAACAATACCCGGCGATGGACCGGCTTTAAGCCGTCGCGAACATCGGGTAAGGCGCGACCAACGATAACGCTCATCGCATAGTCAAGATAGGATTGTTTTAATTCATCCTCGATGTTTACCGAGAGGACTTCTTTGGTTATTTCACCCATAAAATACAGCATTCCTTATTGTTAAAATAAGTTCCTGGGCAGATTGTTTTACCCGCTTGGAAAAACGCCCATGATCCAGCCAGTTACCCGGCCAAAATAAAGGCGAAATCATACCATAAATCAATATGATACCGACAGTCGAAAGGACGATTAAATAGCCTTTTACTGCGCCCCCAAAAAGCGCAATGATTTCACCTCCTGCCGAAAAATACGGTTATACTTTGCGCCAGTTTTTACTGTAAAAATAAAGTGCTGGATAATGAGCGAAACCATCCCCGAAAAAATCGATACCCTGATTCACGCGCGTTGGTTAATTCCTGTACAACCACGCCAGACAGTACTGGATCATCACAGTATTGCGATCAACAAAGAGCGCATTATCGCTATTTTACCTTCCACCGAAGCTCGGCAACGCTATCAGGCCAGCGAACAACAGCAACTGGATCAACACGTACTGATTCCCGGCCTCATCAATGCCCACGGCCATGCAGCGATGACATTGTTCCGCGGCATGGCTGACGACAAGCCCCTGCAAAGCTGGTTGCAACACCATATCTGGCCTGCCGAGGAGCAGTGGGTCAGCGAGGCCTTTGTACGCGACGGCACCGAGATCGCCATCGCTGAAATGTTACGCTCGGGTACCACCCATTTTACCGATATGTATTTCTTCCCCAATGTTGTCGCCCAGACGGCCGCCGATGCGGGTATTCGCGCCCAGGTCAGCTTCCCGATTTTTGATTTCCCCAGTGCCTGGGGGCAGGATGCCGATGACTATATTCACAAGGGTCTGCTGGTGCGCGATGACTTCAAGCACAATCCATTGATTGATGTGGTGTTCGGACCACACGCCACCTATACGGTAGCCGACCCCGCGATGAAACGCATCGCCACACTGGCCGCCGAACTGGATATCAACATCCATATTCATCTGCATGAAACACAGCAGGAAGTCGATGAAGCCATTGCCAATAGCGGCAAACGCCCGCTGCAACGACTCAGCGAACTGGGCTTGCTCACACCGCGCACCCAGTGTGTCCACATGACCGCCGTCAATGACGATGACATTGCCCTACTGCAACAAAGTGGCAGCCATGTAGTGCACTGCCCCGATTCCAATATGAAACTGGCCAGCGGCTTTTGCCCGGTACAACGCTTGTTGGACGCTGGTATCAATGTCGCCATCGGCACCGATGGCGCAGCCAGTAATAATGCCCTGAACATGCTTGAGGAAACTCGCAGCGCCGCCCTCCTCGCCAAAGTCGTTGCAGGCGATGCTAGCGCAATGCCAAACTGGCAGGCACTGGAAATGGCCACACTGGGGGGCGCCACTGCACTGGGCTTGCAGCATCAACTGGGCAGCCTTGAAGTCGGCAAGCAGGCCGATATCGTCGCCATTGATTTAACGGCTATCGAACAGCAACCGCTGTATGATATTTTCTCACAATTACTCTACAGCCACCTCAGCCATGCGGTGACCGACAGCTGGATTGCCGGCCAGCATGTACTTAAAAACCGCCAGCCCAGCCATTTAAACCTGGACGAGCTGAAACAAAAAGCGCGCTATTGGCGTGAAAAAATAAGCGGTTAATATGATGCCCAATATCCTTAAAGCCGTGTTATTTGATCTCGACGGCACCTTACTCGACACCGCGCCTGATTTTGCCGTGGTGGTCAATCGACTGTGTCAACAACATGGTCGCGCCGCCATCTCCTATGAAGCTATCCGCGCTACTGTTTCCCACGGCGCCAGGGCGCTAATCACCCTGGCCTTTCAACTACAGCCCGGTGAGGACAATTTTGAACCCTTGCGGCAGCAATTACTCGCGCTTTATGCTGACCACCTGGCGGTAAACACCGCGCCCTTTGACGGTATCCCTGAGTTGCTTGGCTATATAGAGCATGCCGGACTGGACTGGGGCATTGTTACCAATAAACCGCGAATTTATACCGAGGCTATTTTATTGGCACTGGATTTGGATCAACGTTGCAGCACCGTCGTTTGTCCCGATGATGTCAGCCAGACCAAGCCGCACCCTGAATCGTTGCTACTCGCCTGTAAACACATTGCCTGCCAACCCCGGCAAGCGATTTATGTTGGCGACCATCGCCGTGATATCGAAGCGGGTAACAATGCCGGAATGAAAACCATTGCCGCCGCCTATGGCTATATTGATCCCGATGACCCGATTGAAAACTGGCAGGCAGACTATAGTGTTGCCCACGCCACCGACACCATTGCTATTTTACAAGCGTATACAGGCCACTGAATGAGCTCAGAAAAACCAACTTACCACCTATACCAGGCACCCGAACAATTACTCGCCGGGAAAAACATCCTGGTTACCGGTGCCGGCGATGGTATTGGCAGAGCCGCCGCCATCACCTACGCTGCCCATGGTGCCACGGTTATTTTGCTGGGTAAAACCGTAGCCAAACTGGAGGCGGTGTACGATGAAATTGAGGCCGCTGGCTATCCACAGGCGGCCATATACCCGATACATTTTTCCGGTGCCAGCATGCAGGATTACCACACGCTGGCCGAAACACTGGCAGAAAACTTTTCCTGCATTGATGGCCTGCTGCATAACGCCAGTATGATCGGCGAACGAAAATCCATTGAGCAAAGCAACCACAGCCAGTGGCAGGAAATCATCCAGGTTAACGTTAACGCCCCGTTCATGCTCAGCAAGGCACTACTGCCACTGCTGCGGCAATCCTCCAGCGCATCGATTATTTTCACTTCGTCCGGTGTCGGCCGCAAAGGGCGCGCCTATTGGGGGGCCTATGCGGTATCTAAATTTGCTACCGAGGGACTAATGCAAGTACTCGCTGATGAGCTGGAAAACACCAGCGCCATTCGCGTCAATGCGATCAACCCAGGGGCAACCAATACCGCAATGCGCCGCAGCGCCTACCCCGCCGAAGCCCCTGACAGCAACCCCTCACCCGACGCCATTATGCCTCTTTACCTTTACCTGATGGGCCGGGATAGCGAGGCGATTAACGGCCAATCCCTGGACGCCCAAGCCGTTTAAACAGCGACCTTCAAGCATAACTATTACCGCAAAACTTCTTCGTGGTTATAACTTTTTAAACGAATACTCTCAGGGATAATCTTCTATACTGATGGCTATATCGCAAAAAATACAGGGTGTAATAGCATGGAATTGCTAAAGAATTTGATCAATTATTGGATACCCGAACGATTCGATAACCGCCCCGCACTTCGACTGCGAGCCACCGTTGCGGTTGCCATTCTATTCTTTAATTTGCTTATCTGCGCCGCCATTCAGCTTCCCATTCTGTTTTACATCAGTATTCCCAGCCACCAAGTCAGTAACGGCCAGTTTATCAGCCTGACGATGCTGCTGTGCTATTACCTTGCTTTGCGTCATTTCAAACAACACGGCTCTTTATTCATAGCCACTAACACCATCTGTTTTATCACCTATTCAATCGCCCTGTTATTAAGCCTGACCAGTGGAAGCTTCCCCTCTGCACTCACCGTACTATTTGTTGCACCACCGATAATGGCCTATTTGTTACTGGGGAAAAAAGCCGGCAACTATTGGTCTGCACTGATTATATTGACTGAAATAACCCTTGCTGTTGCCACCTTACAACTGGGCTACATACCACTTGATCTTTTTGCTAATAACCTGGCGTTATTTAGCACCATTCACTTAATCGCCGTCACGCTGATGGTCGTTGGCGCTTTCTCGCTAAGCCAGCATCTCAATGAGCAATTGCAGCAAGCGCTATTCGAAGAAAAGTTACGCCTTGAACATCTAGCCAGCCACGACTCATTAACCGACTTGCATAATCGCCGCGCCTTTGAAAATATGCTCAATGAACTGGCCAAACCCCAGCAAGAACGCCCCTTTGCCTTAATGTTATTCGACATCAACAGTTTTAAACTGATCAACGACAGCAGAGGCCACCAAGCCGGGGACTACGTACTAAAAGCCTTTGCCACCAACCTGAAACAATCGGTGCGTGAATTTGATTTTGTTGCCCGGGTGGGGGGCGATGAATTTGCCGTGATCCTCAATAATCTTAGCGACCATTTTGAAACAAAAAACATTATTGAACTGATCGCCCATCGATTACAAAAAAATATCACTATTGATGGAACACCACTGGAGCCCCGAGCCAGTATTGGCATTGCCATTTGGCCTGGTGAATCGAGTAATGCCACCGAGCTATACCAAAAAGCAGACGACGCGATGTACCAGAGTAAACGGGAAAAAACAGATTATATTATTAGTGACGAGCAAGCATTGCTGCGCTTAAGCGCAAGCAAAGTATAAACTACCCTGTCATTATCGACGCGGCCGCCTGGCCGGCTTATTCTTACGATCCTGCCGGGCTCTCTTTTCCCTCACACTGGGAGGTAAATGACCCGTCTTCGGGGTGTCCAGCTCCACCATCTTATAAAGCTCGGCCATTTCCTTGGCTGGCATTTCATCCCACTGCCCCTGTTTGAGCTTAGAGGGTAAAAATATCTTACCGTAACGCACGCGCTTGAGCCGGCTGACCTGTACCTCCTGCGACTCCCAGAGGCGCCTGACCTCACGGTTACGTCCCTCCATAATCACCACGTAATACCAGCGATTAGCACCTTCGCCACCGCCGTCGACCACATCGGCAAAACGGGCAACACCATCATCAAGCAACACGCCTTCAGTAAGGCGTTGCAACATAGCTTCATCAACATGACCCAGCACCCGGCACAAATACTCGCGTTCAATCACTGAAGAGGGGTGCATTAATTTATGAGCCAGCGTGCCATCGGTAGTAAATAGCAGTAAACCACTGGTGTTATAGTCGAGACGCCCCACTGAAATCCACCGCCCCGCTTTAAGTTTGGGCAGGCTGTCAAACACCGTGCGCCGTCCTTCGGGATCACTGCGGGAACAAATTTCGCCCTCAGGCTTATTATAGATAAGCACCATGCTTTCGGTGCCCGTGCTGGCCGCGAGCTTGACCGGCCGACCATCCAGTTTAATCAAATCATCTGTGCTGGCACGGTCACCCAATTTGGCCGACTTGCCATTAATCGATACCCGGCCAGCGGCGATCACACGTTCCATTTCACGTCGCGAACCATGCCCGGCCTGGGCTAATAGTTTTTGCAGTTTCTCACCGGAGGGGGTATCAGTCATTGTTTTTTACTTTGAATAGTCGTTCGAGGCGCCTTAAACTGGCGCATCAACTTTGTCTTGTGGTTCGGCAACGGTTTCCCGCTCACTCTCTACTTCTACTTCTACTTCTACTTCTACTTCTGTTTCTGTTTCTGTTTCTGTTTCTTCGTCCGCTTCCACCTCAACTGCCTCATCAAGACCAACTTCAGCCTCTGCTCCTAAGCTTAAATCACTGTCATCAAGCTTGGCAATTTCGGGGGTATCTGCCCCCTCCAGCGCCAGCTCTTCATTCATCGAATCAAGGTCGCGAATTTCAGCCAGGCTGGGCAGTTGTTCCAGACTTTTCATATTGAAATAATCAAGAAACTTACGCGTTGTTGCAAACATTGCCGGGCGACCAGGCACATCTTTATGGCCAACCACTCGCACCCATTCACGCTCCAACAAGGTTTTAATAATATGAGAGCTGACAGAAACACCGCGTATATTTTCTATGTCACCGCGGGTGATTGGCTGGCGATAAGCAATCAGCGCCAGGGTTTCCAGCAGGGCACGGGAATAGCGCTGGGGCTTTTCCTCCCACAGGCGAGAAACCCAGGGGGCAATGTCCTGAATGACCTGAAAGCGAAAACCACTGGCCACTTGTACCAACTCAAAACCCCGGCCACTGCTTTCATTGCCAATATCTTCCAGCACAGCCCGTATCTGCTCGTTATCCGGCCGCTCATCTTCAGCGAACAAATCGCCAAGCTGCTGCACAGTCAAGGGTTTGCCCGAGGCCAGCAGAGCACCTTCAAGAATACGTTGTAATAATGCAGTATCAATACTCATGATGCTCTTGCTTTTACGTGGATAGGGCCAAAAGGTTCAGTCTGGACCATTTCAACCAGGGATTCCTTGATCAATTCCATCACCGCCAGAAAAGTTACAATAACGCCCAATCGCCCCTCATCTACGGTAAACAATGACACAAAGGGCGTAAACTGCTGGTTGCCCAGTGTCGCCAGCACCTGTGACATACGCTCCCGGGTAGAGAGTTTCTCACGGCTAATATGATGACTCTCAAACATGTCCGCTCGCCGCAGCACTTCACTCAGTGCCAGCAACAACTCCTTCATCTCTACCTCAGGTTCAGGCTGCTCTCGATTGATATCCGGCGGGTGCGCACTGGCCAGCTGTAAATCGCGACCGAGTCGAGGCAATTCGTCGATATCCTCAGCGGCTTGCTTGAAACGTTCGTATTCTTGCAAGCGGCGGATAAGCTGCGCACGGGGATCGTCTTCTTCGTCCTCCACCTCACTGGAACGAGGCAGTAACATCCGCGATTTAATTTCCGCCAACATTGCCGCCATCAACAGGTATTCAGCGGCAAGTTCAAACTGCACGGCGCTCATCATGGTCACATACTTCATGTACTGCGCGGTAATATTGGCCACATTAATTTGCAAGATATCGATGTTTTGTCGTTTGATCAGGTAAAGCAACAGATCCAGGGGGCCTTCAAAGGCCTCCAGAAACACTTCCAGTGCATCGGGGGGAATGTACAAATCCCGGGGAATTTGAGTCAGGGCCTGACCCTGGACAATCGCAAAGGGCATTTCATCCTGCTGCGAACCCATCCGCCGCAGCTCATTCAAGCGGGGGGTCTCCTGCGCTGCATGGCTATTTTCCGGCGCATTGCCCGCGGCCTGTGCAGCGGCTAATGGCTCAGGTGTTACCTCGGCCACTTGTTCCAGTACCAGCTCGTCTTCCACAGTGTTATTATTAATCTCGCTCAGTTGATAACCCACTAATCAGCATTATACCCACATCAGTCTAACGATCACAGGGCTGCAAGTAATTTTTGCCCTCACTCAAAGGCGCTGACATCACCCTGGCCGCGTCGAATAATTTGCGGATTGCCATCCACCAGGTCGATAATCGAAGTGGGCTCCATACCGCAGTAACCCCCGTCAACAATCAAATCCAGCTGGTGTGCCAGGGCCTCCCTGATTTCATCCGCATCGACCAGGGGCTTATCCTGCCCCGGCAACATCATGGTGACACTCATCAAAGGCTCATCAAGGTGCTCCAGCAGTGCCCGGGTTACCGCATTATCCGGCACTCTTACACCAATGGTTCGCCGCTTGGCCTGCATCAGTCGCTTCGGCACTTCGCTGGTTGCCTTGAGGATGAACGTATAGGGCCCGGGCGTGTAGGTTTTAATCAGTCGGTAGGCGCTATTATTGACTTGGGCATAAGTCCCTAAATCAGAGAGATCACGACAAATAAGGGTGAAATTGTGTTTTTCAGTCAGTCCCCTGATGCGGCGAATTTTCTCTACCGCCTGCTTGTCGCCCAGGTGACAGCCCAGGGCATAACCCGAGTCCGTCGGATAGACCACCACCCCGCCCTGGCGAATAATCTGTACCGCCTGGGCAATTAACCTTGGCTGCGGGGTTTGCGGATGTATTTGAATAAATTGTCCCATTAACAGCCTCTATCTGTTTGCTTTTTCCATAAGGCCCACACCGGGCGACAATCATCCGGCAGCGTGGACCCCGTTCCCAATTCACACCAGGGCTGGCCCGGGCGATGAAAATCACTGCCGCCGGAGCTGTGCAGCTCAAATTGATCACACAAATCCTGCAACAGGCGCGTACGATCAGCCGCCTGGTGGCCACTGAGCACCTCCAGTGCCAGCCCCCCCTGTTGTTTAAACGCTGCAATCAGTGTCCTTAGCCGGGTCGCGGTCATTTTATAGTGCAGGGGATGAGCCAAAACCGGCACCCCGCCACTGTCCAGAATCCACTGGATCACCTCGGCCATTGGCGGCCACACCGACTTCACATCACCTACCTTACCGGCCCCAAGGTATTTTTTAAACGCCTCTGCATTCGATTTGACATAGCCCTGCTGCAACAGGAAAGCGGCAAAGTGAGGCCGGCCGATCTGTCCACCGCCCGCCGCCAGGCTGGCCCCCTCATAGGCACCACTGAAACCGCGCCGCTCCAATTTTTCAGCAATCAACTGCGCTCGCCGCGCTCTCGCTTGCTGCTGCCGCTCAAGCCCTCGCAGCAGAGTCTCATTGGCAGGATCCACGTGCAGGCCGACAATGTGTATCGCGGTCTTGGCCCAGACACAGGACAACTCCACGCCGGCAATTAATTGCGGACGGGGAAATTCAGCCTGGCGGGCGACAAAATAACCATCAAGGGTATCGTGATCAGTGATGGCCAGCATCTCCACCCCCTGATCTCGCGCTCTTTCAAGCAGTTCAAGCGGTGTTAAGCTACCATCAGATGCTGTAGTATGACTGTGTAAGTCAGCAATCAACGTCCGATTCCCTATTATGTATATGAAAGGGTTTATAGTAACTGAAATTGACTTTATTTGGGGCGCTTCTCTGCGGAAAAAACCTGAATAAAAAACCTATCCCCTAGCAGTGAGATTTATGCAAGCGAAAAATAACAAACTGGAAAAACAGAAGCCCCACCATATTCTGGCTAATCTGGCCTTCAACATCATTATCCCCACCGTGATACTGACCAAGTTCAGCAGTGAAGACTATCTTGGGCCGACCTATAGCATTGTCGTCGCCCTCGCCTTTCCGGTTATCTATGGGCTTAGGGATTATTTCCTGACCGGGAAAACCAATTTTTTCTCTGTGCTGGGTATTATCAGTGTTGTACTCACCGGCACCATGAGCCTGTTGCAACTGGACCCGCAATATATTGCCATCAAGGAAGCTGCCATTCCCGCCCTGCTTGGGCTGGCCTGTATTGTGTCCATGCGCACACAATACCCGCTGGTAAAAACATTCCTGTTCAATGAACAAATACTGCAAATCAACAAAGTGAAACAGGCGCTGGCACAGCACAACACCGAGACAGTCTTTGAAAACAAATTACAGGTCGCAGGCTTTATGGTTGCCGGCTCGTTCTTTTTATCGTCGGTGCTCAATTATATCCTGGCCAGGGTTATTCTGGTCAGTGAACCCGGCTCCGTCGAGTTCACCGCCGAACTGGGGAAAATGACCGCTTTAAGCTTCCCGGTAATCGCCCTGCCCAGTACCATCGTACTGATGGGCGCTTTATTTTACCTGCTGCATCACATCAAGAAACTCACTCATCTTGATACTGAAGACATCTTTAACGAGGTCTAAATACTGCTCAAGGTTAAAACCCGGCTCACACTATCGGCAAATTAAGCATTGACAGTCTATAATTGCTCATTACATTAACGTTCAATCCAGCCACTAACCATAACAGGAAGAATACTGTGAAGATTATTACGCTCTTGATTGCCGGTTTGCTACTCTGCAGTCAGGCCTACAGCGAAGAGACAGTCTATATCAGCGACTTGCTCTATGTCCCATTACGCAGCGGCCAGGGCAGTCAATATCGCATCGTACACAAGGGTCTGGTGAGCGGCACACCATTGATGGTAATAGAACGTTCAGAAGGCAACAATTACACCCGAGTAAAAACACCCAAGGGGATTGAAGGCTGGATTCAAAGCCAATACCTGAGCAAAGAACCTTCAGCCCGCAATCAACTGAAGATGGCAAAGGTTTCTATCACTAAATTAAAAAGCGACAACAATACCCTGAGCAAGCAATTGAGCAGCCTGCATTCCAAAGATAAAAGCACCACCAAACAACTAAACAGCAAGTTGTCACAAAATGATAAACTCGAAAAAGAGCTGCTACAAATTAAGGAAGTCTCTGCCAATGCCATCCGCCTCAACACGGATAACCAGCGCCTGCTCAATGAAAACCAGGTGCTGAAAAATGAGGTCGATGTTTTATCTGCCGACAACAAACGACTAAATGATGACATTGATAGCGAATCATTTTTAAATGGCGCCTTCGCCGTACTGATCGGGGTCATGATTACCCTGATCGTACCCCGCCTATGGCCGAAGAAAAGTACTGAGTGGACTTAATGATGAAACACTGTTTATTACTGATTTGTTTATTTCTCAGCCCACTGCTGCATGCAGAAACACAAGCTGCTAACAATCCCATTGTTATACTGCACACCAGTTCCGGCGACATAACCCTTGAGCTTTATCGTGCGCAGGCACCAATTTCGGTTGAAAATTTTTTAAGCTATGCCAACAGCGGATTTTATGATGGTACGATTTTCCATCGGGTGATAAAACGCTTTGTTATCCAGGGCGGCGGTTTTACCAGTAAGCTGGAAAAAAAACCTACGCTGGATCCAATCATCAATGAATCGGGAAATCGCCTGCACAACGATCGCTGGTCGGTAGCCATGGCTCGAACCAATGATCCCAATAGCGCCACATCGCAGTTTTATATCAACCTTCGAATGAACAGCAGTCTTGACAAGGGACGCGGTAAAGAAGGCTACACGGTATTTGGAAAGGTCATCGATGGGCAATATGTTGTCAGTGATATTAGCAAGGCGAAAACCACTGCTACAGCGATGTTCCCCGACCTGCCCCTGGAAGCTGTCATTATTGAATCGGTAGAAGTCATCGAATCCGTAGAGTCTGGTCAGTGAGTAGCACCGATCTCAGCATCAACCTGAATAAAATTGCTTTAATTCGAAACTCCCGCGACACCGATTACCCCAGCATAACGGCACATGCCCAACACTGCATTGACGCCGGCGCCGACGGTATCACTGTACACCCCCGCCCCGATCAGCGACACATTCGCTGCAGCGACTGTTTTGAACTGGCAGAAATGCTCACCGTTGAATTTAATATGGAGGGCAACCCCTTTGCCCCCGCGATGAAAAGCACTCAACAAAACGTGGCGGATTATCCGGGGTTTATCACCCTGGTCAGGGAAATAAAACCCGCACAGTGCACCCTCGTCCCCGACACTAACCAGCAACTGACCTCGGATCACGGTTTTGACCTGCACCACAGCGCCGATGCACTGAACCCGATCATTGAAGAATTACAGGGATTGGGAATCCGGGTCAGCCTGTTTATGGTTCCCGAACCAGCACAACTGCAACTGGCAAAAGAACTGGGCGTCGATCGTATTGAGCTCTATACCGGCCCCTACGCCCGCGCCATCGAACACAAGCTTAATATCGAGGAGGTATTCCAGCAGTTTTACCACGCTGCTGAAATAGCCAGGGATTTGGGCCTGGGCTTAAACGCTGGCCATGACCTCAACCTGAAAAATCTGGCGCGCTTTGCCAGCATCCCCGATTTATTGGAAGTATCGATAGGCCATGCGATGACGGTAGATGCTATTGAAATGGGCCTGGCCACTGCCATACAGGCTTATCAACAGTGCCTGGGGAAATAACCAGGGCCCTAGGGCATTACCGGCGCACGTTTCATTAGCGTGGGGATAAGCACAGTACCCGCCTGTATCCTCTGATCCGGACAATCAAAAATCTCCCGCTGTAACTCAGCGATTAAAACCGACAATTGCTGCTCTTCAACCAGCGACAGAAACACCCCTGCATCAAGAAAACCCTCGGTGCGGTATTGTAATGCAGGGGCAACATCCTGCCCCTGTTTAAACATCTGGAAAATTGCTGTCAAACGACGTCTGGCTTCTGCCAAAAATAATTCATTCATGGTATTTCCTGGATTAATACCCAGGGCGCAATCACCACCGCCCAATGTTCAGTCTTTCTATCAAACCAATCCTGCGCCTGTTGTTGATCCGGCCGGAATACGCCCCCCGCTGCCATCTGCTGTTCCACTTCCCGCTTGTTATCCACAGAGAAATGGCAGGCAACTTCAATTAAATCCAGCCCCGGCTTGATCGCCACCAGCGTACCGCTGGCATAATATCGCTGCAACTCGTCCCAGCTTATTTTTGCAGTCTCCCGGTTTAATTTATCCCGTAATGTCTTTTCATCTTCTGTTGCCATAAGCCCCCCCTTAGCAGCAGGTAATTCTAAAGCCTATCGGCAGAAAATCCTAACATTGCACACTGAATGCCACCGTCCTTGCCGTCAGCGCTGTATTTTTCCATTCAGCATCGATAATGTGAGCCAGTCGACAGGGAATAGGTAGATTGGGCACGGTATTGCCAGTGCCCAAACAAGCCTGTGCGACTACAATAAATTCTCGTAGTTAATAAATCACTCAGGTGCTTTGATGTTTGGACGAGATAATAGTAAAACCGTAACAAAAACCGTTGTAGACCCCGCAACGTTTAATAAATTCTCTCCCCTCAGCGAAATCGATCCACGCTACTGGGATCAACTGGCAAAATCCCTATCGCTAACCGTCATTGCCCCTGACGAAATCATTATCAGGAAGGCCAGGGAAGCCAATACCCTTCACTTTTTAGTCAGCGGAAAAATTGAAATCCGTGAATCCTTTGAGCAGCGCGTTCAATACGAAAGCCACGACCCTCGTTGCAGCAAGGCTATTGAACATGGTCTGGCTCAACGCAGCACGGTCAAAGCCCTGGAAGAATCTGTAGTAATGAAAGCTGATCTGGCGCTGATTGAAAAGTTAATCGCCAACAATCAAAATTATACCATTCACCATTTGGATGAGGGAGAACTTCCCTTGCCCGAAACCGCTATTATTGACGATTCATTCCAGGAAGACTGGGATAATGTTTTTATCCAATCCCCCCTGGCCGCCAACTTGTCTCATCAAGCCATTCATCAATTATTTTCCAGCTTTGAAAGAATTGAGGTCAAGCAAGGCGATACCATTATCAAACAAAATACCCACGGTGATTATTTTTTCATTATTAAGCAGGGTTTTGCTGAGGTGAAAACTGATCCAGCCGGGCCTTACCGTGGTGAAACATTTACTCTCACGGCTGGCAACTACTTCGGTGACGAAGCGCTGGTGGCTAAAACCATCCGCAACTCAACAGTAACGATGAAAACAGACGGTGTATTAGGCCGCCTCAGTCACGATGCCTTTAACGAGCTTATCCGTAATCAATTGGTCACTAGCAGCAATGACCAGACAACATCAGCGAATCAGGAAACCA
>JAUXHA010000130.1 GCA_030621845.1 Spongiibacteraceae bacterium
GCTTATGTACCAGCGCACGCGCGATCATTAAGCGCCGCTTCATGCCGCCGGATAGCTCCCGGGAAATAGCGTCTCGCTTATCCCAAAGGCCGAGTTTTTTCAGATAATATTCAGCCCGCTCGCGGGCAAGCTTACGCGGTAAACCATAATACCCTGCCTGATTCATCAGGATATCAATCGGCCTGTCAAACATATTGAAATTAAATTCCTGGGGGACGATACCAATTTGTTTTTTGGCCTCAGAAAAATTCTTATCAATATCATAACCAAACACCTCAACCGTGCCTGCCGTTTTTTTCACCAGTGAACAGACAATACCAATCGTGGTCGACTTACCGGCACCATTGGGGCCAAGTAACGCGAAGAAATCACCCTGCTCAACCTCAAGGTCAATGCCCTTCAGTGCCTCAAAGCCATTGGCATAAACTTTTTCCAGCTGTTTAATTTGTAAAGCGATCGTCATATTTTTAGCGTTTCCATTGTCTTTTAAGCTGTCACTATTGCGCCGCACTGCACTATCCCACAGATTTTCCTGATAAACTACCGCTACCGGCCACGATATGAAATCACTATGAAATCTTTCAACGAATATTTTGACCATCACCGGCAATTGCTGCTTGATCTTTACCAGCTGTGCCAGACTCAAGCGCCGTTTAATAGCGAGCAGGCCAGCGAAACGGACCAGGAAATACTCAACGGTTTAAAATCCTTGAGTGAAGCCACTGTCAACAGTGAATCATTCCAGCATCTGGGACAGGCAATCTTACCGAGAATTATCGCCAATTATCCCCATATAACACCGGCTATCGACCGCGATTTACTGTGGTTTTTTGCCGGTGACTGCCTGCATTTTATGGCGGATGAAGAAATCGCTCTCTACCAGCAGCTCGATGAACTGCTGCACGACAGCCACGCGCTGGAATTCCAGCAGGCAAAAGCACGCGTATTTCAGCTACATTAGAGTGCATGGCGTCGAGACACAATCGACTGAGAAGAAAATGGAGCGGGAAACCAGGTTCGAACTGGCGACCTGTTCGTTGGCAACGAACTGCTCTACCGCTGAGCTATTCCCGCATCGCTGTCAGTAATTAGACACTACTAACGATATACCTAAGCCGTGCGAACAGTTAGGCATTGTTGCTACAATTTTTCCAGGCAATAACATATAAATGCCATGTTAAGCGTAAAAACCCACATAAGATGTTGATTTTTAAGGAAAATAATGGCGTCCCCTAGGGGGTTCGAACCCCTGTTACCGCCGTGAAAGGGCGGTGTCCTAGGCCTCTAGACGAAGGGGACGCTAAGTTCTTACAGCCTGTTAGCTGAAAGAGGCGCGAATTCTAAGAAGCTTGACGATAAAGGTCAAGGCATAAATCTAAAAACCCCCAAAAAAACTGCTGATGCCTAAAAACCAAGCAAATACAAGCTGATAGCCGTGCAAGGCATTAATAATTAACCGTCATTGAAAGCATTCTGCTCAACTGGCAATAGGGCCTGCCACTCTCCATCTGCCATTGGCTAAACGCCGCCTGGACCTTCTTTAAATCACGTTGAGCGCTCGGCCTCCTGTCAACTATACCCTGCGCCTTAAGTGCAACCACAACATCATCTGTCAGTAAAAAAGTATCCTTGCCCGACATCCTGAGGAAGCTTGCCCCCGAATTACCGCCCAGCTGGGCACCCTCCTTTTTTAACAAGCTCCACAAGCCGATCATATCAGCCTCCGGCCAATTGGCCAGCCACTGGCCAACACTGCCGTGCAGCTTGACCATCTCCAGCAGAAAAACCGCATTATGTCGCACGGCCTTAATTTTATTCCAATGGCGGATGATCTCGGTATTGGCCATTAAGCCATCCAGCTCATCATCTGACATCATCGCGACCCGATTGAGATTGAAATTAAAAAAAGCCAATTCAAACGCCGGCCACTTTGCATCAACCAGGGCATGTCTCAAACCGGCACGAAAAATACGCCGACTCATGATCGACAAATAAGAACTATCGACCATAGAAATTAATTCTGCCCTGGTTTTAGCCACCGGCAGGCTGGCCTCCATATCACGCCTGCTACGAAAGCGTTTAATGACATGATTATGCAGCCATCGGTAATCCTTCATCATCCCATCCGTTTGCGCTATTAATCGTTATCGGCACTCAACTTCATCGACGCTGAGTTAATACAGTAACGCAAGCCCGTAGGGGCCGGCCCATCTTCAAACACATGCCCCAGATGAGCGGCGCAGCGCCGACACTGCACCTCGACTCTGTTCATCCCATGGCTGCTGTCCCGATGCTCCAACAGCTGCTCGGGGCTAATCGGCTGATAAAAACTGGGCCAGCCACTACCGGAGTCATACTTACTGGTTGAATCAAACAAGGGCTGCTGACAACAATTACACAGGTAGATTCCCGCCGTCTTACAGTCCCAGTACTTGCCCGAAAAAGCCGGCTCAGTGCCCTTTTCACGGCAAATTCGGAACGCCTCATCGCCCAGTTGCTCACGCCACTCGCACCCTGTTTTACTGTATTCGGCCACAAGCATTCTCCACAGCACTCGCATCATTGCTTATTTTTTCCTAAACTAGCAGTTTCTAATCACAGATGCAGCCCTTGTCGACAACAATGGGCTCCACTTTGGAGCAGCAGTGAGCCAATCCAGCTACGTAAAATCCACAAAACTCGCCAACGTCTGCTATGACATTCGCGGCCCGGTGTTGGCAGAGGCGACCCGGCTCGAGGAAGAAGGCCACCGTATACTCAAGCTGAATATCGGTAACCCGGCTCCCTTCGGTTTTGAAACGCCGGACGAAATCCTTCAGGATGTGATTCACATGCTGCCCGCCAGTCAGGGCTATTGTGAGTCAAAAGGGCTCTATTCAGCGCGTAAAGCGGTGATGCAGCACTGTCAAAAAACCGGTATTAGCAATGTTGAGATTGAAGACATCTATCTCGGCAATGGCGTCAGTGAGCTGATTACCATGTCGCTACAGGCACTGCTGAACAATGGCGATGAGGTATTAATTCCTGCGCCAGACTATCCATTGTGGACCGCCTCGGTGTCACTGGCCGGCGGTAATCCGGTGCATTATATGTGTGATGAGCAGGCGGAGTGGTTTCCCGACCTCGATGACATTCGCCGAAAGATTAACGTCAACACCAAAGCCATCGTCTTAATTAACCCCAACAACCCCACCGGAGCGGTGTACTCCAAAGAACTGCTTGAAGCAATCGTCAACATTGCCAGGGAACATCAGCTGATCATTTTTTCGGACGAAATTTATGACAAAATTCTCTACGACGATGCCCAACATATCCCCATGGCCAGCCTCGCTGAGGATGTGCTGTGTATTACCTTCAATGGCCTGTCAAAGGCCTATCGTCTGGCCGGCTTTCGCAGTGGCTGGCTAATCATTACCGGCGCCAAGCACCGGGCCAGGGATTATATCGAGGGTCTGGATATGCTCGCCTCCATGCGCTTGTGTGCCAACGTCCCGGCCCAACATGCCATCCAGACCGCCCTGGGCGGCCACCAGAGCATTGGCGATTTGATCTTACCGGGCGGACGCTTACTCGAACAGCGCAATCTCGCCTACGACATGCTCAACCAAATACCTGGCGTTTCCTGCACCAAACCCAAGGGAGCTATTTATCTTTTTCCCAAGCTGGACACCAAGGTGTTTTCAATTACTAACGATGAGCAACTGGTATTGGATTTTTTACGACAGGAGAAAATCCTGCTGGTACAGGGCACGGCCTTTAACTGGCCACAACCCGATCATTTACGCGTTGTATTTCTACCGCGCAAGGAAGATTTAAGCCAGTCGCTAACCCAGCTGGACCATTTTTTATCAAACTACTCCCAATAAATAAGCGTACCTATGGCTGATATTCACATTGATGATTTTTACCGGGACTGCGCATTAATCTTTTTGCGCCTTTACAGTATGTTTCCCCGCAAAGGGATTCTTTACGTCGATGACATTAGCGGCCCCGATGAACCCGATGAATTTGGTTTGCACAGCGATCGTTTTGTCGCAGGATTCAGTGCCATGAGCTGGCTTGCCGAGCAGGGCTATATTCAATACGAGCAGGCTATTAAGCAGGAAGCGCTGGATCAGGCGGTGCTGTCACAGAAGGCGTTTATGCTATTGTCTTCGCGTTCTGGACTGCTGCATGATGAAGAAACCATCGATACACAACTGCCGGATTCGGTAATGGAAGATTCGCAGAGTAACATCAATCAATTACGCCAGGCCTTGAAAAGTCGCTCCTCGATAAGGCTAAAACAGCGCATACGGTATTTACTGACCCTGTGAGCGGCCAGACGGTGCGAGCTGGTAATGGAGCATTTTAACATTGCGCTGTGTATCCCGCTCTGGAAAGTCAGGCCGATTATCCAGCCTGGCCAGGTAAACCGCCTGCCCTAATTCCTGTTCAAAACAGGCGCTTAGAAAATCCTCACCCAGATGGGGCGCATTCAAACATGCCAACACCTCACCACCAGCAGGCATCAATTGTGGCAGCCGCCGGATCACTCGCTGATAATCCTTCTCCGCAATAAAACTGCCCTTTTGCCGGGAGGGCGGGTCGATGATAACAATATCATAGGGCCCCTTGCGCGTAACCTTGCCCCAGGAACGAAACAGATCGTAGGGTAGAAACTGTACATCCTGACTCATCGATGCCCCCTGTTGATTCAGCCGATGGTTTTCCCTCCCCACCACCAGCGCCGCCTTACTCATATCCACATTGAGCACACTGCTGGCACCACCGGCGATGGCGGCCACCGAGAAGGAGCAAGTGTAGGAAAATAAATTCAATACCCGCTTGCCGCCAGCATTGTCCCTTAACCAGGCGCGACCCGGTGCCATATCGAGGAAGAAGCCAATATTCTGCTTGTCGCGAAAGCTGAGTAAAAATTCCAACCCCTGCTCCTGCGCTACGGTTGTTTCCGGTAGCTTGCCCGATACCGTTTCGATAGGTGCCCGGGGCAGGTAGCGACGCTGGGCCAATACACAAGCAACCGCCGGATTGTCGCTCAGCCGCTGCAGTAATGGCTGCCACAAGGCTGTATCGGGCTCGGCATAAAGGGTGATCAATACCACCGGGGCAAAAAAATCGATATTAATAAACCCCAGCCCATCGAAACATTGGCCGCGCCCGTGGAACAAACGGCGGGCCTCATTGCCGCCGGTGGCCAAGCCCTGCTCCACGGACTGAATAAGTGCGTGTATCAAGGGTTCAACCCCAGCGGGTAGATAATGACATCGTGATAACCGGTAATCACCGGCCAGTAACGGGAAAAATCGCTATCCAGTGCCGGATCATTGGTGTCCACCAGCAAGGGGCGTCCATCCAGCGCCTTTATTTTGCTCTTGGTCGCAATCACCGTAATATTGTCCAGCCCGACGCGACGAATGACCGCTGGACTAAACTGCTGGTTACCCCGCCCCAGAATATGCCCCTGGCCACCAATGGCGGTAATGATCATCCTGACACTGCCCCGATGCCCGGCCAATAATGCCAGCAGGGTTTGTTCATTGGCATCGATCGCTATCACCGTCGCGGCTAACACAACGTCTACGCCCAGCAGGGTATTGTCCAAGCCCAGTGCTGACATAAAGGCCGCCGTCGTCGAACCCGGCCCCACCAGATACAGGCAATCATCCTCCAGCTCTTCGATCAAATGCGCGGCAATATCATCCAGCACCAGGCTTTCAAGCTCCCTGCCGCCGTCTTTGACCCGCTGAAGAAAATGTCCCAAGCGGGGAACCAGCAATTCACCATAAAATCGCGAGCGTACCTGCCCTCGCCTGAAGGCCGCTTC
>JAUXHA010000124.1 GCA_030621845.1 Spongiibacteraceae bacterium
CCCCAGGCATTGACATGAAACATCGGCACAATCGGCATCAACACATCCTGCTGATTGGCGCCAATCACATCGGCCATGCACCCCGCATAAGCGTGTAACAGGGTCGAGCGATGGCTGTAGACAACCCCCTTGGGATTACCGGTGGTGCCCGAGGTATAACACATCACACTGGCCGTGTTTTCATCGAGTTCCGGCCATGCGAAAACATCATTTTCGGATTCAAGCAATGACTCGTAGCACAACGCATTGTCAAATGAGGACTCTGGCATATGTGCTTCATCGCACAAATACACCACCCCTTTGACGCTGGGGATCTTCCCCTTAACGGCTTCCAGAATCGGCGCCATGGTCGGGTCAATGAAGATATACTGGTCTTCAGCCTGATTAATAATAAATTCCAGTTGCTCGGAGAACAGGCGTGGATTAATGGTATGGCAGACCATGCCCGAACAACTGATGCCGTAATACAGTTCAAAATGACGATAATCATTCCAGGCCAGTGTCGCCACGCGGTCACCGGGCTGCAGACCGAGTTTTTGCAGCGCATTGGCCAGCTGCCTGACCCGCCGAAAGGCATCGGCAAAGGTATAGCGGTGCCGGGGATTATCAAAGGTAACTGAAACAATTTCGGTGTCAGGATAAGCTTTTTCACCAAATTGCATTAATGATGTGATTGTTAATGGTGAATCCATCATCAAACCTTGCATCGTAGTATCCTCATTTTATTAACGACCAGATAGCCAGTGTAATACATAAAAAAACATCGTTGGAAACAAAAGTCGTGAATCTTAACAGGGTTTGCCAGCAGAACTATTTTGTCTGTTTATAACCGCCATTCACCGCTAAAATTAACCTTGCTCCTTACTCCTTGAATCGCCCACAATAGCAGCACCTGTAATCATAACTGACTTTTTATGCATTTGACCACTGACATACAAGACCTGGTATTGATAGGCGGCGGACACAGCCACCTGGCCGTCATTAAAAGTCTCGGTATGACGCCGATCCCCGGTCTCAGGGTTACCGTCATCAGCCGTGATATTCACACCCCTTATTCAGGCATGATGCCAGCGCTTATTGCCGGCCACTATCATTTCGACCAGGCCCATATCGATTTACGCCCGCTATGCCAACAAGCTGGTATCCGCCTGTTCCACAGTAGCGTCACCGAATTGGATCTGGATCAGCAATTAATCCATTGTGATAATCGGCCACCTGTTCGCTTTGACTGGCTGTCAATTAATGTTGGCTCACGGCCGAATCTGGATGCCATTAGCGGTGCCAGTGAAACCGGTATTGCGGTCAAACCCATCGATCACTTCCTCGACGCCATCGAGCAACTCGGCGAACAGTTACTGTCCAGCAGCGGCCCACATTCCATTGCTATTGTCGGCGGCGGTGCGGCCAGTGTCGAAGTCAGCCTGGCCCTGCAGTACAAGTTGCAACAACTCCCGGCAGCGCACAGCAACAGGCTGCGTTTTGAGTTAATCAGTGCCACTGAACAACTGCTACCCGCTTACACACAGCGAGTTCGCCGCTACTTTGCCCGCTTGCTGAAAGCACGGAATATTCATTTAACCAGCGGCAGTCCCGTCAGCTCTGCACAGGGCAAGCAGCTCACCCTCAGCAATGGCAAAACGGTGGATGCCGACACCATTATTTGGGCGCTCTCCGCCGCCAGCCCACAGTGGCCCAGCGCGGCGGGGCTGGACTGTGATGAACAGGGCTTCATCAAGGTCAATCACTTTTTGCAAAGCAGCTCTCACCCACAGGTCTTTGCCGCGGGTGATATTGCGCACTTTAGCGCACGGCCCCTGGCTAAAAGCGGCGTCTATGCTGTTCGGGCCGGACAAGTTCTCGCTAAAAATTTACGCCATCTGATCACCGGAAAACCCCTCACCCCCTTCAAACCGCAACAGCAATTCCTGAGTTTATTAATGACCGGCGATAAATATGCCGTCGCGGCTCGCGGTAAATTTAGTTTCAAGGGGCGCTGGGTATGGCAATGGAAGAATCGCATCGACAGCGCCTTTATCGAACAGTTTAAGCCGTCAACAGCGATGACCACTGCGCCAGATCATTTGCCAGCAGCGGCGCCCATGCGCTGCGGCGGCTGCGGCGCCAAAGTCGGCAACCGTATTCTGCAACGGGTCATGTCCGGACTCAACAGCCACAACCGGGATGATATTATCATCGGTCTCAATGCCCCCGATGATGCGGCGGCAATCACACCGCCACCGGGGAAAACCTTGCTGCAAACGGTCGATTATTTTCGCGCCTTTATCGACGACCCTTATTTACTGGGAAGAATTGCTAGCAACCATTGCCTCAGTGACATTTACGCCATGGGTGGAAAACCCCACTCGGCACTGGCGATTGTCACGCTGCCCCACGCCAGCGAAAAACTGCTTGAAGACAACCTCAGGCAATTGATGCAGGGCGCGGTGGAAAGCCTCAACAAGCAACACACCAGTTTAATCGGTGGCCACACCAGTGAAGGTGCGGAATTAAGTTTCGGTCTCTCGGTCAACGGCTTTATCGCTGAAGATAAAATCATTAGCAAAGCCAAAGCAGTCGACGGTCACTGCCTGATCCTCAGTAAAGCCCTGGGTACAGGCACAATACTGGCAGCCAATATGCACAACATGGCCCTGGGTCGCTGGGTGGATAGCGCCATCGAGCAAATGCTGGTCGATAACAGTAAAGCCGCTGAGTTACTGTACCAACACGGCGCCAGTGCCTGTACGGATATCACCGGCTTTGGCCTGCTCGGGCATTTACTGGAACTGCTGGGCGCCAGCCAGCTGGGCGCACAACTGCACCTCAATGCCATCCCCCTGTTGCCCGGTGCCCTGCAATGCCTGGAGCAAGGCCAGCTCAGCACCCTGCATCCCAGCAATGCGTTTAACCGCAAGGCCTTGCTCAATGCTCAGCGGTTTAAACATCATCCCTGTTTCAATATACTGTTCGATCCACAGACTGCCGGCGGCCTGCTTGCCACGATTCCAACTGAGCAAGCAGGGAACTGTTTGCGCGCACTGAAAGCTCATGGTCTGGCAGACGCAGAAATCATTGGCAGCGTTGACGGCAACATTATCGCCGGCACGGTACTACTACATTAAACACGGAGTTATTCAATGCCCTTAACAAATATTAGCCGATGGATACTGTATGCCGTATTGTTGCTGGCGTGCCTGCCTGCCCAGGCCAGGATATTTACCTTTACGGCTATTCCCGACGTGGATGAAACCCGCTTAATCGAACGATTCACCCAGGTTGCTGAATACCTGTCACAGCAACTCGCCATTGAAGTGCGCTACCTGCCGGTTAAATCCTACCCCGCCGCCGTCACCGCCTTTCGCAACAACCAGGTGCAATTAGCCTGGTTTGGCGGCCTCACCGGGGTGCAGGCAAGGCGCTTACTGCCCGGATCAAAGGCGATTGCCCAGGGTGAAGAAGACCAGTACTTTAAAAGTTATTTTATCGCTCATAGCAGCACCGGCTTAACATTGGCGGAACAACTCCCAGCAGGCATTAAGGGCATGACTTTCAGCTTTGGCTCCAAGAGTTCGACCTCGGGACGCCTGATGCCGGAGTTTTATTTACGCCAACAATTCCAACAAACCCCGGAGCAACTATTCTCCCGGGTAGGCTTCAGTGGCAATCATTCCCGCACTATTGCCCTGGTGCAGTCAGGTGCCTACCAATTGGGCGCAGTTAATTATAAAGCCTGGGAACAGCAACTCCGCGATGGCAGTATTAACCCGAACAGGGTTTCAGTCATCTGGACAACCCCCGCCTACCCCGATTATCAATGGACCGTACGTGGTGATGTTGACGCCGAATGGGGCCAGGGTTTTACCGAGCAATTGACCCGGGCTTTGCTGGCAATGAAAGATCCAGCCCTGTTGGACGCCTTCCCACGCAGCGCCTTTGTGTCGGCCAGCAATGCCGATTACACTGCCATACTGGAAACCGCAAAAGCGATAGGACTTATCGATTGAAGCCGCCAACAGTTACACCAACGGTCACACCCTTGATCGCGCTGAACGCAAGCAGCGCACACTACGGTAAACAGCAAGTGCTGGCGTCTATCGACTTTCGCCTGCACCAGGGTGAGCGGGTGGTGGTACTCGGTAAAAGTGGTGCCGGTAAATCTACCCTGCTCAGCTTGCTCAACCAACAACTCAGTGAGAACGATGAATCCTTTGCCTGGATACCCCAGCAACACGGACTGGTGAGTAATTTAAGTGTTTTTCACAATATCTATATGGGGCAATTGGATCAACGCAGCCGTTGGCAGAATTTGCTCAATTTACTCTGGCCGCAGCCGCGCGCAAAAAAACAAATCCTGGGATTATTAAAATCACTGGAACTGAACGGTCAACTGTTTACCGCCGTGGCAGAACTGTCCGGTGGCCAACAGCAACGGGTTGCCATTGGCCGCGCACTCTATCGGCAATCGCCACTGCTAATTGCCGACGAACCGGTTGCCAACCTCGACCAACCACTGGCAAAAAGAATTCTCGAATTACTGTCGAAACGTTTTAATGGCTTTGTACTCGCCCTGCACGATACCGAACTGGCGCTGGCTAACGCTGACCGCATCGTCGGCATTAAAGCCGGACGCATCGTCATTGACCAGGCTAGTAATAAACTCACCGCCAAGCAACTGGAAACCTTGTACGACGATGTCGACACTGGCGACTAACTGGCCCCGCTATCAGCTGCCCAGGAGTTTACTGGGATTCCTTGGCCTGATTGCCATTGCGGTAATATGCAGCCTGTTTGCCGATATTTCGGTGATTACCCGCACCCCCTGGCATGAGTTTCAGCAGATGCTACTCGGCGCCAGCACCCCCGCGCTCCCTCCACCAGCCCTATTAGCACAAGCGGTATTGCAGACCCTGGCTTTTGCGGTGGTTGCCGTAACACTATCAGCGGTCGCCGGTTTTATCCTGAGCCTGATGTTTGCGCATCGCGCCGTACGCATTTTTTGCGCAGTGATTCGTGCGGTACATGAGTTATTCTGGGGCTTGTTAGTTATTTTACTGCTGGGATTTCACCCCCTGACCGGGATATTGGCAATCGCTATTCCCTTCAGCGGTATTTTCGCCAAGGTGTTTGCCGAAATACAGGAGGAAGCCAGGCAGACCAGCCCTGGCAACAGCTTAAAACAAGCTGACAGCTTCAGTAATTTTCTCTATGCGCGATGGCCGCTGGTTAAACCCCATTTTTCCACCTATACGCTTTATCGACTCGAATGCGGCCTGCGCTCCAGTACTATCCTGGGTTTTATCGGTCTGCCAACACTGGGATTTTATCTGGAGTCCGGTTTTATGCAGGGTGACTACTCCCTGGTTGCCGGCCTGCTATTATTGCTTTATCTGTTGATCGGCAGTATTCGCTACTGGGCAAAATTACCCCTGTTGCCCATTTACGCGGTGATTGCCAGTCTCTATTTGTGGCAACCCCTGAGCATAGAGTGGTCACTGCTGGGTAATTTACTCGTCGATTTAACTCCCGCCCCGATTAAGCAATCCTCGCTGGATTTCCTGCCCTGGCTACTGGCAATAGGCCGGCAGGAAGTACTGCCCGGCGTCATCAATACACTGTTGATCAGCCAAATAGCTTTAGCGGCCAGCGGTATTCTCGCATTGATTTTTTTCCCGCTGGTTTCCCAGCAATTTACGCCCTATTGGCTTCGGCTTACTGGCCACTTACTGCTAGTGATATTGCGCTCCACCCCGGAGTTAATTATTGCTTTTATCCTGCTACTGCTGTGGGGTCCCTCAATGCTACCGGCCATCGCCGCACTGGCCATTCACAATGGCGCTATTGTTGGGCACCTGGTCGGACGTTACTCCAACGATATTAAACTGCGACGGGATGCTGGCCGCGGTTTCAATCGTTACAGCTATGAAATCCTGCCGCGGGTTTATCGGCAATTTCTCGCCTTTCTCTGCTATCGCTGGGAAGTCATTATTCGCGAAAGTGCCATTTTGGGTTTACTGGGCGTCCATACCCTGGGCTTTTATATTGATAATGCCTTTGAAAGTTTCCGCCTTGATGTGGCGATACTATTGATTGCGATAACCGCGCTGATGAATATTGCCGTTGACAGCTTTTCGCGCTGGTTCCGGCATCGCCTGCATTTACAATCCAGTGCTACTGCGCGGACGCCTTGTTGACGATTTACAGCAGACCCACCGCTTCGCAAGAGAAAAATGATTAGCCGCTAGCGGCTTGACACCACGCTAACACCGCGCCCCTGTCGCCCTTGAAAACCACTCGATCATCGACTTTGGCAAGCTGGTATTCATACATCGGGTCATAATATTCCCGCAGCAATACACTGATCCAGTCGCTGTGCCGACTGACATCATTACTGGCCATCTGTTCGTCCAG
>JAUXHA010000110.1 GCA_030621845.1 Spongiibacteraceae bacterium
ATCCTGCTAATCCTGCTAATTAAAGCCAGAATTATGCCACTAAGTGATTTTTCTTTTAATTACAAATAGATACAGAAAACTCGGCGTTTTCTTCGTCTCAAAAACAGCTTAAACTGTAAAGAATCTCGATACTTATCAGGATACAACTACTTGAAAATACACATTGGATTCAGCCTGTTACTGGCGGCCACCCTCTTTATACTGCTGTTTGTCGGCGGCCCAGACGACACTGCCTCCCGCTCAATCAGCAGCTTTTGGAATCTTGGCCATATTGTCCTGTTCTTTATTATCACCCACCTGCTACTGACCGCCCCCTCGCCATTATCACCACGTCCCTTCATCACACAGTGTCTTGCTGTCATGCTATTCACGCTGATACTGGGCGGGCTGGTGGAGCTATTTCAATGGGGTATCGGACGCACCATGGACTCTACCGACCTTATGCGCAATTTTATTGGCAGCTCGCTGCGATTATTTTTACCCGGAATCAACAGGCCACAGTTAGCTCAACGCCCTTACCAACTGCTGCAAGGTTTAAGCCTGCTGGCCGTTGCCATGGCATTGCTTCCCCTGGCCACTGCGGTGCTGGACGAACAACGCGCTATCAAGCAGTGGCCGGTGCTAGCAGAGTTTGAACATTCACTGGAACTGCAGCGATGGTCAGCCAACGGCAATGCTGCACTGAGCATGGATCGAAAAATCTTTTTCAGCGGTGAACAAGCCCTCAGGGTGCAATTAGGCACCGCTGAATATTCCGGTATCAATTTTGAGTATTTCCCGGCAGATTGGTCTACTTACACACAACTGGTACTCAATATCCACAACCCCGAGCCACAAGCATTAACGGTCACCTGTCGCATCCATGACCGGCAGCATAATCAACAATTCAACGACCGATTCAATCAATCTTATCAACTCCACCAGGGCTGGAACAGGATTAGCATTAATCTGGATAACGTAGCCAATGCTCCCTTCAGTCGCCGCGTTGATCTCACTGAAGTCGGCGGTCTGGGTATTTTTGTCAGCAATCAAGCCCGACCCCGGGTGATCACCGTCGACACTATTTATCTCAGCAAGCAATAGATTATTTCAACAACAGATACAAACTAATCAGCTGTGTAGCCGCCAACACCCCCGCCATGAACTTCCAGAACAGCAATGGGTCTTTCTGGACTAATGGCTGGAATCGCTTTTCCAGGTATTGGTTGTTCGGGTGTTGCAGTTCGTAGACAAACTCCGACACTTCATGATGACGACGCTCAGGATGGTAACGCAAGGCTTTGCGCAGGGCGCCATCAATCCATACTGGCACCAGCGGATTCAACTGGTAAACCGGGGTATAACGGGTTCCCAAAAAATCCTGTGGTGTCTTGCAATATTCGAGCTTGCCGTCAAAGGGCAGGCGACCACTAAGCATTTCATAGGTCAGCAACGCCAGTGAGAACATGTCCGCCTGCGGGCCCGGCCGCTTTTTAACCACATATTCAGGTGCCGAATATGTCGCCGTACCCAGTGCAACATCTCGAATAAACGGCGCCGCAATTTCGGCAATACCCGCCACATGGCAGGAGCCAAAGTCGATGATTTTCACTACACCGTTACGATCAATAATAATATTATCAGGCTTGATATCCTGGTGAAGCGTCTCCTTTCGGTGCAGCGCGCGAATACCCCGACCAATTTGTTCAACCAGGAAAACCACTTCTTCTACCGGTGGCTTTGGGTGTTCCTTCATCCACTGCCCCAGGGTAATACCACTGATGTATTCAGTCAGGTAATAGAGAAACTTTTTCTTCCTTTGCTGCTCTATCACCTTCACCACATGGGCATTATTGATACGGCTACCGATCCAGCTTTCCATCACAAAACGTTCGATATAAGCCGGGTCATCCTCAAAATTAACCGATGGCGTTTTCATGCAGTATTGTTTGGCACTTTCAACATCTTCAACAATATAGAGCTGGCTGCGGCTACTGGCATGTATCTCCCTGATAATCTTATAGCCATCGAGCACCATGCCCGCTTTTAAAAACGGCGGGAACGGTAATGCCGTTAAACGTGAAACCACATCATTGACTTGCTGTGCGGGCAAGGCATCAATCCGTAGTAACTGGCAACTGAGATTATCGTGACTGTTGTTTTCCAGCGCCCCGGCAATTAATTGCTGACAGGCCAGCTCGAGGTCATCACTGTGCTGGCACAGCAGCGCTGACATTTTCTTGTCTGTCATAAAATCATGAACGCCATCGGTACTAAGGAAAAATACATCCCCGGCGCGCAAGGTTTCCTGCTGGTAATCCACATCCAGGTTAATATCCAGCCCCATCGCCCGCGTCAAATAGGATTGCTGCTCGGATATTGGCATAGCGTGATCACGGGTAATCTGCTCAAGAATATTATTACGCAAGCGATACACTCGACTATCACCGACGTGAAAAATATGCGCGCTGTGCGATTTAAAAATGACCACGCTGAGGGTACTAACATAGCCTCTTCGCGAATCGACAAAGCGCTGGCTCTGGCCGAACAGCCATCGATTCAACGCCGTCAATACTTGTCTGGCTGATTTCTTTACACTCCATGATTCCGGCGTGGAGTAATAGTCGGAAAGGAAATTATGCACACAGGTTTCACTGGCCTCTCTTCCCGCTTCCGCTGCACTGACACCATCGGCGATAAGTGCCACCGCTCCCTTTGTGGTCATCAACTCGACATCGGGAATACGAATACCAATCGCATCCTCATTGACGTCTTTTCTACCGGCACTGGTCGCCTGCCCCACAGAAAATTCGAGTATACTTTGCAAATGTAATTGCTGCTTATCCATTGCTAAAACGACACTAGGCGGCCTCAACCGCGTCGTATCACTGACCTCTTAGTTGTCGACATATCTACACCACATCAATTAATTCTACCGTACCATCGGGTAATATTTCTGCCATATGTCCACTGGGTTCATCGAGAAACTGTACAAACACAAAACACAGCGCGGCACTGGCGGCAATCACCATAAAAAATACCGATGAATCCACAAAGGACAGCACGGTCAGGAAAGTTACCCCACCCACATTGCCATAGGCACCCGCCATACCGGCAACCTGCCCGGTCATTCTACGCTTTACCAATGGCACCATAGCAAAAACTGCTCCTTCACCAGCCTGCACGAAAAACGAACAGCACATGGTGGCAATCACCGCCAGTGGAATAAACCAGCTACTATTAATTTGGCTGAGAACCATATAACCCACCGTAAGGCCGGCAATCAGTATCGACAGTGTTTTCTTCCGCCCCAGTTTATCACTGAGCCAACCACCTCCAGGGCGCGCTACCAGATTCATAAAAGCAAAACCCGCCGCCAGCAAACCCGCTGTCACCGCACTGAGATCAAAAGTTTCCATAAAAAACAGTGGCAGCATGGAAACCACCGCTAACTCTGAACCAAAGGTTACAAAGTAAGCCCAATCCAGAATCGCCACCTGCTTGAATGAATATTTTTCAATATCGGGCACACCCTGTTTCAAGTGGTCTTTATTGACCTTCCATATTTGGCTGGTCTGGAAAACAAATAGCAGCAGTAAAACACCGTACAGGATATTGGTGGCCAGCTCATCCAGTAAGCCCAGGTTGGCGGGGGATAATTTCCAGGCCAATACCGCCAGCGCAATATACATGGGGATGTTCATCAACAGGTAAAAATACAAATCACCCTTGCTGGTGACTTCCAGGCCACCGCTACGTTTGGGTTTAAAATAAGTCGAACCCTTGGGGGTATTACGCGCTTTGAAATAAAAGAAAATGCCATAGCAAAGGGTAAAGCAACCGGTGAGCGCCATCGCATAGCGCCAGCCATCATCGCCGCCAAATAATAACGCCAGGCTGGGCAGGGTCATGGCACCCGCCGCGGAACCAAAATTACCCCAACCACCGTAGATGCCCTCGGCCATGCCCACTTGCCGGGCTGGGAACCACTCACTCACCAAGCGAATTCCGATGACAAAGCCAGCCCCCACAAAGCCGCCAAGAAAGCGGAACAACGCTAACATTTCATAACTGGTGGCAAACGCAAAACCCCAGCAAAAAAACGAGGAGATCACCAGCAGCCCACTGAAGATAAGCCGCGGCCCAAATTTATCCACCAACATGCCAACCACAATCCGTGCGGGTATGGTCAGGGCAATGTTCAGTATCAGCAGTGCTTTAATTTGCTGACTACTGAGATCAAACGCCTCTTTGATAAACACCATTAACGGCGCATGACTGAACCAAAGCAAAAAACTGAGAAAAAATGCTACCCAACTCAAATGCAGCGTGCGTATGGCCGGGTTAGAAAATTCCAGTACGTTGAGCTTACTGCCGCTCATCACCTCTCCTTAAATACTACAAAATAAATAACTGTTGTCGTAAACCTCGACTGCCATCCCGCGCGACGATTAATGTCGCTTACCTTCGACAGACTCACTGGGCAGAGCAAAGGTCGTGCCAGATACCGTAAACAGCTCATGGCTGCCCGCTAACAACGCTCAATCATCCCCTTTTAGCGGTAAAACCTGCAACCACGGCCACTGCCATCCCCGCTTAACGCACCAAAAGTGGGCGCGCCACCCTGCCGTGTGCCCGATTGGTGCCCGAATTCCGCGTTATCACCGAAATATAAACATAAGCCAATGATTTAAATGAAGTTTCAATCATGGCACGGCGATTGCTATCGCTTCAGGTATTGATGCAACTATTGGTACAACAAGGCGATCCCCCCGGGATTAACACTGTAGATAAAAGGTAGTGTGAACAATGAGCAATCAGTTAATCGTTATTGGTAACGGCCCGGTCGGACACAAGTTTCTGGAATCACTGGTAGCCAGTGGCCAGGCCGATCAGTTTGAGATCACTGTATTTGGTGAAGAACCGCGCCACGCCTACGACCGCGTCCATCTCACTGCCTGGTTTGAAAGCCGTGAAGCGGCTTCACTCAATATGGTTCCCGATGGCTTTTATCAGGCCAACAGCATCCGCTGTATTAGCGGCGACAAGATCATCAGCATTGATCGGGAGCACAAACGCGTTACATCAGAACAAGGCGAAGAACTGAGCTACGATAAAATCATACTGGCTACGGGCTCCTTTCCCTTTGTCCCTCCGGTGCCCGGTCACGACCGTGAAAATACCTTTGTTTATCGCACTATCGAAGATCTTGAAGCCATTACCGCCGCCGCCGCCAACTCCAGAGTCGGCACGGTTGTTGGCGGCGGTTTGCTGGGTCTGGAAGCCGCCAAAGCATTAAAGGAACTGGATCTCAAAACTCATGTGGTGGAATTCGCCCCGCGCCTGATGATGGTACAGGTCGACGATGGTGGCGGCTCACTGCTGCGCGGTAAAATTGAAGATCTTGGCGTTAGCGTGCACACCGGGAAAAATACCCAGAACATCGGTGATGGCGATGAGTGCTTCCATAAAATGTCCTTTGCCGATGACAGCGAATTGGAAACCGACCTGATTGTCTTTTCTGCCGGCATCCGTCCGCGGGATGAACTGGGCAAACAGTGCGGGTTGGAAATGGGCGAGCGCGGCGGTATTGTGATTAATGACCACTGTCAAACTTCCGATGAAGCGATCTATGCCATTGGTGAAGTCGCTTTGTGGGGCGGCCGAATTTATGGCTTGATTGCCCCCGGTAACGCCATGGCACAAGCCGCCGTTGATCATCTGCTTCCCGGAGCCACCGCCAGTGAATTCACCGGCGCCGACATGAGCACCAAGTTAAAATTAATGGGGGTGGATGTAGCATCCATCGGCGATGCCCACGGCAATAGCGAAGGGGCGCTGTCCTATAGTTATGTCAACGAAGCGGATGAAATCTACAAGAAGATTGTTGTCAGCCCCGACAAGAAACACCTGTTAGGCGCGGTGCTGGTCGGTGAAGCTAATGACTACGGCACCCTGCTACAATTCGCCCTGAATAAAATTGAATTACCGGAAAACCCCGAAAGCCTTATTTTACCGGCATTAGACGGCGTCAGTGCTGGCGGTCTCGGCGTCGACATGCTGCCCGATAGCGCACAAATCTGTTCCTGTAATAACATCAGCAAGGGCACCCTGGTTGAAGCGGTTCAATCCGGCTGCTGTAACATCGGTGATTTAAAAACCGCAACCAATGCCGCCACCGGCTGCGGTGGTTGCACCGCCCTGGTCACCCAGATAATGAATGCCGAGATGGAAAAGCTGGGCATGGAGGTAAATACCGACCTCTGTGAACACTTCCCCTACACCCGCCAGGACATCTACAACCTGGTTCGGGTAGAAAAAATCCATAGCTTTGAGCAACTGATCGAACAACACGGCAGCGGCCACGGTTGTGATATTTGCAAACCAACCATTGCCTCGATTCTTGCCACTTGCTGGAACGACCATATCCTCGATGACCAACACCATGTATTGCAGGACACCAACGATTACTTCATGGCCAATATGCAAAAAGATGGTACTTACTCGGTCGTACCCCGGGTCGCTGGTGGTGAGATCACTCCGGACAAATTAATCGTACTGGGGCAGGTCGCAAAAAAATATGATCTTTACACTAAAATTACCGGGGGCCAGCGGGTAGATTTATTTGGTGCCCGCGCTGAAACACTGCCGCTAATATGGCGTGAATTAATCGACGCCGGTTTTGAATCCGGTCACGCTTATGGCAAGGCGCTGCGCACAGTAAAATCCTGTGTTGGCTCCAGCTGGTGTCGCTACGGTGTGCAGGATTCGGTCGGCGCAGCCATTAATATAGAAAACCGCTATCGTGGCCTGCGCTCACCGCATAAGCTGAAAATGGCGGTGTCGGGCTGTACGCGTGAATGCGCTGAAGCCCAGTGTAAGGATGTCGGTATCATTGCCACCGAAAACGGTTTCAATATGTATGTCTGTGGCAACGGCGGCATGAAACCACGCCACGCTGATTTATTCGCCACCGACCTCGACTACGACACCCTGATCAAATACATCGACCGCTTCTTTATGTTTTATATTCGCACCGCCGATCGCCTGCAGCGCACCTCGGTATGGATGGAGAATATGGAAGGCGGCCTGGACTACCTGAAGTCAATCATTATCGACGACAAACTGGGTCTCTGTGAGGAACTGGAAGCCGAGATGGCTCACATTGTTGACACCTACCAGTGTGAGTGGAAAACCACCATTGAAGATCCGGAAAAAGTGCAGCGTTTTAATCACTTCGTCAACAGCAGTAACGCCGACAGCAATGTGGTCTTTGTTCGCGAGCGCCAGCAAATTCGTCCGGCCAATGAAGTCGAACGCAAAGACCTGATCAACCTCAAAGAAATTGCCTAAACAAGGGGAATATTATGAGCCATACAGAAACTCACTGGCAGGACATCTGTCACCTCGATGCCATTGTTCCCAATGCCGGCCGCTGTGCCTTGGTAAAAGGCGAGCAAATCGCTATTTTTAGAGTTAAGAAAAATGGTAATGATGCGCTTTATGCCGTTCATAACCATGACCCTTTCTCACAAGCCAATGTAATATCGCGTGGCATCGTCGGCTCTATCGATGGAAAAATTGTCGTTGCCTCGCCTATTTACAAACAACACTTTTGCCTGAAAACCGGCTCCTGCCTGGAAGATGATACAGCCCAGCTAAAGACTTACCCGGTTCGTATTGAAAACAACCGGGTGCAATTATCCGCTTAACTGAGCTGTACTGGAATTTGTTGATAGCATGTTATTTGGCCGCCGTAAGAAAAATCCGATAAAAATTCCCGACAAAGGTGTCGTCGACTGGAAATATGCTACCTGTGGTTATTGTTCCACCGGTTGTTCCATCGAGGTCGGGCTAGACAAGAACGGCAAAGCCGTCACCACCCGAGGTGTCGCCGATGCGCCGGTGAACCGGGGGAAACTGTGCATCAAGGGCCTGACCGAAGCGGCTATTTTTGAAGCCGAGGGTCGCGGTACTGAACCCTTGTTGCGCCAGCATACTTATGATGACTGGCAAACAGGCAGCTGGGACCAGGCGCTGGATAAAACCGCCGCTGAATTCAAACGCATCCAGGAAAAATACGGCCGTGATGCAGTGGCTATTGTATCCACCGGACAAATTCTCACTGAAGAATTTTATACCCTGGGCAAACTGGCCCGCGGTGTCATTGGCAGTAATAACTACGATGGCAACACCACCCTGTGCATGGCCTCATCAGTCTCCGGCTACAAGCGTTCTTTTGGTTCCGATGGCCCCCCCGGCTGTTACGATGATTTTGACGATACCGAATGCCTGCTGGCATTCGGATCCAACCTGCCAGAACAGCACCCGATTATTTACTGGCGTTTGAAAGAAGCACTGGAGAAACGTAAATTCCCGGTGATTGTGATTGATCCCCGGGTCACCATGTTTGCGCAGTTCGCTGATATTCACTTGCCGATCAAGCCTGGCACCGACCTGGTATTACTCAACGCCCTCGCCCACGTCATATTGAAAGAGGGTCTTGCCGACCAGGACTACATTCAGAAAACCTGTAATGGCTACGATGACTTCGCCAGTCTGGTCAAAAAATACGACCCAGTCAGCGCCGCTAAAATTACCGGCATCGATGAAGACACCATTCGCCACGTGGCAAGAATCTATGCTGGTGCCGGTGCCGCCATGAGTATCTGGACCATGGGCATTAACCAGAGCACGCACGGTTCTGATGGTATCTGCGCGATTAATAATTTAAATTTAATCACCGGCAATATCGGCAAGCCCGGTGGCACGTCGCTATCCATCACCGGCCAGTGTAACGCCATGGGCACCCGCGAGTGGTCATCCT
>JAUXHA010000108.1 GCA_030621845.1 Spongiibacteraceae bacterium
CGTCAAGCGGGCATTGACGATATTACGATTTTGGAAAAGGCCGATAAGCTGGGGGAACCTGGCGGGAAAATAGCTATCCCGGGGTCGCCTGTGATGTTCCCGCGCATATGTACAGCTATTCTTTTGTCGGTAACCCGGAGTGGAGTGATCGCTTTGCTAAGGGGGATGAAATCCAGGCTTATCTTGAAAAAGTTTCCGCTGATTATAATGTAACAAAAAGCATACGCTTCAATGAAACTGTCGAAGAATGTCATTATAAAAATGGCTGCTGGTATTTGACCACTAGTAAAAATGAAACATTAACTGCCGATTTTGTCATTGCCGCTACGGGTATCTTGCACCACCCTGCGTTTCCCGATATTGAAGGAAAAGATAACTTTCAGGGCGAGATGTTTCACTCGGCGCAATGGGATCACTCAGTTGATTACCAGAGTAAAAAAATTGGTATTATCGGCACCGGTTCAACGGCGACCCAGATAATTTCAACCTTGTCTAAAGCAGCGGACAGGCTCACTGTATTTCAGCGCACGGCACAATGGATATGTCCGCTGATGGACAGGCCTTATACCGAAATCGATAAAGCCCGCTTGCGAGGCAAGCCATGGAAAACCACCGCATTGCATCGATGGTATTCATTTATGTTGAGAAATCTTATTAGTAACGCGGTAATTGGTAAGCCGGTGCAGCGTGCGCTATTAACCTGGGTGGTAAAACTCTATTTAAGGTTGAAGGTGAAATGCCCTGAACTTCGCGACAAATTGACACCGGATTACCAGATAGGTTGTAAGCGACTTATTTTTAGT
Organism: Spongiibacteraceae bacterium; assembly: GCA_030621845.1. Taxonomy (GTDB): domain Bacteria; phylum Pseudomonadota; class Gammaproteobacteria; order Pseudomonadales; family Dasaniaceae; genus JAUXHA01. The sequence goes on from JAUXHA010000108.1 coordinate 804, forward strand.
GATGAATTTTTTGATGCCATACAGTCTGATAATGTTATTTTGGAGACAGGGGGGATTGAGTGTATTACTTCGCGGGGCGTGCGTACCCGGGAGGGGGTTGAACATGCACTGGATGTACTAATTTTTGCCACCGGTTTTCATCCCTTTGATTTTATGCGCCCGATGAAATTGACCGGTCGTGATGGTCTCAGCATCGATGAGGCCTGGTCGAAAAAGGTTCAGGCCTATCGCTCGGTTTGCCTGCCGGGATTCCCCAATTTTTTCCTGATGCTGGGCCCTAATTCCCCCATCGGAAACTATTCAGTCATCGCTATTAGCGAGGCGCAGGCGGATTATATACTTAAGTTAATCGATCACTGGCGCAGAGGGGAGCTGAAAGTGGTCGAGGCGACAGAGGAGGCTAAGCAGCGTTTCAATCGGTATCTTAAGATGGGCATGCATAAAACAGCGTGGGTAGGAAATTGTCAAAGCTGGTACATGGATGCAGAGGGTGATTTGGCACTTTGGCCCTACACCTGGAATCAGTGGTTGCGTGAGTTACAGACACCCGATTTGCAGGATTTTCTTCCTGAAACAATTAACAAAACGTGAGATTGAGAGAGCGAGACTAATGCTTAACTTGAGGTATTTTCGGCAGTTTAAGTAACATGCTAATGGCCAGTAAATGGCTGATGATCATAGCGCTAAAAACCAGTTGATAGCTGCCTGTCAGATCAAAGATATAACCAGATAAGGGCAGGCCTATCAAGCCCATGGGTAATAACATGGGAACCTGGGCGCCAGTCACCCGGCCTATAATCGATGCATCGAAATAAAGATTGTTTAGCATAGGGGGCATAGGGATTAATCCTCCGCCACCTAGCCCGATCAACAATACTGAAGCGATGGTTGGGTACAGTGTCTCACTTAGCAATATGCCGACCATGCCGCAGGCTTGAATAAAAACCAGCAGGCTGGCTAAATATTTTAGTTTTGATCTAAATCGATCGATAAAAGCCGCCACAATAAGTTTACCAGCCAGCCCTGAAATACCGGCCGAGGAGAGAAATACACCCGTCTCCATGGGGCTAAAACCAATATTAGCAAAATGAGCGGGATAGCAAACCGATAGCACCATGGCGGACATGAAGAACATACCAATGGGCAGGCCAATCAACCAAAAAGCCGGATGGGTGAGGAAAAAAGAAGCGGGTACATTATCAATGGGTGTATTGGCCGTTGGCGCCGGTTGTTTGTTGCTGGACTTTAGGCCGAAGAAAATCGCATTGATAAGAATAATAAATACAGTGATCGCTATTATGGCGAGGGCGGATCGCCAGTTATTACGTTCCAGCAACCAGGCAGTCCATATTGGTAAAATAATGGATGCGATACTTAAACCGATGGTAGCAATTGCCAGTACTCTGCCGGTATTGCTTTGATAATGTTTAATAATAAAGGCATTAATCGATAGTGGCCCATACAGTACCAGACCGGCGGAAAAGCCAATGAAACCGAGGGCCAGAAGGTAGAGCTCTGTTGAGGCACTGATGGCATAGAGGCAGCTTGTGGCAATGATGACGCCTAACAGTAATATATTGCGTATGGGGACGCGATCAACCAGTTTGCCGATAATGGGGCTTAAAAAGGCCGGCATAATGAGTAAGAGAATAGGGGCAGAATTAATGCTGGTTCGGCTAACGGCATATTCATTGGCAAGTGGATCGACAAAAAATCCAAAAATCCCTACCAGACCAATACCCAAGCCCTGGCAAAGCATACAAACCAATGCCGGCATCCAGAATTTTACATTGATTGATTGCATCACATGTCCATGTAGTAAAATTACAGGGCGAACTTTATTAGCCAGGGCAATGACAGAAAGCTGATGACGGTGGACATCATGACCAGTGCGGCGACTTCTTCTTCGCCGCGATGATATTGCTTGGCAAAAATATAATTAAAAACGGCGACCGGCATGCTGGATTGGATCAGCACAATGCCTCTCATCACACCCTCAAGCTGATAGAACTCCACCACGGCCAGTCCACATGCAAACCCACCTGCCAAGCGTAGCACACTTAAAATAAAAGCTGTTTTCAGGTGGCGTAAGCGCAGCTGGGAAAGAGAGACGCCGAGTAGAATAAGCATTAAGGGTATGGCAAAAGCACCCAGTAATTCCACCGTATTACGCAACCATAAAGGGAGCATATACTGGCTGATAATCAGTAAAGTTGAAATCAATACGGCCCAGATAATGGGATTTGTTGCCAGGGTTTTAACCAGGCCTTTGCCGCTAACCATAACCGTGCCAACAGAAAAGTGTAAAATACTATTGGCCATAAACCAGGCGACACCCAGCGCCAAACCTTGATCACCAAAGGCAAACAGGCACAGTGGCAAGCCCATATTGCCAACATTGGCAAACATCAGCGGGGTGAAATAGATACGTCTATCCAGTCCTCCAATCTTTAGCGCTAAAGTGACCAGTATCGCCATGAGTGCCAGCACGGTAAAGCAAGCCAGAGCTATGCGGCTTAGCGCCGCTGTTTGTAATTGGGCGGAAACCAGGCTGGAAATAATTAAACAGGGTGCGCCTATTTGAGTGATTAAGGCACCGACAGCAACAGTGTCGATTGTCCCACCCCTGCGCTGCCAAACCCAACCAATAAACGCGCAAATAAAAACCGGCGCGATAATAGGAAAGGTTTGAGCGAACATACTAAAGCGGGCTAGATTACTTGAAAGCGCAAGGGGGTGTTGTTGGCAATGGCCAAGCTATTTTCTGCGGCAACACCAATACTGCGCTCCCAGGTTTCACGGGTAAGCCAGCCAACGTGGGGGGCAACAATGACATTATCGAGGCTTAGCAGAGGGTTGTTGCCAGGCGTGGGTTCGGTAGCAAACACATCCAATCCTGCGGCGTTAATTTTTCCCTCAGTTAAAGCTTGATACAAGGCCGTCTCATCGATAAGCGGGCCGCGAGCGGTATTGATAATAATGGCCCCGGTTTTCATTTTGGCGATCGCCTTGCTATCGATGAGCTGTTCGGTGTCGTCAGTCAGCGGGATGTGCAAAGAGATAATATCGGCTTGTGCGAGTAGCGTATCGAGATCGCAAAAGGTATACGCTTGTCGGCCATCGTTATTTTGGTCTGATCGCGCGGTATAAATAACCCTGGCTCCCATCGCTTCCAATACCGGGGCGAGCCGTTGGGCAATGGCACCAAAACCGATTAGCCCAACAGTTTTACCGTGAATTTCCCCGAGCTGTTCTTTACTGTTTGCGTCCAGGTACCATTGTCCGCTGCGACAGGCTTTGTCGAGAACAGGTGTTTTTCGCAGTGTTTGCAGCATCAGCATTAAGCACATTTCAGCGACAGCCTGGCTATTAGTGCCCGGCATATTGCACACGGCAACCCCCTGCGCTCTGGCTGCGTCGAGGTCAATAGTGTTCACGCCTACGCCAATTTTTTGGATTAATTTCAAATTGGGGGCCTGAGCAATGATGTCTTTATCGACAGCGTGTAAAACATGCCAGAGTACTTCGGCATCTTTTAGTTGTTCTAAAAAAGGTTGCTCGGGGCCTTCGGGGCAGCAAACAACATCCAGGCCCTGTGCGGCTAATGCTTGTACCTGTGTTTGTAATTGCTCGCCGGCATCGTAGTGAAAGAGTATTTTCATGGCTGGGCTCTGGTGAACGGTTTAATTAATCCAGTTCTATGGTCGATTTAGTAAAGCTGTGAATGTAGTCCATATGCTCGGCGGCGGCTTTTCTCGCGCCTTCTACTTCCTGCCCGGCTATGGCGGTGGCCACTTTGATATGCAGGCGTGCAGCGATTGTCAGGTCATCGGCTTGTTGGTGATAGTGATGCCAAAAGCGATGAGATAAGCCATTGAGTTGAACGAGCATGCCGGCAGAAAATGTATTGTCGGCGGCTTCTGCCAATAGCTGGTGGTATTGGTAATCCAGGGGTACAAACTGCAAATAATTATTGTCGTCGGCGCTTTGCTTCATGGCGCTGGCCAGTTGTCTAAACTGTTGGCGCTGTGCTTGATTGGCCCGTTGTGCGGCCAGTCCTGCCTCCAGTATCTCAAGTTCGCGTCGTACTTCTATGAGGCGAAGCTGTTGCTTGAGATTCATTTCGGTAACGCGAATACCGCGCCGGGGCATGATTTCTACCAGGTGTTCAGCGGCCAGGCGCTGTAGCGCCTCTCTCACGGGGGTGCGGCCAAAGTTGAGCTCGGTAGCCAGGTCGTTCTCAGAGATCAGGCTGCCGGGTGCCAACGCCATGGTGACGATTTTTTCTTCAATAATACGATGGGCTTCATCGGCTTTACTGAGGGGATGTTGCCTTTTGGTCTCAATGATACTGCTATCCATTGTTTAGCTTCTTATTTATATAAATGATCGATAGTGGGTAGCAGCCCTGGGAGTGGTTAACCCCAGCATTTCCCGGCGTAAGTGGCCCGCGACCCTAATTGTTCTTCGATGCGAATCACTTCGTTCCATTTTGCCATACGTTCGGAGCGAGCAAAAGAGCCAACCTTTAATTGTGATATACCCCAGCCCATCGCTAAGTGCACGATAGTAATGTCTTCGGTTTCACCTGAGCGGGCCGAGACAATGGTAGACCAGTTATTCGCTTTGGCTGCTTCAAAAGCTGCTTTTGCCTCAGTCAGTGTGCCTACCTGATTGGGTTTGCAGAGCAGGGTATTGCACGCTTTGGCCTCTTTGGCCGCGGCAATATTTTGCAGGTTGGTGACCAGTAAGTCGTCACCTACAACCTGTAGTCGATCGCCCACTGAGCGCATCAGCTCGGCGTGAAGCTCGAGATCGTTTTCAACAAAGGGGTCTTCGATGGCGACAATGGGATAGTCTACCAGCCAGCGGTTCAATAGTGTTAACCACTCTTCGGGGTTTAATGTGCGGCCCTCTGCGCGGAGAAAGTAGCCATTATCCCGGTAAATTTGTGTGGCGGCGATATCCAGGGAGATACCGACTTGCTTATGAGGATCCAGGCCGGTTTCGGTGATGGACTGCAATAATGTCACTATCGCCTCTTCGTTATCCTTGAATTGTGGCCAGTAACCGCCTTCGTCGGAAACACCCATGCGCCGGCCACTGCTATCCATAATCTTGCCGGCGGCTCTATAAATCTCAGCAACCCACTCGCAGGCTTCACTGAAACTGCTGGCGCCGTAGGGGACTACCATAAAATCCTGTAGATCGAGCCGGCCCTCGGCGTGTGCGCCGCCACCAAAAATTTGCATCTCGGGGGTGGGTAGCGTGCAATTGCCTTCGGCGCCGCCATGTTCGGCAAGGTAATGCCAGAGTGGTTGTTTGGCACTGGCAGCGCCAGCGTGTGCGGCGGCCATAGAAACGGCAATCATGGCGTTGCCACCCAGATTGCTTCGGTTGCTGCTGCCGTCCAGGGTAACCAGCTTTTCATCTATGCTGGCTTGATCGCTGACATCCATACCAGTGAGCTGATCATGGATGCGGGTGTTAACATTATTGACCGCGTTCATGACATCGTAGCCACCGAAACGCTGACCGCCATCACGAAGGTCCAAGGCCTCACCGGAGCCGGTTGATGCCCCCGCTGGAGCAATGGCACGCCCAACACTGCCATCGGCCAGGGTGATTTCTGCCTCTACAGTAGGGCGTCCACGGCTGTCCCATAAGCGGCGGCCAGTGACTTTGCTGATTTCTGTATTCAATTTTTCGTACTCCAGTTGTGTTGCTGCCATTGATCATGGATGTCGGCAAGGTGGTTGACGGGCTTGAGTAGCAGTTGGCTAGCGAATGCCCGGAGCTGTTCTTTAATATCCTCGTTGTGTATGTATTCAACGGGTGATTTTCCGTCAATGCGAGCAATTAACAGCGCTGGTAGCAATGCTGCTGCTCGTTGTTCCAGTTCGGCACTCGGTTCCCAGTCCACGTCCGAGAGATAGGTGGCGGATAATCGATCGAAACACTGTAAATAACCCTGGCTAAACTCCGGGTGCCAGAGGGTTTTCAATAACAGGTGGTTCAGGCAAAAAGCCAGGTCGAAAGCCGGGTCTCCGTACCAGGCGCATTCGGCATCTAAAAGAATCGGCCCCTGAGCGCCCTGCAGGATGTTTTTGGGGCTGATATCCCCATGTACCAGGGCTTTTTTGTTGGCGAATAGTTGCTCGCTTATTTGCTCCAGCCTGGCTTTGAGTGCGGGATGCCTGTCCGCAACCGGGTTGAAGTAAGGGCTGGGGCGCAGGGCTCGAAATAATTCATCGGTATCAAACTGCGTTGATAGCTCGGGCTTATTGGCGGTTTTTGAATGAATGCAGGCCAGCGTCGAGGCGAGTTGGGCGGCAAAGTCTGTATCGATTCGCCCCGATGCCAGTTCATTTTTCCATACCGGGTGTGTTTCCGGGGCTAAATAGCTCATCACGAAGATCCCGGCGGCTTCATCGGCGGCCAGAATGGTGGGGATTGCCTGGGGAACAATAGTATTAACGACGTTAAACCAGGAAACTTCATAATGATTGCGCTGTACCGGGACGTTCCAGTTATTGCCGACTTTCAGTTGTGCCAGCGCACGTTTGGCAACAACGGGGCCGGTGGGCAAATCCACCCGCCAGATATCCGAGGAAACGCCGCCAGTAAGCGCCTTGGCGACAATCTGCCCCGAGCCAAAGTCAAAGCCCATTTTGACCATGGCGGTACGTAGCTCCGCTATGGTATCGGCCTGTTTTTGCTGCTGCGAGTCTGTTGTCATAAGTTTACTTAATTGAAATTAATTCGCATATTTCTAATATATTAGTGATATATTAGTTGAGTATCAATAAAAGTCTACTACACTGTATCAAATATATTGTAAAAGGCAGTGCCAGCTATGGATAGCGGTGCTTAAAAAAAGCAGCTTATTTAAAACAATAATGGGCGCTTATTGTGGGTTTGTTCGATATTCAACTTACAGATTAAGGCACAAAGCCAGTTATTGGCGGTTATTCAGGGGTGACAATGCTATTAATTTCGACTAACTATATGCTGGGAATGCCATTTGCCTACCGAGGCGAGTTGCCCGAGGGCATTGTGGCAGAGCCGATACAGTTAAAGGCGGATGATTTTCGTGATAGCCAGGGTATCTGCTATACGCCCAGCTCCGAGCCAAAGCCTAAAATAGGCGTGCTGGCGATTCATCCGCGGGTTGATTTTAGTCGTCATTATTGTGTTCCTCATTTTGTGAAGGCGGGTTTTAGCTGCCTGGGTTTAAATTCTCGCTGTTTTAACAACGATGCCACCGCGATTCACGAGCACCTGTTATTGGATGTTAACGCCGGGATTAAGTACTTGCGTGAGGTCAAGGGCGCCGAGACGGTGATCTTGTTTGGTAACTCCGGCGGTGGCTCCCTGGGTGCAATGTTCCAGGCGCAGGCGCAATTGCCTAAAGGGCAGCGCATTGAGCAGACGCCAGCGGGCGATGCTACCCACCTGAATAACGTTGAATTAATTCCTGCCGATGCCTTTATTGCCGTCAGTGCCCATAAAGGGCAGGGCGCGGTACTCAATGAATGTATTGATCCCAGTGTCATTGATGAGGCAGATCCACTGCAATTTAATCGTGAGCTGGATATGTATGACCAGTGCAATGGTTTTAAGCCCGCTCCTGAAGAAAGTCGTTATAGCCCTGAGTTTGTTACGCGTTACCGCAAAGCACAGCTTGATCGTGTTCAGCGCCTGGATGATCTGGCCCATGAATATATCAATGATGCGCGCCGTAATGAAAAGCTGTATGCAGCTGAGCCAGCGGGTGATTTTATGGATCATCATTATATTGGTCGCCGTGGCGCAATGGAAAGGCTGATGGTGATCTATCGCACCATGGCTAACTTGAATTATGTAGATCACAGCCTGGATCCTTCGGCTCGCGCCTATGGTTCGCTATTGAGTGAGCGGCCTGACTTGATGAATATGCAGTACATGGGTTTCGCTCGTTCGTTAACCCCGGAGGCCTGGTTGTCGACTTGGTCGGGGCTGTCGTCCAACGCTAATCTGGTCAACAATATTGCCAAAGTAAGTATCCCGGTACTGGTCTGCAATGCTAAAAATGATGTTGAAATTTATCCTGCGGACTGTGATGCGATTTGGAATGCGGTCAGCGCCAGTGATAAAACACGCCACGATTTTGATGCTAAACACTATTTTGAACCAGCGTTTGGTGAGACTGTGGCACCGGATGTGACCCGGGTGATGGAAACGATCATTCCCTGGGTCAAAGAGCGTTTTGAA
>JAUXHA010000024.1 GCA_030621845.1 Spongiibacteraceae bacterium
AAACAGGGATATAATCACCTGTGCACCCCAGTAAGACATCTGCCCCCAGGGCAACACATAACCGACAAAAGCTTCGGCCATCAAGGCGACAAAAATCACCATACCAAACAACCACACCAACTCGCGGGGTTTTTGATAGGAGCCGTAAAGCAGGGCACGGAACATATGCAGATAAACCACAAGGAAGAACGCCGAGGCACCGGTGGAATGCATATAGCGAATAATCCAGCCGTAATCGACATCGCGCATAATGTATTCGACGGATTTAAACGCCTCTTCGGAGGTGGGCGTAAAGCTCATGGTCAGCCAGACACCGGTCAATAACTGATTGACCAGTACCAACAGCGACAACACACCAAAAAAATACCAGAAATTAAAATTCTTGGGCGCGTAGTACTTGCCCATATGGGTATCCCAGGCGCGTACAATGGGCAGACGATCATCGACCCAGTCTCTCAACCCTACTAACAACTTGATCATCAGACTGTCTCCTGGTCGACGCCGACAACGATAACGCTATCGCTTTCATAGGAATAGGGCGGCACCACCAGATTAGTAGAGGCCGGCACACCTTTATAAACGCGGCCCGACAGGTCAAACATTGAGCCGTGACAGGGGCAGAAGAAACCACCCACCCATTCACTGCCATCGGTAGTCTGCACCGTACCCAGTTCCGGGCGGTATTTTGGTGCGCAACCCAGATGCGTACACAGCCCCACTAACACCAGGTATTCAGGGTTAATCGCACGGGCTTCACCGGTGACATAATCAGGTTGGCTGGAGGCGGTTGATTCGGGGTCTTTCAGGGAACCGTCGAGACTGGACAATTCGGCCAGTGTTTCAGCACTGCGGCGAACCACATAAACAGGCTTACCACGCCATTCGACGATTACCATCTGGCCCTGTTCAAGCTTGCTGATATCAAATGTAACCGGCGCACCAGCAGCTTTTGCTTTCGCACTGGGCTGCCAGGATCCGACAAATGGCACTGCGACACCAACTACACCGGCAGCACCAACTACCGATGTTGCCGCTGTCAGGAAACGCCGCCGCGTAGTGTTCACGCCGTCATTGCTCATGACGATTTCTCCCATACAAACTAGCGATTAAATACCCGGGAAAGCGGTATTCAGAATGGGCCAAATAGTAAAGAAATTGATTAGCTGCTACAACCGACAAGCCCGTCAATCCGAAACTTAGGCCACTTTATACGAGACAAATCAACGATTTGCCTCCCCTCTATATTACAGTCATAAAAAAACGCCCAGACTTGATGCATCGTGGACGTTTTTTTATCAGTGGGTGCCAGAGCACCCAAAATAATGGCCTGACAATTAACGTTTGGAGAATTGAGGCTTCTTCCGCGCCTTGCGCAGACCAACCTTCTTACGCTCAACCTCACGGGCATCACGGGTCACATAGCCCGCCGCACGCAACTGGCCACGCAGGCCTTCATCGTATGCCATCAGGGCACGGGTAATACCGTGGCGAATAGCCCCGGCCTGCCCAAAACTGCCGCCGCCAGCTACGCTGACATTGACATCGAATTTTTTAACCATCTCGACCAATTCCAGCGGCTGGCGAACAATCATTCGTGCCACTTCGCGACCAAAAAAGTTATCAATGGGACGCTTGTTAATCGTGATAGCGCCAGCACCGGCTTTCAGGTATACGCGAGCCGTAGATGTTTTGCGGCGACCGGTACCATAATATTGAGTGTCAGACATAGGATTTCCGTTAAATACTCAGTTCTTGTGGCTGCTGGGAAGCATGGGGATGCTCTGCGCCAGCATAGACTTTAAGTTTCCTGAACATATCACGACCCAGTGGATTGCGAGGCAACATGCCTTTAACCGCCTTCTGGATAACACGCTCAGGAGCCTTATCAATTAGCTTTTCGAAACTGATGGACTTCAGACCACCGGGATACCCCGTGTGATGGTAGTACATCTTATCGGTGGTCTTAGCGCCAGTGACTTGCACTTTTTCAGCGTTAACAACAACGATGTAGTCGCCGGTATCGACGTGTGGCGTATACTCCGCTTTATGTTTACCGCGCAGGCGGTGAGCGATATCAGCGGCTAAACGACCCAGCGTTTTGCCCTCTGCATCAACCACATACCAATCACGCTTCACTTCAGCAGGTTTTGCACTAAAGGTTTTCATTTAATTTCCGCCTCTGGGGGCCGTTCCAACAAAGAGCGCGCATACTACAGAAGTAACCCACATATATCAAGGGCTTAGACCGTCGTTTTTTAACTTTAAATGCCGTGATTTAACAGCGGAATAACATCGCCTGCCTGATCAGGGCTTGTGTTCCCTGGCCAGGTAGTCGTGGGACTGCATTTCCAGCAGCCGACTGCAGGTACGCTGAAACTCAAACGCCAGCCGGACACCCTTATAAAGCCCCTCAAGCTGGACCTCGGCGGAGAGCACCAGCTTGACATTGCGGTCATAAAACTCATCCACCAGGCTAATAAACCGGCGCGCCTGGTCATCATTATTGGCTGACATACAGGGAATATCACTGATTAACACCGCGTGGAAGATTCTCGCCAACTCAATGTAATCGTTCTGACTGCGGGGACCATCACACAGCGCGGTAAAATCAAACCAGGCCACGTCATCGGAAACGCAGCGCGCCACGATCTGTCGCCCCTCAACATCCAGACCAATATTTCGCTCTATATGCTGCACATCGGGGTTCAAGCGGGTAAAGGATTTTTCCAGGCTGGCATCGGCGCCCTCATCGAGGGGATAGTGATAGAGCTCGGCCTGCTCCAGGGTACGCAGGCGGTAATCCACCCCGCCATCGACATTAACCACCACAGTGTGTTCATTGACCAGTGCGATAGCAGGCAAAAACCGGCTTCGCTGCAAACCTTCTTTATATAACTTATCGGGGATGATGTTCGAGGTCGCCACCAGCGTCACCCCGCGCCGGAACAATTGTTCAAACAAGCCCCCAAGAATCATCGCATCGGTAATATCCGAGACAAAAAACTCATCGAAGCAAATAATCCGCGCCTCCTTCGATAAATTAAGCGCAACAATCTCCAACGGGTTTTTCTCACCCGCCAACTGCCTGAGCTCCCGATGTACTCGCTGCATAAACCGATGAAAATGCGCACGCATTTTCTGTTCAAAAGGCAGCGCATCATAAAAGGTATCCATCAGGTAGGTTTTACCGCGCCCCACCCCACCCCAGAAATAAAGCCCTCTTACCGGGGTCACCGCCCGCTGGGCTTTAAAATTGCCCGCTATACGCTGTAGCAGCCCCGGCGCAGACTCCGCCTGCCGCGCTGCCAACAGGCGTTCATACAGATCCTGTAAATGCTCAACAGCCTGCTGCTGCGACACATCGAAGGAAAACTCCTCCCGCTCGAGGTCAGCCTGATAGCGCTCCAAGGGTGTCATAAGCTCAATAATTTGCCAATCAGTCAAAGGGCGGCCACTGTAACCAGATCGCCCGCTATTGGCAATAAAGCCTGCGGGGATGGTGGCAGCTATACGGCGATCATTATCGGGAGCATCAAGCACAGTAGAGACAAAGGATTTAGTGTATGGGTATAATCATCGTATCGACATACTGGAGAAGTAACGTGAATAATCCCAACACCCTGTTAGTGGCCTGTATCGCAGTCGGCATCATTGCATTCTTTGGCGGTATTATCCTCGGCCAACGCCGGGGGACTTCTGGCAAGGTACAGCGCGAACTGGAACGCCAGCTCGGAGAAATGCAACAACAGCAGCAAAGTTACCAGAGTGAAGTCACCGAACATTTTATGGAAACAGCCCAGCTGCTTGACCAGCTCACTAACAGCTACCGCGACGTGCACAATCACCTGGCCCAGGGAGCCCACTTACTGGCGGGTGAAGCCGTTGGTAAAACCCTGGACATGCTGCCGGAAAACCCCTCCAGGGAACAGAGCACCCTCGAAGCCGGCGTGATTAGCCCACCGCTGGACTACGCACCCAAATCAACCCCCCACGACAAGGGCATGCTCAATGAAGAGTTTGGCCTGGATAGTGTGAAGAGCGATGACGATGTAGCCTAAACAGGATTATCAATCTCCACAAACTCATGACTAAGGCCCAGTTGATCCGCTAGATATTCCCCCAGCGCCTGCACCCCGTAACGTTCAGTGGCGTGGTGGCCAGCGGCAATATAGTGCAGGCCCATCTCCCTGGCCGCATGTACCGTTGGTTCGGATATCTCCCCCGACAAAAAGGCATCCACACCCAGATCCGCCGCCTGGTCAATATAATCCTGAGCTGCGCCAGTACACCAGGCAATCCGCTTTATCGGCTTACTACCCGCTTCAATCAACAGCGGCTGGCGTCCCAACTGCCTGTCGACCAAGGTCACCAGCTCCGCCGGTGTCATCGCCCGATCAAAATAACCCACATTACCCATCGGTCGATCAACCGCTTGCAGGCCGCCACTCACAGTAATCCCCAAGCGCTTGGCCAATTGTGCGTTATTGCCGACAACAGGATGGGCATCAAGGGGCAAATGGTAGGCCACCAAATTAATGCCATGGGATAACAGGCTCAACAAGCGCTGACGTTTCATGCCCACCACCCTGGGATCTTCATTTTTCCAGAAGTAACCGTGATGAACCAGTATCATATCCGCTTCCATCGCCACCGCCTGGTCGATCAACGCCTGGCTAGCCGTCACTCCCGATACAATCCGCCCAATCTTCTCCCGCCCTTGCACCTGCAAGCCATTAGGGCAGTAGTCCTGGAATTGTCCCGGTTGCAATAAATTCTCGGCGCAGGCAATCACGTCATTTATGCTCGCAGTCATAGGGCATCCTTTTTCAAAAAAAATTAACAGCTGTCAAAGCCTCATGCTAGGCTAGTCAAACTATGAATAAACTCTTGCAATTTCTCCGCTGGTTGAGCTGGCCTGTACTCTGCGGCCTGTTGGCGGCGATTGTTATTCTGGATCATTTGCCGGGATTAATAAATCCACAAAATCAAACCGGCTTGAACAGAATTTACACCCGCGCGCCGATTCGCCAGCACTCATTTGCCGATGCAGTTCAGCGAGCAGCCCCTACGGTAGTCAATATTTACACCGAAAAAATCGTCAGGGAAAAACCTTCGGCTATTTTCAACGATCCTTTTTTTAGTCGCTTCCTAAACCCTGGCAATATCCGTGGCAAAGAACGCATCCAGAGAAGCCTGGGCTCCGGGGTTATCATGAGCCCGCAGGGTTATGTTCTCACCAATAACCACGTCATTAATGATGTCGACCAGATTCTGGTGCTGCTACAGGATGGCCGCGAAGCACTCGCCCAGGTGGTGGGTACCGACCCCGACACCGATCTGGCGGTATTAAAAATCGACCTGGACAAGCTGGATATCATTTCCATTGGTGACCCGTCCAACGCAATGGTGGGCGATATTGTCCTCGCCATTGGCAACCCCTATGGTTTTGGCCAAACTGTCACTCAGGGCATTATTAGCGCAACGGGACGTTATGGCTTAAAACTCAGCACCTATGAAAACTTTATCCAAACCGATGCGGCGATTAACCCCGGCAATTCTGGCGGCGCGCTGGTTGATGCCGAAGGCAATTTGCTCGGCATCAATACCGCGATCTACAGTAAAACCGGCGGCTCACACGGCATTGGCCTGGCCATCCCCGCCACCCAGGCATTAAGGATCATGTCGGACCTGGTGCAATACGGTAAAGTCATCCGTGGCTGGTTGGGCATTGAGGTGCGCCAGCTACCCAGGGCCGTTGCCCAGGCCAACAATATGAACCTGCTTAACGGTGTCATAGTGACAGCCACTGCCCCCGGTGGCCCCGCTGAAAAAGCAGGACTGGTCGTTGGCGACATCATCACCGCCATCAATGACCAACCCGTCGGCAATGGCCAGGCGGGGATGAACTTCATCGCCTCGACCCGGCCCGGAGACCAGGTCGCCATTAAAATTAGCAGAAATGGACAGCTTCAACAGATCAATGCCTGGGTTGGCAACCGACCCGCCAACCCGGAGCATCGATAAACCGGCCAGAATTCCCCACCGCTATTCGTCGATCAGTCGATATTCTGCCGAACGGGCATGAGCGGTCAGTGATTCACCGCGCGCCAGCACCGACGCTGTCGCCCCCAGCCTGGAAGCAGACTGGGCCGAGCAATGAATAATGGAACTGCGCTTTTGAAAATCATACACACCCAGCGGCGATGAAAATCGCGCCGTGCCGGAAGTGGGCAGAACATGATTGGGCCCGGCGCAGTAATCACCCAATGCCTCGGGGGTGTAGCGACCCATGAAGATCGCACCCGCATGACGGATTTGTGGCAACAGCGCCTCCGGGTCAGCGACCGAAAGTTCCAGGTGTTCGGGTGCGATGCGATTGGACAACGCAATGGCTTCGCTGATATCCGCCACCTCAATCAAGGCAGCGCGAGCATTCAGTGAAGCGATCACAATCGCTTTTCTTTCGAGACTGGGCAGCAAGCGCTGCATACTCTGCTCAACCCGGGACAAAAACGCCCGATCCGGGCTCAATAAAATCGCCTGCGCATTTTCATCATGCTCGGCCTGGGAAAACAGATCCATCGCTATCCAGTCGGGATTGGTCTGGCCATCGCAAATCACCAGTATCTCGGAGGGCCCGGCAATCATATCCAGACCCACTTGGCCAAACACCTTGCGCTTGGCCGTGGCGACATAGATATTCCCGGGGCCGACAATTTTATCCACCCGGGGAATGGTCTCGGTACCATAGGCCAGTGCCGCAATGGCCTGGGCCCCACCAACGGTAAAGACCTTATCGACGCCCGCGATGGCGGCAGCGGCCATCACCATATCGTTCACCTCACCCCCCGGGGTGGGCACCACCATCACAACTTCACCCACACCCGCGACCCTGGCCGGTATCGCGTTCATTAATACAGAAGAGGGATAACACGCTTTACCACCGGGCACATACAGACCGACACGATCCAGGGGGGTTATTTGCTGCCCCAGTACCGTGCCATCTTCCTCCTGATAAGACCAGGATTGCTGCAACTGCCGTTCGTGGTAGACGCGAATGCGCATAGCGGCGGTTTCAAGAGCCTGTCGCTGCTCGGCACTAATACGCTGCAGTGCCTGCTGTAAGCGCTCAGCGGATATTTCCAGTTCAGCCGCGGTGCAGTTCAGCCGATCAAAGCGCAGGCTGTATTCCAGTAAGGCAGCATCGCCACGGTTTTTTACCGCGGCGACGATTTCATCGACAACAGCAACCACCGACTGGTCCGATACGGCATCCCATTCCAGTAGCGCCGACAATACCGACTCGAAATCAGCGTCAGCGGCATTCAGCCGCCTGATGGCCAGCGACTCACCGCTCATGCCCGCGACATCACTGCCTGGCGCAGGCTATCAATCAGCTGCTGGATGCGCTGGTATTTACGTTTCATTGCAGCTTTATTCACCACCAGCCGGGAACTGATTGGCGCGATCAACTCCAGCGGCTCCATGCCATTGGCTTTCAGGGTATTGCCGGTATCGACAATATCGACAATCAAATCGGCCAGGTTCATCAACGGTGCCAATTCCATCGCTCCGTACAGCTTGATCACATCGGCCTGCACGCCCTGCTCGGCAAAGTACTGCCTGGCGATGTTGACAAACTTGGTAGCCACCCGCACTCGTCCCTGGGGTATGCTGTGACCCTTCAGGGCCGCCGTCATCAACTGGCAGCGGGCAATGTTCAAGTCCAGCGGCTCATACAAGCCGGCACCCGCTGATTCCAGCAACATATCCTTGCCCGATACACCCATATCCGCCGCACCGTATTGCACATACGTGGGAACATCTGATCCGCGAATCACCAGCAAGCGCACATCAGCCTGGTTGGTTTCAAAAATCAGCTTGCGGCTCTGGCTAATATCTTCAAGCGGCTCAATGCCCGCCGCGGCAAACAGTGGCAGGGTTTCTTTCAAGATACGCCCCTTGGTGAGGGCGATTATAATTTCCTGGCTCATGGGCTGGTAAATTCTTATCAAGTTATCACGAAGGTTTACTGGGCTGCCGACCACTCTTCTCGAGTAAAGGTCTTCATATTAACGGCATGGATCGTGCCCGCGGCAATATATTCATTAATACCCGCATAAACCAATTGCTGTTTTTTTACCGCATTCAAACCGGCAAATACATCACCGACAACGGTGATATCAAAATGATTTCCGTCACCACCCACCTCAACATCACAATCGGGCAGGTGGGCAAGCAACACGGCTTTTATCTCCTTGGCATCCATCAATAGCACTCCCAGTACATTATGCCTAACGCACTGTTGTTAAAAAAATCGGGAACAATGAATTCTACGGAAATAAACGCATAATAGCGAGAGACTGGCGATAGCCGAACTAACCGGCATCCATTTTCGGCTGAGGTGTCGCCTTCACTTCCTCTACCACCCAGTTATCGATAACTTTATCGACATCGCCATCATACTCCCTGACCCCGGAAGCAAACTGGCTCTGGTAGACTTTACCGAGGTTAACTGCCTCGATGGTGACATTGCGGATTTTCCATTCACCGGCTTTGTTCCTGCGCATTTTATACAACACGACATAGGGCTGCTCTGACTTGCCATAGATATGCTGGACCACTGTCACACTGCCCGAGGCTGGCAGCTCATCCTCCAGTGGCAGCACTTCGATTCTATTACCACTAAAAGCCAGTAAGCCCTTGGCATAAGTTTCGACTAAAGCACCTCGAAACACCGTGCTAAAGCGATCCATTCGTTGCCGGTAGGCGGCTTTTTCCTCCGCGGTGGCCAGTCGCTGGTATTCTTTTTTGCTGGCATAGCGCCCCATAACATTCCGGGAAAAACTATCGAAATTCACCACAGCTTCCAACACATCGCCTATTTGTGCGTAATAGCGATCAGGATCATCATCATAGTAGGCTCTGGCCTCGTCAATGATGACGGTGACCTTATTGGTGGTACCCTCAATGACCTGGTAGGGCGTGACTTGGGTTTCGGAAAAAACCGGTGCACTCCACATCACCATGGCAATAATAGCGCACGAAAAAAACTTCATAACTCACATCCCTTTAGGCACAAGCTGATCATCAGACTGCCAATTTAACGAAAAATAGTCGCTACTAACAAGTAGCAAATTGCCAAGCAGCAAAATAGTCGCCAGGGCGGACGTTATTATCACTCGCAGCGCTACCCTTAGCCCTATATAATCCACCGTTTTTACCATCCATCCTCTTCGATAGGGTTAACAGTCCACTATGCTTGCAGCCTCGCTTGCCATTGTTATTGGCTTTGTCGGTTTAATCTGGAGTGCTGATCGCTTCGTTGAAGGCGCCGCCGCCCTGGCCAGGAACCTCGGCATGCAGCCGATTATGATTGGCCTCACCATCGTTGCCCTTGGCACCTCAGCCCCGGAAATCATTGTTTCCATCAGCGCTGCACTCGAGCACTCCGGTACTTTGGCCATCGGAAACGCATTAGGTTCCAATCTTGCCAATATTGGCCTGGTGCTGGGTATTACCGCCCTCATCGCGCCACTACCGATTTCCAGGCGGATATTGCGCCGGGAATTACCGCTGGTCATTCTCGCCACCCTCGCTGCCAGTTATTGTCTCTATGACCATATCCTCTCACTAGTGGATAGCATCTTGCTGCTGCTGGCTCTGTGCCTGATTTTTGCTTATCTTATCAACAGTAAATCGCACCAGCCGAAAGCCGAACTGGACGCCGAGATCGAACCGATCCAGGAAATGAATTACAACAAAGCCTGGCTGCTATTCCTGCTCGGGCTGGCGCTGTTGATTGCCAGCTCCCAACTGCTGGTCTGGGGTGCCCGGGAAATCGCCCTTGCCAGTGGTGTCAGCGAATTAATCATTGGCCTGACCGTTGTCGCCGTTGGTACCAGCCTGCCTGAACTGGCAGCCACCATTGCCAGCGCCCTCAAGGGTCATCATGAGCTGGCGATAGGTAATATACTGGGCTCCAACCTGTTTAACCTGCTGGCGGTAATGGCGGTACCCAGCCTGATTGCCCCGGTTGAGCTGCAGCCCGAAGTATTTTATCGCGACTATGCCACCATGACCGCTATCACGCTGCTGCTGGCTATTATGATCTACAGCCACAGCCTGTTACGGCGCAAGATCAAGCCGGTCATTGGGCGACTGGGCGGCGGTCTATTATTATTAAGCTATGCAGCTTATTATTATTTATTGTTCCTTACCCTGAACTGAGCCTGCTACAGGATTAACTATGCCAGATAAAACCTTTCGCGAATCTGCCCTGAGAACCATCGCCATGGAACGCGATGCGGTCTCCATGCTACTCGAACGGATTGATACCCATTTCAATAAGGCCTGCGAGCTGATGCTGGCCTGTAAGGGACGAGTGGTAGTGACCGGAATGGGGAAATCGGGCCACATCGGCACCAAGATAGCCGCCACCCTGGCCAGCACGGGCACCCCGTCCATGTTCGTCCACCCCGGTGAAGCCAGTCATGGTGATCTCGGCATGATTACCCCCGGCGATGTGGTGCTGGCGCTGTCTAATTCGGGAACCACCGCGGAAGTCATCACCTTATTACCCCTGCTAAAACGTATGGGTACGCCGCTGATCAGCATGACCGGCAATAGCCAATCCCTTCTCTCAACCACCGCCGATGCCAATCTGGACGTGAGTGTAGAAAACGAAGCCTGCCCACTGGACCTGGCACCCACCTCCAGCACCACGGTGTCGCTGGTAATGGGCGATGCACTGGCCATTGCGCTGCTTGAAGCCCGGGGCTTTACCGCGGAGGATTTTGCTTTCTCCCATCCCGGTGGCGCACTGGGCCGGCGCTTGCTGCTAAAAGTAGCCGATGTCATGCACAGCGGCCGTGAAGTCCCCAAAGTCAGCACCACCACCCTGCTCAGTGATGCGCTGGTTGAAATGAGCAGTAAAGGCATGGGTATGACCACCATTGTCGATGACCAGGATGTGCTGCTGGGTCTGTTTACTGATGGCGACCTGCGCCGGGCCATTGACCATAGTGTTGATATTCATAGCGCCAGGATAGGCGATATCATGACCACCCATTGCAAGACCGCCACCGCCGGGATGCTCGCCGCCGAAGCACTGCGGATCATGGATGAATCTAAAATCAGCGTGCTGGTGGTCAGCGATGAGCAATCCAGACCCATCGGCGCACTACACATTCACGACCTGCTCCGCGCAGGCGTTGCCTAACCATTCCCCCAAGGCCCTGACATGCAAGATATTGTTGAAAAAGCAAAAAGCATCAAACTGCTGGTACTCGATGTCGACGGTGTGCTCACCGATGGCAAGCTGTATTTTTCCAACAGCGGTGATGAAATGAAAACCTTCAGCACCCTGGATGGCCAGGGAATCAAGATGCTACAACAAAGCGGCGTTGCGGTTGCTATCATTACCGGCCGCGAATCAGCGCTAGTTAAACGCCGCGCCGAGAACCTCGGCATCAAGCATATCGTGCAGGGCCGCGAGGACAAATTGCTAGCGCTGGAAGAACTAAAATCAACACTTGCGGTCGACTACCCTGAGATTGCATTTTTAGGCGATGACCTGCCCGACCTGGCACCCATTCGCAAGGTTAAACTGGGCATGACTGTAGCCAATGGCCACAGCTTCGTGGTTGAGCACGCCGACTGGCAAACATCGGCCAGGGGTGGCGAGGGTGCTGTCAGGGAAGCCTGTGAACTCATCATGCGCGCCCAGGGTACCTTACTTGAAGCCTGGGAAAAATACTTGTAGGTTGATGAATGTACTCCGACTTTATACGCGCCACCCATTGCCCCCACCTTGCCCGAGGCTGTTAATACTATGCGTTACCTGAATCATTGCCGCTTGCTGCCTGGCCTTATTATCGCCGCGCTTGCAGCCCCGGTTATGGCATTGCCCGATGATAGCCAACAGCCGATTACTATCCAGTCAGATACTGCGGAACAAACCAGCAACAAAAAAGGCGAAGTCACGGTCTATAAAGGCAGCGTAGTCATCATTCAGGGGTCGATGCGGCTCGAAGGAAGCAAAGTCATTATCTTCAGCAAAAATCGCTCGGTTAACCGGGTGATTGCAACCGGTAAGCCGGCCCGCTTCCAGCAACAATCAGGCATCAATGATTCGCCCGTCAAGGCCTATGGCAACCGCATCGAGTACCATGTGACCAGCGATAACATCGTACTGCTCTATAACGCCGGCATTTACCAGGACCAATCCACCGTATCGGGGCAACGTATCGACTACAATATCGTCACCGAAAGAATAAAAGCCAAGGGCAAGGACGATAAGTCCACCCGTGTGCATATGGTGCTTGAGCCCGACAAACAGAAGCAGTTAAAAAATAAGGAAGACGATGTCGACGCTGACAGCAAGTAATCTTGCCAAGTCCTATAAAGGCCGCCAGGTTGTCCAGGACGTCTCACTCACCGTCAACAGCGGCCAAATTGTTGGCTTACTTGGGCCCAATGGCGCGGGCAAGACCACCTGTTTCTACATGATTATCGGTATTGTCAACGCCGATAAGGGACGTATTCTGCTGGACAATAAAGACTTAACCGGCCTGTCAATGCACGCCCGCGCCAGACAGGGTATTGGCTATTTGCCGCAGGAAGCGTCTATTTTCAGAAAGCTCAGCGTGGCCGACAATATCATGGCCATCCTCGAAACCCGACGCGAACTGAACCGCCAGGAACGCCAGCAAAAACTCGACTACCTGCTGGAGGAGTTCCACATTACCCATATCCGCGACAGTCTCGGCATGGCGCTCTCGGGGGGCGAACGACGCCGGGTTGAGATAGCGCGCGCCCTGGCCACCGAGCCTTCATTTATTCTCCTCGATGAACCTTTTGCCGGCGTCGATCCCATTTCTGTCGGCGATATCAAGCAAATCATCAATCACCTGAAATCCATGGGTATTGGGGTGCTGATTACCGACCACAATGTACGGGAAACCCTGGATATCTGTGAAAAAGCCTATATTGTTGGCGAGGGACATATTATTGCGGAAGGCGATGCCGAAACCGTATTAAGTAACCAAAAGGTCAGGGATACCTACCTCGGCGAGCAATTTGTTTTATAATATTGGCAGTTTTTCTCAAAATCGGTATATCTCTTGCTTGTACCTTCCCCCCTCACTACACTGAGATCAAGCTAATAACCTAAAGGAATGGCGGTTATTGTGTATTAGTGGCCAGGGAATGGGACTCAGGAATTGTTGCATCGCTTATGAAGCCAACGCTACAGCTTAGAATCGGCCAGCAGCTGACGATGACACCGCAGCTGCAACAGGCCATCAAATTACTGCAGCTTTCAACCCTTGATCTGCAGCAGGAAATTCAACAAGCACTGGAAAGCAACCCCATGCTCGATGTCAATGAAGACATTGAGAACGAGCAAAGCATCCCTGAATCCGACACCCAGGCAGAACTACTGGATTTGAGCCAAAATACCGACACCAAGACCCGCCAAGAGACTGAAGACGCCACCCCCGACGGGGAGTGGCAGGAACAAACAATCCCCGATGACCTGGCTGTCGATACGCGCTGGGATGACATCTACCAGAGCAGCGGCCCTGCCGGTAACGCCCCCAGCAGCGATGATGGCATGTTCGATATCGATTCACGCAACAGTCGCGAAGAATCACTTCAGGATCATTTGCAGTGGCAGCTTAACCTGACCCGGATGTCTGATACCGACCGCCTGATCGGCCTCGCTATCATCGATGCCATTGACCCCAACGGTCGCCTCACATTAAGCCCGGAAGAATTACTGTCAGGTTTTGAGCAAGACGCCGCCGACATTGAACTGGATGAAATTATCGCCGTACTCCACGGCATCCAGCAATTCGACCCCCCTGGCGTCGCCGCTGCGGACTTACAGGAATGCCTGTCAATACAGCTCAAGCAGTTATCCAGCGACACGCCCTGGTTGAAAGAAGCCACATTGATTGTGCACAAGCACCTGGCCCTGCTTGGCAATCGCGACTACCCGCAATTACTACGCCGCTGCAGGCTGAAAGAAGAGCAGCTCCAGCAAATACTCCAGCTTATCCAGCAGCTCAACCCCAACCCCGGCGAATCCATCGTCTCGTCTAAAACCGAATATGTGGTGCCCGACGTCTATGTCAAGAAGATCAATGGCCGCTGGACTGTCGAGCTCAACCCGGATATCGCACCCAAGCTCAGAATCAATGCGGGATATGCCTCCCTGGTCAAGCGTGCCGACAATAGTAGTGAAAATGCTTTTCTGCGCGATAACCTGCAAGAAGCGCGCTGGTTCCTGAAGAGCCTGCAAAGTCGCAATGAAACGCTGATGAAGGTCTCTACCCGGATTGTCGAACACCAGTTGGGATTTCTGGAATTCGGCGAGGAAGCCATGAAACCACTGGTACTGCATGACATTGCCCAGGCGGTCGAGATGCATGAATCTACGATTTCCCGGGTAACCACCCAGAAGTACATGCATACACCAAGAGGTATTTTTGAATTAAAGTACTTCTTCTCAAGCCATGTCAGCACCAGCTCCGGCGGCGAATGCTCATCTACTGCCATTCGCGCCCTGATTAAAAAGCTGATTGCAGCAGAAAACACCAAAAAGCCATTGAGCGACAGTAAAATAGCCCTATTATTAACCGAGCAGGGTATACAGGTAGCGCGGCGGACCATAGCCAAATACCGCGAATCGCTGACGATTCCTCCTTCAAATGAAAGAAAACGCTTGGTATAAATTACACATGTATTAAACTAGGGACAGATAGCTGCTGACCGCTCTTCGGACTGGCAGCCAGAAAAACGGATTCACCCGGCAACACACTAACTTTCCAGCAACGCACTGCCTGGAAACCTGAGAAGGAGCGACATATGCAGATTAATGTTAGCGGCCACCACCTTGAAATAACCTCCCCGCTTCGTGACTATGTAGAAAACAAATTCTCCCGCCTGCAACGGCACTTTGACAACATCACCAATACCGACGTTATCCTTTCCGTTGAAAAACTGATTCAAAAAGCCGAGGCAACACTCCATGTTTCTGGTGCTGACCTGTTCGCCACCGCCGAAGACAACGACATGTATGCGGCTATTGACGCCCTGACGGACAAGCTTGACCGTCAGCTAATCAAGCACAAGGAAAAGAACGTTGATCGCAAGCAAGGCGCCAACCACCGATAACTGATGCAGTAGAAGTTGTAACCGTCCCATGCAATTAGATTCTATTCTTACTCCCGAGCGCACTCTTTACGGTGCCCCCGGGAGCAGTAAAAAAAGAGCCCTGGAAAACATTGCTCACTTCATCTGTGAGGATGTTCGCTCACTCAATCCCGGCCAGTTATTTGACCGACTGATTGCCCGGGAAAAACTGGGCAGCACCGGCTTGGGCGAAGGCATCGCCATCCCCCACTGCAGAATCAAAAACTGCAGCACGATTACCGGCAGCCTGGTGCGAATGAGAGAGCCGGTAGACTTTGATGCTATTGACGGCCACCCGGTTGACCTGCTGTTTATCCTGCTGGTTCCCGAACAAGCCCACCACGAACACCTTGAAGTACTGGCAAAGCTGGCAGAGTTGTTTAATGCACCAGAGTTTTGCCAGCGCCTGCGCGGTGCCCATGACGCTGACAGTCTCTACCAGGCTGCGATCATGGAGCTTGGAGAAGTATCAACCCCGGTTTAATTGCCAAAGCCGGTCACTCTTGTTAGCGTAAAGCCTCACTACAGCCTGGAATCAACCATGAAACTGGTTATCATCAGCGGACGCTCCGGCTCCGGTAAAAGTACTGCGCTTAACTTGCTGGAAGACGAGGGCTATTACTGTATCGATAACCTGCCGGTCACACTGATCCCCGATCTGGTCAGCCACCTGCAAAACAGTGTTTCCAGCGAACACCAGCTGGTAGCACTTGGCATTGATGCCCGCAATGAAACCAAGGACCTGTCCAAACTGGACAAGCTGCTTGACCAGGCCGAGACCCAGTTTGACATCGTATTCCTTGATGCCGACAGCGACAAATTGATCAAACGTTTCAGTGAAACACGCCGACGACATCCGCTGAGCAATAAATACACCGCCCTGGCCGAGGCGATCAACTCAGAAAAACGCATATTGGAACCCATTGCCGATCGCGCCACACTCTCCATTGATACCAGCGAAATGAGCCTGCATGAACTGCGCTCTACGATAAAATCCCGCTTGGTGGAAAAACAGGGCAGCGGTATTTCCATCCTGTTCCAGTCCTTTGGCTTTAAACATGGCATCCCGGTCGATGCGGACTTCGTCTACGATGTCCGTATCCTGCCCAACCCGCATTGGGACCAGGCCCTGCGTTCAATGACCGGGCTGGACCAGGGCGTTATCGACTTCCTCAACGGACACGAAGAGGTGGCAGAAATGCTGACGGATATTCGTCAGTTCCTGCAAAAATGGCTGCCGGATTTCGAATTAAATAACCGCAGCTATATCACCATCGCAATCGGCTGTACCGGAGGCCAGCACCGCTCAGTATTTATTAGTGAGCAGTTGGCTGGACATTTCGAGGGGCTCTACCACAATGTACAGGTCAGGCATCGGGAAATTCACCCAATAACAACAGATTCAAGCGCATGATAGAAACCAGAATCACCATTATCAACAAGTTGGGACTGCACGCCCGAGCGGCGGCAAAGCTGGTTTCCACTGCCACTGCTTTCGGCTGTGATATCAGCGCGGGCAAGGAAGACAAGTGGGTCGATGCCAAAAGTATTATGTCAGTAATGATGTTGGCTGCCAGTAAAGGCACTGAACTGGGCTTGCGACTCGACGGCAGGGATGAAAAAAAAGCACTGCAAGCATTGACTATACTCATCAACAATCGCTTTGACGAAGCAGAATAACCCGGCTTGCCATAAACCCCACCGTCTGCGGAGCAGTAATGCCACAAACAGCTGAAAAAATTCAAACCCAGACTTATCTGGAAGAGCTGAACCAGGCATTGAGCAGCGGTACCTTTATCCAGATCCGGCGGATGCTCAACAGCATGCCCCATGCCGAAGTTGCACACCTGATTGAAGCGGCTCCACCCAAGTCCCGGGCAATACTGTGGCAGTTGGTTGATGTCAAAAATGAAGGCGAGGTACTGCAAGAACTGAGCGATGAAATTCAAAGCCAGTTTTTGCAGCAAATGGATACGGAAGAAGTTGTCGCCATCACCGAAGGCCTGGAACCCGATGATATTGCCGACATACTGCAGCAACTCCCCGGGCAGGTTATCCGCGAAGTGCTGCAATCACTGGATTTACAAGACCGCATGCGCATCGAGCAGGTGCTCTCCTACCCGGAAGATACAGCCGGCGGCTTGATGAACACCGACACCATTACCGTGCGCCCTAAAATTACCCTGGACGTGGTACTGCGTTTCCTGCGTCGGCACGATACCCTGCCAGAGATGACCGACAATCTTATCGTGGTCAATCGAAGGGATACCTTCATTGGCCTGCTGCCACTGAGCAAATTACTGGTTTCCGACCCCGGTATTACTGTCCGCGAAATTATGGATACCGATGTAGAGGGTATCCCGGCAACCATGCCCGATGATCAGGTCGCACAGTTATTTGAGCGCAACGATTGGGTTTCTGCCCCGGTGGTTGACGAGCAGGGGAAATTGCTGGGGCGTATCACCATCGACGATGTGGTCGATGTTATTCGCGAAGACGCCGATCACTCCCTGATGAGTATGGCCGGCCTCGATGAAGATGAAGACACTTTCTCGCCAGTATTAAAAAGTTTTCCGCGGCGGGCGGTCTGGCTCGGCATCAACCTGATTACCGCGTTTATTGCCTCATCGGTGATCAATCTTTTCGAAGGCACCATCGATAAAGTCGTGGCACTGGCAGTGCTAATGCCCATTGTTGCCAGTATGGGCGGCGTGGCCGGCACCCAGACCCTGACCATTGTTATTCGCGGTATGGCGATGGGTCATATCGGCCGCAACAACAGTCGCTGGTTAATCAACAAGGAATTTTGGGTGGGCGTTCTCAACGGTGTTTGCTGGGCGGTGGTGGTCGCTATTGCTGCATCACTCTGGTTTAACGACACCACCCTCGGCCTGATTATTGCGACCGCCATGATCATTAACCTGATTACCGCCGCAGTCGCCGGCACTACCTTGCCAATTTTCCTGAAAAAAATTAATGTTGACCCAGCGCTGGCTGGCAGCGTTGCCCTGACCACCATCACTGATGTCGTTGGCTTCATGTCCTTCCTCGGACTCGCCACCCTGTTCTATGCCTAAGGCCGTTATCCATGAGTAAAAAAAGCTGGGAAAAAGATTTTGTCGACGAGGACACCGGGCCCAGTAAGTCTGAACTCAAACGCGAAATGCATGCCCTGCAAAAACTGGGTGAGACCATTGTCAAACTCAGCAAGGGCGATCTCGCCACTATTCCCCTGGAGCCCACCCTCGCCGAGGCAGTTCACACCGCCCGGCGCATCAAAAGCCGTGAAGGACTACGCCGACAAATGCAGTATATCGGCAAGTTAATGCGCACCACGGACACTGAGGCTATCCAGCAGGCGATAAAGCAAATAGACGATGGCCGCAGGCAATCCGCCGATAAATTTCATCGGCTGGAAAACTGGCGTGATGAATTAATCACACAGGGGCCAAACAGCATCGAACAGGTAATGGAAAAGTTTCCCGATGCTGACAGGCAGCATCTGCGTCAACTGATCATGCAAGCGAATAAAGAGAAAAACAGGGACAAAGCGCCAGCGGCCAGCAGGAAGCTGTTCAAGTATTTACGCGAGCTGGAGCAAGCTTAAGCGCAGGCCAGCCGAAATGTTTCCCCGGCTAGCTGCCCAGACCGATAAAAATGGGCACATTAACCAGCGGATTGATGATGGCAAAGAAGCCCGTAAACACGGTGACACTGTGAATTAACATCGCTTCCTTCCTCAGCGTTGAAACGCTGAGCGCTTAAATGACCTCTATCGCCTGCGCTTCAATTTTTTCCGCCCATAGCTGTGGCCCAGTCTGGTGGATTGACTCTCCTTTATAATCAACCGCCACAGTCACCGGCATGTCGTCCAGGTCAAACTCATAAATCGCCTCCATGCCCAACTCCGGGAAGCCCACCACTTCGGCAGATTTGATCGCCTGTGACACCAGGTAAGCGGCGCCGCCAACCGCCATAAGATAAACCGACTCAAATTCCCTGATCGCCTCAATCGCAAGCGGGCCCCGCTCCGCTTTACCGATCATCCCCAACAGGCCGGTTTTTTCCAGCATCGTGTGAGTGAATTTATCCATTCGGGTTGCCGTGGTTGGCCCTGCGGGACCGACGACTTCATCACCGACAGGGTCGACTGGGCCAACGTAGTAAATAAAGCGGCCGGTCAAATCAACCGGAAGCTGCTCGCCACGGGCAATCATGTCCACCATTTTTTTATGCGCGGCATCACGACCGGTAAGCATCTTGCCACTGAGTAACAAGGTATCGCCGGGACGCCAGCCCTTTACCTCTTCCCGGGTGACGGTGTTGAGATTGACGCGTTTCACATTGCCACCGGTCTCACGCGTTACCTCGGGCCAGTCTTCCAGTCTCGGCGGCGTTAATGTCGCCGCCCCCGAACCGTCCAGGGTGAAATGGGTATGACGCGTTGCCGCGCAATTGGGAATAATCGCCACGGCTTTATTGGCCGCATGGGTTGGAAAATCCTTAACCTTAACATCCATCACCGTAGTCAGTCCGCCCAGACCCTGGGCGCCAATACCTAACTTGTTGATCTTCTCGTGCAATTCCAGACGCAGCTCTTCAGCACGATTACTGGCACCCCGCTCACGCAGCTCCTGGATGTCGATAGGCTCCAACAAGGCTTCCTTGGCAAGCAGCATCGCTTTTTCTGCGGTGCCGCCAATACCCACACCGAGCATGCCTGGCGGACACCAGCCGGCACCCATTTGCGGAATCATGGTTAATATCCACTCCACCACAGAATCGGAGGGGTTTAGCATCGCAAATTTGGCTTTCGCTTCGCTGCCCCCACCCTTGGCGGCAACATGTACCTCAACCGTGTCACCGGGCACAATTTCATAATGAATCACCCCGGGGGTATTGTCTTTGGTGTTACTGCGGGCGCCATCGGGATCAGCCAGTATCGAGGCGCGCAAGATGTTGTCGGGGTTCATATAGGCACGACGAATGCCTTCATTGCACATATCGGTCACTGACATATCGGCATCCCACTGCACCTTCATGCCGACTTTCAAAAATACCGTGACAATCCCGGTATCCTGGCAAATAGGTCGATGACCCTCGGCGCACATGCGTGAATTAATCAGGATTTGCGCCATGGCATCCTTAGCCGCAGGATTTTGCTCGCGCTCATAGGCCTTGTTGACTGCCTGGATGAAATCAAGCGGATGGTAGTAGGAAATAAATTGTAATGCGTCAGCTATGCTGTCGATAAGATGGTGTTGACGGATAACAGTCATCGATACTGGCTCCTGGAAATCTCGGGAATAATGGCAAGGCCTGAAAGCCGCCCATTGTACACCAGCAAGCGCATGACTTCACATCGATCAGGGGCCAGTCTGCTTGCTTCCCAGCTCTTGTTTCAAGGCCGATATGTCTCGGTTCACCTGGCGCCTGAAACCATTAATCGAATCCACCCAGGATTCAGATTCCTTTACCCTGTGGTTGAGGTTAACCAAGTCATTACTGAGACGATTGAGTTTATCGCTGTTGTTTTCCAGCGATGATTCCTGGCTGGCGATGCGCTTTTGATTGGAACTCACCGTGGTTTGCAACTGGCGGGTTCCATTGAGCTGGGCGCTGAATTTTTTCACCACGGCATCGTTGCTTGATAATTGCTTTTGTGTCGATGCGAGCAGGGCAGCGTGCTGAGTCAACTTTTTATCATGCTCGCCCAGGCGCTGCTTGCTCTTCCTCCAGACATTGTCCCAGAGTTTACGAATTTCGCCATCCATCTCCCTGATTTTGACTTTCATCGCCACGCTGGATTCACTCATACTCTCATCGGTCACCGAAAGCTGCTGCTCCAGACTGCCGATACGCAACTCATACTGATTGAGCATTTTTTCAGCAGCGGCCACTTGTTTCTGCAACAGCATAGACCAGGCCAGGGTGACCAGTACGGCCAGGGTGGCAAAAATCAGGATGGCCTTAACCGTTGTAGAGGAACCATTGCTCTCAACATGCGGAACTTCGCCCAGGCGTGAAGCCAAGCCACGGGAATTATCCCGCTGGTAGGAAGCAATTTCATCTCGGTCGGGGGTGATTTTTGGCACACTACCCAGCGTGTCATTTCTATTCGTCATAGCAGTTCCAAACCCTCAGTTTGATCATTCAATCGCCGCGCATTATGACACGGCGTTTTTTCAGGGAAAACCCAATCCATCACGTCTACTGGATAAAATAGCAGCTAAAGTGAACTCTGCTGGTTTTTTATTGCCGTTAAAGCATAAAAAAGTTTTCATTTTCAGTAATATAGCCTATAAAATGACATTAACTATCGCTTCTCAAGCAACATTGGCGACATTCCATAACAAGCTAACTGAAAATCAAAGGGGACATCATGGACAATTTTATCTCGCTGGATCTGTTATTTCGCTGGATCCACGTACTGGTCGGTATTACCTGGATCGGCCTGCTCTATTACTTCAACTTTATTCAGGGTGAGTATTTTAAGGAGGCCGAAGCCAGTGCTAAAGCCGATGCCACCAAGAAATTAGCCCCACGCGCCCTGTGGTGGTTCCGCTGGGGTGCCATGTTTACCTTTATCACCGGTGTTTTATTGCTGGTGGGTATCCGCAAAACCTGGGGCATTGATGGCTACATCGTAATGGGTGCGCTGATGGGCACCTTCATGTTCCTGAACGTGTGGCTGGTCATCTGGCCCAACCAGAAGATTGTTATCGGTATTACTGAGGGTGATGCGGCCACTGCTGGCCCTAAAGCCTTGCTGGCTTCACGTACCAACACGCTGTTTTCTGCGCCGATGGCACTGGGTATGATCGGCTCTTCACACGGCGGCGGCGGTGCCGGCTCTATCGTTGAGCAAGCGGCAACCGGCTACATGGGTATGACTACCGGATTGATGGCGGTGATCGCACTCATCGTACTACTGGAAGTCAACGCCCTTGTCGGCAAGATGGGCCCCATGGCCAGCGTCAAAGGTGTTATCCACAGCAGCATCGGCCTGACCGTAGTCTGCCTGGCTCTGCTGCAATTTGTATAGGCCAGTAGACAGCAATACCACAGCCGGGCTTTGCCCGGCTTTTTTTTGCCCGCTAATCAGCCCGGCGATAAAGTTTATTAAAATGCTTCAGTGAGCGGCTCATTGTTAAAACTCGCCGCAATGGATACGGTAACTCTATTAATAGAGAGCAAGCTATCTGGACTTCCCAGACTTTACTAGACGCCCTCTAGCTTCGCAAAATAGGCTTCTTCAAACTTAGCCGGCGAGACGCCGCCAGTATGACTATGGCGCTTTACCGGATTGTAGAACATCTCAATAAAATTAAATATCTCACTCTTAGCTTCTTCGCGGGTCGTGTAGATTTTTCTCTGAATAACCCGTTTCTTAAACGTAGCAAAAAAGCTTTCAGCAATTGCCTTGTCGTGGCAATTACCCCTGCGACTCATCGACGGCTCAAGATTGTTCTCTCGCATAAAGGCCAGGCAATAAAAAAGCCCGTAAACACTAGGCTTACGAGCTTTCTTGAGACTTAGTGGAACTAAGTCAGGACGTTTACATCATACCGCCCATGCCGCCCATACCACCCATGCCGCCCATATCAGGCATGCCGCCTGGGGCACCACCTGCAGCGTCCTGCGGAGCATCAGCAACCATGGCTTCAGTGGTAATCATCAAGCCAGCCACAGAACCCGCGGCTTGCATCGCCGTACGAGTCACTTTGGCGGGATCAAGAATACCCATATCAATCATGTCACCGTATTCACCGGTAGCCGCGTTGTAACCGAAGTTGCCCTCACCCTGGCGAACCTTGTCCAGTACCACCGAGGCCTCATCACCGGCATTCTCGACGATCTGGCGCAATGGACCTTCCATCGCACGCAGAGCGGCATTGATGCCGTGAGTCTGGTCTTCATTGTCACCTTCGAGACCGCTGATTGTGCTAATGGCACGCACCAGCGCCACACCACCGCCAGGAACCACGCCTTCTTCAACCGCCGCACGGGTCGCGTGCAGGGCGTCTTCAACGCGGGCTTTCTTCTCTTTCATTTCCATCTCGGTGGCAGCGCCTACCTTGATTACCGCAACACCGCCAGCCAACTTGGCTACGCGCTCCTGCAGTTTTTCGCGGTCATAATCAGAGGACGTATTCTCGATTTGTGTGCGAATCTCCGCCACACGATTCTGGATTTCCTTGGCATCGCCGGCGCCATCAATAATGGTGCTGTTATCTTTATCCATGGTGATGCGCTTGGCACTACCCAGATGTTCAAGCGTTGCTGTTTCCAGATCCAGGCCCAGCTCTTCAGTGATAACCGTACCACCGGTTAATTTGGCAATATCTTCCAGCATCGCTTTGCGACGATCGCCAAAACCGGGTGCCTTACAAGCCGAAACCTTAACAATGCCGCGCATATTGTTCACTACCAGCGTTGCCAGTGCTTCACCTTCAACGTCTTCGGCAATAATGACCAGCGGACGGGAGGCTTTAGCGACCTGCTCTAACAGAGGCAGTAATTCACGGATGTTGGAGATTTTCTTGTCCACCAGCAGAACGAAAGGTGCTTCCTGCTCGGAGGTCATATTATCGGAGTTGGTAATGAAGTAAGGCGACAGGTAACCACGGTCAAACTGCATGCCTTCAACCACGTCCAGTTCATTCTCCAGGCTATTGCCTTCCTCAACGGTAATAACACCTTCTTTACCGACCTTTGCCATCGCTTCGGCAATAATATCACCGACCTGGACATCACTGTTGGCCGAGATACTGCCCACCTGGGCAATCGCTTTACCATCAGTACAGGGAATAGCCATTTTCTCAACTTCGGCAACGGCCGCCGCAATGGCTTTGTCGATACCGCGCTTGAGATCCATCGGGTTCATGCCCGCTGCTACTGATTTCAGGCCTTCATTGAGAATGCTCTGAGCCAGAACCGTTGCCGTGGTAGTACCGTCACCGGCCACATCGGAAGCTTGTGAAGCCACTTCCTTCACCATCTGTGCACCCATATTTTCCAGCGCATCGGCCAGTTCAATTTCTTTGGCAACCGATACACCGTCTTTAGTGACAGTCGGAGCGCCAAAGGCCTTGTCGAGAATAACATTGCGACCCTTGGGTCCCAGGGTAATTTTTACTGCGTCGGCAAGGACATTTACTCCAGCCAACATTTTTTGCCGGGCTTCATCACCGAATTTAACGTCTTTAGCAGCCATGATTCTGTTCCTTTAAACTTTACGTAAGATAACTATTTGATATACAAGTGTTTATTGCCTTATGCAATCACACCAAAGATTTCACTCTCGCTCATGATGATCAGTTCTTCGCCATCAACAGTAATGCTATTACCACCGTATTGACCGAAAATCACCTGATCGCCAACCTTTACAGCCAATGGGCGAAGCTCACCGCTGTCCTGTAGCTTACCTTCACCCACAGCGAGTACTTCACCCTGATTGGGCTTTTCCTTGGCAGATCCTGACAGGATAATGCCGCCAGCTGAGGTTTCTTCTTCTTCCTTGCGACGAACGACGACGCGATCGTATAACGGACGAATATTCATTCTGGTACTTCTCCAAAATTATTAAGGGTTGATATAAAGGATCCGGAGTATCCGGGATGCACCCTATATGGGGATGCGGAAATGCTTTTCAAGGAGTTTTCTGGTATCTATAAAAAAAAGAGTGCTCATCATAGTGTCGAGTCAGTGGGAGTCAAGGCTTTGTTTATGCGGTCAAAGCGCTGACAATCAGTCTTCGCGATGGAATTCGCCCTCAATGGTGCGGTGTTCCTCGCTGCCCTGATCAGGCGAATACCCCTGAGCCGAGGTGAAGCTTGACTGGCTGGCCACGACAAAAGCCCCCCTGGCCAGCAGGCGGCGAATAAAATAGCGTCGCGTAGGGGGTAACAGGCAGAGAAAACCAATGCCATCGGTGATAAACCCGGGTGTCAACAATAAAGCGCCACCCACCGCCAACACCAGTCCTTCCAGAATTTCCGTCGCCGGTAACTGCCCCTGCTCCATGCGCTGGTTAACCCGCAGCAAGGTGCTAAAACCCTGCTGGCGCAGCAAGGTCAAGCCAAGAAAGGCGGTCAGGCAAACCAGGGCAATGGTGTTGATCGCCCCGATTTGAGCGCCCACCTCAAGTAACAGCCACATCTCAACAATGGGAACCAGGATAAATATCAATAACAGAATCGGCATGATGACGCCCACAATAAACCAGAGATTATACTATTGGGGTCTGGCCGTGCGATTGCAAGGGTGGCCGATTGTGATTGGCCGGGTTTGTTGCAATAATGCGCGCACTTTTTTTGAGCTACTGTACACCGCCTCCGTGACGGCAGCGGTCAACCACAGCTTGGTTTGCTAACAGGACAGAAATTATGGACTTAAACGATAAAGTGATTGCAATTACCGGGGGCGGCCAGGGTCTTGGGCGCTCCATGGCCGTAGTACTGGCCGCCAAAGGCGCCAAACTGGCCTTAATCGACCTTAACCAGGAAAAGCTCGATGAAACCGTTGCCCTGTGCAAGGAAGCCGGCGGTGATGGCCGCGCTTATATTGCCAATGTCGCCCGGGAAGAGGAGGTCATCGCGGTATTCGACACTATTGTCACCGATTTCGGCACCCTTAATGGCCTGATCAACAATGCCGGCATTCTTCGCGATGGCCTGATGTTAAAAGTCAAAGACGGCGAGATTGTGAAAAAAATGACCCTGGCAGAATGGCAGGCGGTGATCGATGTAAACCTGACCGGCGTCTTTCTCTGTGGTCGCGAAGCGGCTGAACGGATGATCAAACTGGGTAGCGAAGGCGTGATTATCAATATTTCCAGTATTTCCAAAGCGGGCAATATGGGCCAATCCAACTACTCCGCCGCCAAGGCGGGTGTCGCTGCTATGGCGGTCACCTGGGCCAAGGAACTGGCGCGTTACGGTATTCGCTGCGCCGCCATCGCTCCGGGTTTTATCGCCACCGAAATGGTCGCCAGTATGAAACCGGAAGCACTGGAAAAAATGACCGCGGGCATCCCCCTGAAACGACTGGGTGCGCCGGAAGAAATTGGCCACAGCTGTGCCTACATTTTCGAAAACGATTATTTCACTGGCCGGGTGATTGAAATGGATGGCGGTTTGAGGCTCTAAGCCGATTTACCGACATGGTTACAGGTCCGCATTAGCGGGCCTATGGCCACACATAGCTAAAACCAATCTTCCAGATCCTGTCCTCTTTTTTGGCACCCGTGGCCGGGCTATTATCGTAGTCGTATTCAAAGATAAAATTGGCTTTGAAATGACCGATGATGGGCATACTGAAACCGGTATCGGATTCAAGATTCCAATTAGTCGTCTCTTGCAAGGACTGAAAAAACAAATTGCTATGAAAAAATTCCAGGCCACTTTCATTTAATACCCAGCGAAAATTAGTCGCCGAGCGCAGCGCGGGGTAATCGCGTGGCTCATCGTCATTATTAAATTCTTCGTCTATATAGCTAAGACCGCCCTCGGTAGATAATTTCAGCAACTCGGTCTCAAAAAACTGATAACCGACACCACCACCCAGAATCCATTTAGAAGACAAGTCCTTGAATTTATTTTCCTCCCAACTGCCATTACCGGCCCAAAACCAGCGGTCAGTAAAAAAGCGATCGTATTTATAGGTCAACTTTCGCTCATCCTTGGTGTCCTTACCACTGGTCGATTCCAGGGTATTCTCCCAGGTAATAATATGGCGGCTCTTCTGGTAACGAAATTCGGTTTGAATGTCCCAATCGATGGTGCGCTCATCGGTATTGCCCGATTCATCCTCTATCACCAGCAAGATGCTTCCACTGGGCTTCATGGTGTCGGGCTCGGGGGGCTTATACTCAAAAAAACGTGCAACCTGCTTCCAGCTGCCAATAGGAAAACCCTTTTCCTTACACATGATCCACTGCTCGGGAGGTGAAGCTTCATTGTTCTCAGCGGCGGCCTGCGGCTGCTCGGATTTCGCGATCTTATCGCTGTCTTGTTCGGCGCTGGAGGCGTCCGCAGTTGGCGCCTTGCTATTCGGCTTTCTGGAGCCACCTGCTGGCGCAGACTGCTTGTCAGCGGCCGTGGTCTCCCCCGGCTCCGCCGCTGCTGACGCTGGCTGCGGAACGGGCATCACCGGTTTACCATCATCAACCTCCAGGTGGCAGCCATCGAGCAAAGCCTCCTGACCGATTTGTACCACCATCTCGCGATTAGTTTGGATAAAACGAATATTGATCTGGTTGATTTTTAGCGGGCCGGCAGAATCGGAAATCCACAGTAAGGTTCCCCCCGACAACTCGTCGGGTTCACCAAAAATCTTGTCGCCATTAACCAACCACAGGGTTCCAGCCTGAAGATTACTGGCCAGTAATGCCAGTAGCAGCAGCGTATAGCGAGAAAAACATCGATTCATTCATCGGTTCCGTACTAATATTCACGTCACATTATTACTATATCACTATGATACCCCAACTGATGACTGAGGATAATCAACAAAGTGTTTGGCAGGTAATCGTCGCCATCCCTGCGGGAAAAGTTGCCAGCTATGGCCAGGTCGCTGATCTCGCCGGCTTGCCACGAGCCGCTCGGTGGGTTGGTCGCCTGTTAAAAAACCTTCCCGCTGACAGCACCCTGCCCTGGCACCGCGTTGTTCGTGCTGATGGCCGACTGGCATTTGCTACCGGCTCAGAGCGCTACCAGCGACAGCAGCAACGTCTCCGCGCTGAAGGTGTCTTGCTGCGCAATAATAAAATCAATCGGCAGTATTTTCAGTACTAGCGGACCAGGGTGCCACTTTAAACAACAACAACATTCCGGGTATGGCCAGTAGCGTGCACAATACAAAAAACTGCGTCCAGCCCACAGACTCGACAATCACTCCGGTGACCGCACTGGCGAAGGTTCTCGGCACCGCCGCCAGTGCCGTAAACAAGGCGAATTGCGTCGCCGCAAAAACAGGATTGGTGGTGCGCGCGATAAAAGCAACAAAGGCTGCCGTCCCCAATCCCACCCCCAGGTACTCCAGCGCCACCACAACACCTAATACCCAGGGGTTTGCTCCAGCCTGGGACAGCCAGATAAAGCCCAAAATGGTAACGACTTGCACCACACCGAATAACCACAGGGAACGGTTGATACCTAATTTGATCATCGCCAATCCGCCAACTACCCCGCCCACTACGGCGGCCACAGCACCGGCCACCTTGGCAATTGAGCCAATCTGGGTGAGGCTAAAACCCAAATCAATATAAAACGGGGTCGATAATGCCGTGGCCATATTGTCACCCAGCTTATAAAGCACCATAAAAGCCAATATATAGAGCCCGGCGCTGACACCCCGGTGATGAAAGAAATCTTTAAACGGCAACACAACCGCCTCGCGAAGTGACTGCGGTTTTTGTGGATCATTAATCGCCTCACTGATGCACAGCGTCATCACAATGCCCACTAACATAAATGCCGCAGTGATCATGAAGACACTACTCCACGGCATGTGATCCGCCAGAATCAAGGCCAGGGAACCCGGTATAAAACCGGAAAGCCGGTAGGCCTGGACATGAATCGTATTACCCAGGCCCAGCTCTATATCCGGGAGCAATTCCCGTCGATAGGCATCGATAACGATGTCCTGGGTAGCGCTAAAAAAAGCCACCGCAAAGGTCAAGTAGACAACCGTCCAAATCGAGAATGCAGGGTTAACCCACCCGGTGGCTGCAATAGAAACCAATAACGACAGCTGGGTTAACAGCATCCAGCCTCGGCGACGACCCAGAAAGGGCAGACTATAGCGATCCAGCAGTGGCGCCCAAAAAAACTTCCAGTTGAACGGAAACTGAATCAGTGCAAAAAAACCGATTGCCGCCAAACTGATCCCTTCCGTTCGCAACCAGGCTGGCACCAGTTGCACCAGCACAAAAAGCGGCAGCCCGGAACTAAAGCCCAGGAAAATACAGATCAGCATGCGCCGATTAAGAATCGCTTCCCGAAAAGTTGATGATGTCATCAGGCCGATTAATCTCGAAAGTTAGTAAATTGCAGCGGCTGATCCAGCGTTTCTTCACGCAGCAGTGCCATCGCCGATTGCAAGTCATCACGTTTCTTTCCGGTGACCCGTACTTGATCACCCTGAATTTGCGTCTGCACTTTCATTTTAGCCGCCTTGATCAGTTTAACGATTTTCCGGGCCAGTTCTGACTCCAGGCCATTTTGCATTGTTATTAGCACTTTGACTTGCTTGCCCGCCGTTTCAGCCTCCCCCACCGTCATCGCCAGCGGGTCAATACCAGACTTGATCAGCGCACTGCGCAGCATATCCTCCATCTGGGTCAGCTGGAAATCGGCTTCAGCAAACAGCGTTACGGTTAATTCCTGACGATCAAACCTGGCATCCACCGCCTTAAAATCAAAGCGAGTAGTGATGATTCTTCCGGCCTGGTCAATCGCATTGGTAAATTCATGCAAATCCACTTCCGAAACAATGTCAAAAGACGGCATAGCGCTGTGTTCTCCAAGTTAATCATTCATCTGTCTATCGAAAGCTCCGCGAAGGCGGGGACACTAAAAATAAATATAAGCACCAAGCTGAGTCTAGCAGCCTTTCTTGACTTTAGGCAGCACCGGCTTTAGAGTGCGCGGCAACTGTATAAGGTCTCCACGGTTTCAACACCACGGAGTTAAATGGGAAGTCCGTTTCAAATCCGGCGCTGCCCCCGCAACGGTAACTGCACTATCTGTCAAGATAGCCAGAAGCCCGACACCAACCTTGTGCAGCGAGCTATTTCATAGCTCAAACGATGATGCGGAGGGCGTCGTCGGGTATCGCTTCACTGCCTGCTGTTCCCTCCCTCAAACTTTTAATGAAAAGATTGGGGAATTCCATGAAAAAAATACACTGCCTGTACTTAATGACAGTGCTTATACTGAACCACAATGCTGTCGCCGACAGTAGCACTGACAATAGTCACGCTAACAAACTCGAAGAAATCGTAATTACTGCCAACCGGGTAGAGACACCCCTGCGGGAAATCGGTTCTTCTATTTCGGTAATGAGTGCTGAAGATATTGAAATGCGCGGGCAGACCAGCCTTGCCGACACCCTTCGTACGCAACCTGGCCTCAGCGTTACCAACAGCGGTG
>JAUXHA010000134.1 GCA_030621845.1 Spongiibacteraceae bacterium
CTTCCAGGTTTACCGGAGGAATACAGAAAGGGCCAATCGCCGCCGGTGTCAGGTCAATCATGACAGCACCCTGCGCATTCACTTTGCGAGAGTTTTCAGCGTGAACATAGGCCGATGTCGCATCAAAGCAGATTTGTACACCGTCTTCTTTCATGGTCGCCAGCATACCGTCAACGCCATCGGCGGTGGTTTTCAGACCCTGCTCTTTGGCTCGGGCCAGACCGGGGGATTCAGCAACAACTCCTACCATCCACACGGGCTCAATAACGTCTGAGCGCATGGCCTTCATCAACAAATCGGTACCGATATTACCGGGGCCAATAATGGCCGCTTTGATTTTCTTAGTCATGTTAAGTTCTCATTACTGTTTCTTAAAAATACCAGAGCTTCTTCATTGTGATGAAGAAGACAGACTATACAAACTTCACCGAAGCGCTGCCAATTCCGTGCAGCTCCAGCGTCACTTCATCACCGGCGACCACTGGTTCCAAAGGCACCAGCGAACCGGATAAAATCACCTCACCCGCTTTAAAAGGAATATCGTACTCACCCAGAGTGTTGGCCAACCAGGCCACCGCGGTTAGCGGATTGCCCTGCACCGCACTGCCCAGCCCTTCACTTAAAGGCTGACCATTTTTTGTGACGGTCATCTTTAAATTGGGCAAGTCATGATCCCGAGGATCCGCGGTCTGGTCACCCAATACATAGACGCCACAGGAGGCGTTGTCTGCCACGGTGTCTTCAATTTTAATTTTCCAATCATCGATACGCGAATCGACAATTTCAAAACAGGGGATAATGCACTCAGTGGCATCCAGCACATCCTGCTCAGTAATGCCCGGGCCCACCAAGTCTTTTTTCAGGCGAAAGCCGATTTCAGCCTCGGCTCGGGGCTG
The DNA here is from genome assembly GCA_030621845.1 of Spongiibacteraceae bacterium. GTDB lineage: Bacteria > Pseudomonadota > Gammaproteobacteria > Pseudomonadales > Dasaniaceae > JAUXHA01. Next base: position 897 of record JAUXHA010000134.1, read on the forward strand.
GATTAGATTGCCAGCAATAGGTACTTCAGCGCCATTGGGGTATTCCATCACATCGGTTAAAAAACCAAAGTCTGGCTGGAAGACGCCCAGCATTTCCTGCACGGCGGCACTGGTCACACCAATCTTTTTACCGACCACTTTTTCGCCATCATTTTCCAGGCGGCGATTGAGCATGCGCAGGGAAATATAATAGGCGTCATCGATTTTAATATCGGGCTCGCGCTCAGTCAGAGGTGCTAAGGTTTTTTGTGAACGCAGGGCTTCGTAAAGCTCATCGCCCAATCTATTGATTGTTTCTTTATCCATTGAATTCTCTTTACTGTCATGTGAACCGATTTGCCGTCGGCGCGGCCATCTAATCGTTGTTCAGGAAGTCCAGCGTCATGCGATTGAACAGGTCTTTGTGTTCCAGCATTACCCAGTGACCACACTCAGACACCAGGATCACGCGAATTTGCTTACATTTTTTTGCCAATTTCATGATGCCCGTTTCTGGCATCATATTTTCATTCATACCCCAGAAAACCAATACCGGGCACTGTAAGTTACCCAGCTCATCTTCCATGTTGGGCACGATCATGGTCTTTACGACATGGGGGTTTTGCGTTTGCATAGACTCCCAGCGCTCCTGCACCAACTGATCATCCAAGCAGGCTGGATCTACCACAAACGCGGTAGTAAAAAAGGCCTTCATTTTCTCGGGGGTTATGGGCTCCCCGGAGGTAAATACCTCTTTCATCATTTGCATGCCAGGCATGGTGAAATAGTCAGGCTGATTTTCAATGCCGCCGGGGGCCATCAATACTAAACGCTGCACGCTTTCGGGGTAATCCAGTGCATAGCGCAGGGCGATAGCCCCGCCCAGAGAATTGCCAATCAAACTGTATTGACTGACCCCAATGCTATCCAGCATTTGCTTGATACACTCGACAAAAAAGTTGAGGTGATAATCCACATCTGTGGGCTTATCCGAATAACCATAGCCAATCAAGTCAGGCACGATCACTCGGTAGCCCTGCTCCAGCAGTTCGGGATAATTAGCCTTGAAATTGCTGTGACCACTGGCACCACTGCCGCTGCCATGCAGAAAAACAACCACGGGAGCGTTTTTGCCACCCAAGTCCTGAAAATGCATGCGCTGACCGTTGGGAATGTCAGCATATTGGCCCTCGGGCATACCGGCTATTAGTGCCATGTTTTTTCCTCTGCAATCTGATTTAGCTAAGTGGGGACTCTAAGCGGGTAACACAAGGTGGATCACCCATGCATCACCCAAGCCAGCCCCCTACAAAAATGCGCTTACATATTCAGGTCAATATTATCATCGCCGAACAGCATGCCACCGAGGTTGTTACTGTAAATGTTGGTGTTGTTAGCCACGTGTGCCTGACTGGCTAAAATATCCAGGTGGCGAGCCAATACTTGATTGCCCAGAAAAATGCCTTTGCTGCCACTGGCTTTTAGCATTTGTGCGGATAATGCCGCACAGCGATCAGCCACCACGGCGGAGTCATAACGATAGCGAGCGCGATCAGCCAGAGGAATAGATTCACCACTGGCGGCACAGGCCATCATGGTATCGAAGTTGTTGTACATCACCCCTTTCATTTCATCAATAGCACAGCGCACTTCTGATGCTAACCTTCTGGCGAAGGGGTCATCCTTCATTTTCTTCGGGCCCACTACACGGTTTTTGGTGATCTCAATAAACGCTGTCAGGGAGCCTTCTAACGCACCCAATGAGCCACTGCAAACCGCACGAACAAAGACCTGGCCGAAGGGCATGCGGTACAACGGTGCGGTATTGACTGCATTGCCGGGATTGTCGCAATTAAAGCCATCAATCAATTTATGGGTGCGATGCTCGGGTACAAAGGCATCGATCACTTTAACGTCCTGGCTGCCAGTACCCTGTAAGCCTACAACATGCCAGGTATCAATAATTTCATAGTCGGCACGGGGCACCAAGAAAGTACGGTAGTTACTCATATCAAAGGGGGCACCCTCCTCCGGCACAACGGCGCCAAGAAATACCCACTCACAGTGTTCGGAGCCGCTGGAGAATCCCCACTGACCACTCAGCTGAAAACCGCCTTCCACTTTCTTAACTTTACCTACAGGAGCATAGGAGGATGATAACAAGGTAGTTGGGTCTTCGCTCCAAACATCCTGCGCGGCTTTATCATCAAGCAAACCCAGCTGCCAGTTATGTACGGCTACCACGCCCAATACCCAGCCACTGGACATACAGGCCTCGGCAATTTTCAATTGCACGGCATAAAATACCTGCGGGTCCATCGCGTAGCCACCCCATTGCTCCGGTTGCAGTATTTTGAAAAAACCTGCGTCCTGGAAATCTTGAATCGTTGCATCGGGGATACGACGAATTTCAGCACAGTGGGCGGCGCGCTCGGCCAATACGGGCTGTAAGGCCTCGGCCTTGGCCAGTAGTTCTATTGCTCGTGGTGATTCTAAACCGTACTGATTGGACATGTATGACTCCGCAACTGTTACTAGGCTCTATTATATTTTCGGGGATTCGGTGATCTTAAATCATCTATCGTTAACGACCTAAGAATCGGCCGGCTATAGTGGGATTAATCGGAAGAACTGTCAACTAGGGCAGCCTTCACTATAACTGAGAGATCATATAATTGAACCGGGGTTAAAAACATCCCCCAAATAAGTGATATAAATAGGGGGAGGCAATTAAAGAATGGTCAAATAGCAGGCAGCCTTTGTTGCGCGGGGTGTCTCTGTCGCATTCCGATAGATCGAGATGACGGGAAGTACTTAGCCATACCCCCGTTGCTGCTTGTTATCAGTAACAGCATTTTTTACCAGACAGTCTTCATCGTGCCGCCATCGACCACCACCGTTGCACCGGTAATATAGCTTGCCGCTGGCGACAGTAAAAAGGCCCCCACCCGGCCAAATTCCTCCGCCTGGCCAAAGCGCCCCATCGGTATTAGTGCCTGCATACTCTGCTTTTGCTCCTCGACAGAAATACCCGCCACTTCGGCCGCAGCGGTCGCCAAGCCCGTAATCCGATCCGTCTCAATCATTCCCGGCACTAAATTGTTAACCCGTATATCTTCACTGGCCAATTGCTGCGACAGGCTTTTTGCCAGACTGGTGACGCCGGAGCGCATAACATTGGAGAGCAACAGATAATCAATCGGCTCCTTCACCGATGAAGAGGTTAAAGTCAAAATAGAGCCACCTCCCCTGGCCCGCAGATCCGGCAGCACTTTGCGAATCATCCGTACCGCACTCAGCAGCGTTAATTCGAAGGCTGACTGCCAGGCGTCGTCATCAAAGGCTTCAAAGCTTCCGGGGGGCGGACCCCCAGCATTAACGACCAGACCATCAATGCCGCCAAAGCGATCCAAGGTGGCTTGGTGCCAGTTGTTTATTGATTTCGCACAGGTCACATCACAAACCACCGCTAGTACCTCGGCACCCGTGCCAGCCTGCAGTTTGACCGCTGCCGCTGTAATTGCCGCTTCATCGCGACTGGCGATGACGATTTTGGCACCGTCCTGGGCCAGCGCTTCGGCGATACCATAACCCAGACCGCGACTAGCACCAGCAACCATATAGACCTTATCTTTTACCCCTAAATCCATGATACTTGCTCCAAATAGTTCAATTAGCGTAGTAATATATAAACAGTAAATTAAACAGCTTTATATTAATCGTTATTCTACTAGTGAAACGAGCAAAGCAAAACATGGCATTTTTTAAATCACTTCTCAACCGATTGATGCCCAGTAGCAACCGCGTTGATGAGCTGGACGCGGGGGATCACTATGAACGTCTGGAGCGCCTGCGTATCCAGCACGATTGGATTGACGTTAAACTCACCGGCCACGACCGAAGCTACCAGAGCCTGGTACTGGACATTGATCTCGACAATAAAGAGCTAGTGATCGATGACCTTTATCCGCCCGAGGGGTTGGACTCTATAGAGCCCGGAGATACCGTAGAAATTAGCAGCCAGGCCCGCTACGCTCTGATTCATTTCTACACGCGGGTTTTAGCCCGTCAACAGCGTGATGGCCAGCCCTGCTATCGACTGGAACTCCCCGAAGAAGTTGGCCTCAATCACGGCCGGGGCGCCTACCGAGTCTATGTTGAGCCTGAAAATGGTCTGGATATAGACATTGACCTACGCGGTGAGTCACTGATCGATGTGAGAGTGATCAATCTTTCTGCGGAAGGGGTAAAGCTTAGCTTTGCCAATGACATTAGCGATCAACTAGGCGACAATATCACCCTGAAGAACTGCCTCATGCGCCTACCCGGCGGCGAAGATATTGACTGCGACATTACCCTGCGTAACATCTACCGTATGCGCAGCCCACACACCCACACTCTGGGTGGCGGCCAACTGGTCATTAACAACCCCCAGCAACGGATAAAACTGCAGCAATACCTTGCAGCAGTGCAACGCAAACAACGACGCAGAGAAACACGGACTTGATACGATGAACTTAAAAAATGTTTTTTACTGCTTTGTATTGGCTACCTAAGCTCAGCCCAAGTCGCCCTCTCCAAGGATCACAGTACAGCTTAATACCCAGACACGCTGTCGTACTGCTTTACCACCACGTCTCAGAGAATACCCCCGCTAGCACCAGTATCAGCCCCAAGCAGTTTGAACAACAACTTCAGCATCTTGACGATAACGCCATACGGCTCTCCTGAAAAAAACTGCCAACTCGGTCACATCATGACAAAAAATGTCACTTGCTGACATGCTTGATTTTTCCAGATATGTCATTTAATACCAAATCACCATTCAA
>JAUXHA010000057.1 GCA_030621845.1 Spongiibacteraceae bacterium
CTTTGGGTTTTATTATTCATTTGTTAAGCCTTTGAATTCCAATCATAAATACTTGTCTCGTTGATAGCTACAAAATAAACGACCCATTCCGTGTTATTCGGCTATTCCCACATAACAGAGAACGGGCTTGTGATGTCGTGCGTTCACACTGCCTGCACAATGAATGTAAGCCATTAATTTCAAAGAATATTTATGATAACTGTCTTGTTAACAGTCAAAATGACAGGAAAAACTTGATTTTACCCTTTCGCACATATACTGTATAGATACACAGTATAGCAAGGAGGCTAGCGATGAAAACCAGTCCGTTCATGCGCAGTGTCAGGGATGTGCTTCGCGTTAAGCAATACGCTCTGGCAACCGAGAGAACTTATTGCCACTGGATTAAACGATTTATTCTCCATCAGCAATATAGCAGTCCTTCAGAAATAGACAGGGATGGTGTTATTGCTTATCTGACCTATCTTGCCGTTGAGCGCCACGTCTCTCCCAATACTCAAAACCAGGCCTTCAATGCCTTATTGTTCCTTTTTCGTCATGTCTTGAACATTGAATTCAAGGACGTTGAGGCAGTTCGCGCGGCGGAGAAAAGACGCTTGCCGGTCGTGCTGGTGCAGAGAGAGGTAGAGTCTATACTTGCCCGCCTGCCCAAACCATACAGCACCATGATTATGTTGGCCTGGGGGGCAGGCTTACGTAAAACTGAGATTCTCCGTTTGCGAATTAAAGATATCGATTTTGACCACCGGGCGATTATCATTAGAGAGGGCAAGGGGAGAAAAGACCGCGTTACAATATTACCTGATACAGTAGTTGCCGATATGAAAGAATACATTTTGAGGGTGCAGCAGCTTCACCGCCTGGATCTTGACCAGGGTTTCGGGACGGTGGAAATGCCACACGCCCTGGCCCGGAAATTCCCCAACCAGGCTCACAGTATTCACTGGCAATTTGTCTTTGCCGCCAAACAACGCAGCATCGACCCACGTAGTGGTAAAGAGCGTCGGCATCATGTCCACCCTTCAGCCCTTGAGAAACAATTACGCCGTGCGGTCAGGGAGTCCGGTGTACACAAAAAAGTCAGTTGCCATACCTTTCGGCATACTTTCGCCACCCAATTACTGGAATCCGGCTATGATATTCGCACGGTGCAAGAGCTGCTCGGACACAATGATGTCAAGACGACACAAATCTATACCCATGTTCTCAACCGCGGCGGTAATGCCGTGAAAAGCCCAGCGGACCGATAGCCCCTTGTTTGCTACCAAGGCAACAGGCACAGCCCTCCGCACAGAGCCAGCACTGGCAGGGGATTCAGCTTGCGGCCATTCAGGGAGCGTTTAAGTTTGTAAGGTTTTCTGGCGCTTTTAAGCGAGGAATGTCTGAGCGAAGCGAGTTCCGCAGCCGCCAGAAAGCCTTACAAACTTGCTACCGGCCGCAAGCTGAATCCCCTGCCAGTGCGAACCAACCACAATCACGACTGCCTATCCACAACCACCAACCCCCGATCCAAAACAATACGCTGCGGAGAAATACTCGCCACATAAGCCAGCACCTCCACACCTTCATCCAGCGCCTGGCGAAATGTTTCAGCGTAGCGGCTATCAATAAAATCCGCCGGAGCTACTTTTTTGATCCCGCTATGCTGTACGCAGAAAAACAACACCGCACGGTGACCCTGTTTCTTCACCTCGATAAGCTCTCTTAAATGTTTTCTGCCTCGCTCGCTTACCGCGTCAGGGAACACACCTAAACCCTGCTCCAGCAACAAGGTGACACTTTTCACTTCAACAAAACACTGTCGCTCATCTGCCTCCAGCAATAAATCTACCCGACTCTTTTCCTGGCCAAATTTAACTTCCTGGCGAATGCGTGAATAGCCCGACAACTCGCTAACAACGTCATTCTCAATCGCTTCACGAACCAGGACATTGGCCTTCGCTGCGTGAATACAGGCCATATGCCCTGCGTCGGTTTCTACCAACTCCCAGCTATGGGGGTATTTTCTTTTCGGGTTGCTTGATGTAGACAGCCACACTCGACTACCGGGCACAGCGCAACCGGTCATGGCACCGGTGTTGGGGCAATGCACCGTCAATTGCTCACCACTTTCCAGTTCCACATCGGCCAAAAATCGCTTATAGCGCTTTATCAGGGTGGCGGGAATTAGCGGGCCGAGCTGCATCAGGAAAAAATTTTATCAAAGCGACGCACGGCTTCTTCAAGGCGATCCATACTGGTGGTATAGGCAAAGCGAACATGCTCATTAGCCAGATGCCGACCAAAGTCAGCTCCCGGGGTAATCGCGATACCATGCTGCTCCAGTAAATCCAGGCAAAATTGCTGACTGTCGGTAGAAAACTTTTTAATCCCCGCGTAGAGGTAGAGCGCACCAGCAGGGCTGTGTGGAATATCAAAACCCAATCGCCGTAACTCTGGCAACAGAAAATCGCGACGACGAGCAAACTCATCGCGGCGACTATCGAGAATGCTGCGGGTTTCTGGCTCAAAACACGCCAGGGCGGCATGTTGTGCCATCGTCGACATGGAGATGAACAGATTCTGGGCCAGCTTCTCCAGCGACGCTACCGCATGCTCTGGTGCCACCAGCCAGCCCAACCGCCAACCGGTCATGCCAAAATACTTGGAGAAGCTGTTGATGACAAAGGCCTGATCAGTAAGCTCTAATATAGAAGGCGCTTTTTCGCCGTAGGTTAAACCGTGGTAGATTTCATCGACCACCAGCTCGCCATTTTTTTGCTGGCAGAGCTGGAATAAATCGGCCAGTTCCTGCCGTGTAAGAATCTCCCCGGTGGGATTGGCCGGTGACGCCACCATTACCCCAATGGTATTGGGCTGCCAGTGCTGCTCGGCTTTAGCCGCGGTTAACTGGTAGCGGTCTTCGGGCCCCACCGGCACCAACTGCCCCTCGCCCTCGACCAGGCGCAGGAAATGGCGGTTGCAGGGATAACCGGGGTCGGTCATCAGCATACCGTCACCCGGGTTGACCAGTAAGCCCGCTATCAGCAATAACGCACCCGAAGCGCCGGGGGTCACCATGATCCGGGCCGGGTCGATGTCCAGGCCATACTGCTGTTGATAGTAGCGGGAAATGGCTTCGCGCAAGGGCGGGATACCGGCGGCCTGGCTATAATAGGTTTCGCCTCGGCCCAACGAGGCCTGGCCGGCACTAATCACCGGCGCTGCCGTGGCAAAATCCGGTTCGCCGGCCTCCAGGTGCACGATATCCCGGCCCTGCGCTTGCAGTTGCTTGGCCCGATCCAACACCTCAACCACCCGAAAGGGCTCGATATCCTTTAAACGCTCTGCAAATGGACGATGCAATGGGGTCACCTTCTCAACATTAACCGGCGGCCATTTTAGCAGCATAGGGCGCGATTTCGACCAACTTGTAGTAATAGTTCACAAGCTACCCGCTATACCTTGCCTTAATTCTCCAACTGTCTATGGTTTATAACTTATAAACTGTAGCGAAGCTGACAGTTTTCTGGTATTTTGCCCCGCTTAATTAAATTTGCGCGCCAACAAAGCCACAAGCAGCGCTCAAACGAGTCAACAGGTGACCAAGTAATGCCCGCTAAAAAACAAGCTTCTGCCGCCAATTTTCAAAACTTCACGCCCTATAAGGCGAAGAAGAAAGAAAAGTACATGAATGAGCCGCAGAGAGAACACTTTCGCACTATATTACTGGGCTGGAAAGCCGAGCTGATGGAAGAGGTCGACCGGACCGTATCGCACATGAAGGATGAGGCGGCTAATTTCCCCGACCCCGCCGACCGCGCTACCCAGGAAGAGGAATTCAGCCTGGAGTTGCGCACCCGTGATCGCGAGCGCAAGCTGATTAAAAAAATTGATTCAACCATTAATCTTATCGACAACGATGATTATGGCTACTGCGATGCCTGCGGCGTTGATATCGGTATCAAGCGCCTCGAAGCCCGCCCTACCGCCACCCAGTGTATTGACTGCAAAACCCTTGATGAAATCAAGGAAAAGCAGCAGCTCGGCTAAGCCGGTGCTGGGGGGAGCTCCAATACTCCCCCCCTACCCATGACGATCAACAACGACCTTTATACTGGCCGTTTTGCCCCCTCCCCAACCGGCCCACTGCATATCGGCTCCTTAATCGGTGCGCTGGCCAGCTATCTTGATGCCAGGGCCAATCGCGGACAGTGGTTGCTAAGAATCGAGGATATCGACCCACCGCGAGAAGTTGCCGGCGCAGCACAGGCTATTATCGACTGCCTGATCCGCCACCAGCTACACTGGGATGGCGAGGTACTGTGGCAGAGCCAGCGCCAACAGGCCTACCAACAAGCCAGGGACAAACTGCTCGATGCAGGCCAGGCTTTTTATTGCCGCTGTTCACGGGCCACATTACAGGCCAGCCAGGGGATTCACCCCGACAGCTGTGGCCGTCACCCGCCAACAACCGAGCACGCCATCAGGGTCAACTTCAGCGAGAGTAATACCCGTTTCACTGATGCCATCCAGGGGCACTATTCCCTCCCGCCTCAGGGTGACCTTGTTATCCAGCGCCGGGACAAGCTGTTCGCCTACCAGTTGGCGGTTGTAGTCGATGACGCCTACCAGGGTATCAACCATATTGTACGCGGCTCGGATTTACTCGCTTCGACCCCGGGGCAGATTTTCCTGCAGCAGCAATTGGGGCTGGCCACACCGGCTTACGCTCACTTTCCGGTCATTAACAATCCCCAGGGGCAGAAGCTAAGTAAACAAACCCATGCCCCCGCCCTTGATCCGGACGATGTGGCTGGCAATTTACTTTACGCGCTGGACTTTCTTAACCAGCCGCTGCCGAGCCAGGCGCAGGCAACACACGCTGAAGGTATTCTGGAGCACGCTATTGAAAACTGGCAATTAAGCGCTATCCCCCGTTGCCTGGCCATGGTCGAATTAGCCGCCGGTGGTTTTGCATGTTCACCGGTGACTCAGTAGTATCAGCGCAGGAACCACCATAACAACAGAAGAAGGCCGTTCAGCTCATGCGTATTAGCCCTCCCCTACTTATGTTGATGCTGCTACTGTTCATCTTCACCCCCGCCATCCACGACTGGATTAGCCATGGCGGTAGTACCTGGTATCGCCCTTTTCTAATCTGGATAGCCGCAATCGCCTTTGTGTTCTGGAGCCAGAGGGGACATTCACCGGATGAGTTTTGAGCTACCCCAGCTGTTCCTGATCGGTTTCGGCTATTTATTACTGCTGTTTGGTATTGCCCACGCCACCGAGCGAGGCTGGGTTCCCGAACGACTGGTGCGCCACCCTATTACCTATGTATTGTCGCTTGGTGTTTTTGCCAGCGCCTGGGCATTTTACGGCGTGGTCGGGCTCGCTCACGAATACGGCTATAGCTTCCTGTCCTACTATCTGGGCCTGGCCGCGACATTTATGTTCGCACCGCTGATCTTAATGCCTATCCTGCGGATCAGCCGCCGCTTTCTACACAGCTCACTGGCCGACCTGCTGACCTTCCGCTACCGCAGCCAATGGGCTGGCTCACTGGTCACCGTGTTTATGCTGGTCGCCGTACTGCCCTTACTGGCGCTGCAAATCCAGGCAGTCTCCGATACCGTGCATATCCTTTCTGCCGAACCACAGTTTTTATACGAGGAAGACTCCCGTCACGATGGCATGGCATTGGTTTTCTGCCTGATTATCAGTATTTTTACGATTTCTTTCGGCTCCAAACAACTGACCGCCCACGATCGTCATAACGGCCTGATCGCGGCCATTGCCTTCGAGTCCATTGTTAAACTGGTGGCCATGCTCAGCGTTGGTAGCGTAGTGATTTTCCAGGTCTTTAATGGTTTTGGCGGACTGGAGCAATGGCTGCAGGAAAATCCTGACATGATTGCCCTGGTCAATTCGCCCAGCAAAGATAATGTCACCCGCTCATTGCTATTGATTTTCTTCTCGGCAGCAGTTGCCACGCCCCACTTGTTTCATGTGATTTTTGCTGAAAACCCCAATGCCAGGGCAATTCGAGTTGCCAGCTGGGGCATGCCGTTATTTTTACTTTTGATGAGCCTACCGATACTGCCGATACTCTGGTCGGGCTTTAAACTGGAAACCAAGCTGCCCTCAGAATATTTTACCCTTGGCGTCGGCATTGAATTACAGTCTCCTGCTCTCGCCATACTGACCTTCATTGGCGGCCTGTCAGCCGCCAGCGGCTTAATCATTGTCACCACCCTGGCGCTGGCGTCCATGTGCCTCAAGCACCTTATCCTGCCGATTTATCGCCCCGGCTCAGAGCGTGATATTTATCGCTGGATATTGTGGATTCGACGCGTATTAATCATCACCATCATTTTACTCGGCTACCTGTTTTACCGCTTTATCGTCGGCCGCGAGGCGCTCTCCAGCCTTGGGCTGTCCTCCTTTATCGTCGCGCTGCAATTTTTACCCGGCGTATTCGCCGCCCTCTACTGGCAAGGTGCGAACCACAAAGGCTTTATCGCCGGTTTGATTAGCGGCTTTAGCGTCTGTCTTATCGCCTTGTTAATACCCCTGATCAGTGAATTTGATGCTGAATCCCTAAGCAATCAATTACTAACCATACCCAGCAATGACTTTTGGAGCACCATCACTATCATCTCACTAGGTTTAAATATGCTGGTATTTGCCCTGGTCTCAATGCTCACCACTACCAGTAAGGAGGAACAGATTACCGCCGAGCTCTGCTCGACTGATGATCTCAATCGACCTAGTCGGCGCAACCTCAGCTTTAACAGCCCAGCACAAATCACCCAACAACTCTCTACCGCACTGGGTGAAATGACCGCCACCCGGGAAGTGAACTACGCATTACAGGAATTACAGCTCAACAACGATGAATCGCGCCCCTTTGCCCTGCGCCGACTGCGTTATCGTATTGAGGCTAATTTATCGGCATTACTCGGCCCCTCTGTTGCCCACGACATGGTGAACCAGTTACTGCCCTTTGATAACCGGGAACAAGCACCTGCCGGTGAAGATATCAACCTGATTGAGGTACAACTGGAAAACTATAAGACCAACCTTACCGGCCTCGCCGCCGATCTGGATAACCTGAGACGCTATCACCGGCAAACCCTGCAAGACCTGCCGGTGGGCGTTTGCTCGCTGGGGCAAGATGATGAAATATTGATGTGGAATAGTGCCATGGCTCAATTCACCCGCATTGAGGGTAGCGATGTCACTGGCTCCAATCTCGCCGGGCTGCCCAGCCCCTGGGGGGAATTACTCCATCAGTTTAGCCACAACCAGAACCCCCATCTGTATAAACAGAGTATAGAAATCAATGGCGCGCCCTACTGGTTTAACCTGCATAAAACTGCATTGCCCCCCGAGCCCGGCTCCAGCGACGGCCGCGTGATCGTGCTTGAGGACGCCACCGACTTGCAAATGCTTGAAAAAGAACTGACCCACAGTGAGCGACTGGCCTCCGTTGGCCGCCTCGCCGCCGGTGTTGCCCACGAGATCGGCAACCCTGTTACCGGCATTGCCTGCCTGGCACAAAACCTTCGCTATGATACGGACAACCCCCTCAGCCTGGAAACCGCCGGGGAGATTCTTAAGCAAACCGAGAGAATTTCCACCATTGTTCAAACCCTGATTAATTTTTCCCACGCGGGTACCGAGGGCTCGGCACACGAATCAAGCCCGGTTCAACTAAAACCCTGCATTGATGAAGCCATTCATTTATTACAGCTTAACCGGGACGCCAAAACCGTACGCTTTGACAACCGCTGCACTGACAGCATTATCGTACTCGGCAACTCACAGCAATTAGTGCAGGTTTTCGTTAACCTGCTAAGCAATGCACGTGACGCCAGCGCCTCCGACGACACCATCAGCCTCCATGATGAAATACAAAACAACCGGCTACTGGTACATGTCATCGACCAGGGCAGCGGCATAAGCAAAGCGGACCAGGAACGCATCTTTGAACCCTTCTTTACTACCAAGGAACCCGGCCAGGGAACCGGGCTTGGCCTGTCCCTGGTTTACAGTATCATTGAAGACATGAATGGCTATATCAGCGTAGAAAGCCCTGCCAGCAAGACCAATACCGGAACGCGATTCACCCTGCAACTACAACAACAGCGATAAGTTCGGACAAGAGAAATAACCGCTGCAGAAGAATATGCTTGTATAAAGGGCTATTTTTACCTAGAAATAACTGCCCAGACGCGGTATGTTGATAGCCTCAGCAATAAACATAAATCAGCAGACTGAATTGTGTCGATGGATAAAATTCTAATCGTAGAAGACGAAGCGGTAATTCGCAGCGCATTGCGACGTCTGCTTGAGCGCAATAACTACGCCGTAAGTGAGGCAAGCTCCGTTAAGGCAGCCGTCAACGATTTCAATCTCAATGATTTTGACCTGATCATTAGCGACCTTCGCCTGCCGGGCGCACCGGGTACCGACCTTATTAAAGATGCCGGTGATGTCCCGGTACTGATTATGACCAGCTATGCCAGTTTACGCTCGGCGGTAGACTCGATGAAATCCGGCGCCGTTGACTATATTGCCAAACCCTTTGACCACGATGAGATGCTCGGCTCTGTCAGCAGTATTATTGCCAATCACACCGCCAATCCGATTCCTGAAACCCTGCGAGCCAGTGTCAATAAAAACCGTGGCCAGCCACAACTGGGCAATATGATTGGCAGCTGCTCACAGATGGTTACCCTCTACGACCACATTGGAAAAGTGGCGCCCACGAATTCTACGGTACTTATCCATGGTGAAACCGGCACCGGTAAAGAGCTGGTGGCCAAGGCTATCCACGATAAAAGCCAGCGGGCCGGGCGAGCACTGATCTGTGTCAACTGCGCCGCGATTCCTGAAACACTGATTGAATCAGAGCTGTTCGGTTATGAAAAAGGTGCCTTTACTGGCGCCAATGCCAACCGCATAGGCTTAATTGAAGCCGCCAATGGCGGCACCCTGTTCCTCGATGAAATTGGCGAGCTGCCGCTAGAAGCCCAGGCACGACTGCTGCGATTTATCCAGGAAAATGAAATTCGCCGGATTGGCGCAACCCATTCCAGCAAAGTCGATGTTCGGCTGATCTGCGCCACCCACCGCGACCTGAAAACCCTGTCACAGAACAATCAATTTCGTCCCGATTTGTTCTTCCGCATCAATGTCATGCAACTGGAACTGCCACCCCTGCGCGAACGCGGAAAGGATATTCTTGAAATCGCCGAGAGTTTGCTGGCTCAACGCTGTCGCGACAACCTCAAACCCCCGATCATATTCTCCCCCAAAGCAATCCAGGCCATTACCACCTACACCTGGCCCGGTAATGTCAGGGAACTGGAGAATGTGATTGAACGTGCGGTCATTCTGGTCGACGGCAATGAAATCGATCATCAATTGCTGAATATTGACCTGGAACTGGTCAATGTCAGCCAAATCCGTGGCAAAAAATCACTTCCGACACTGATTAACCCACAAAATAAGACCCTGGCAGAGGAAGAACCTACCGAGGACCTGTCACTGGAAGATTACTTCCAGCGTTTCGTTTTGGAACATCAGGATTCGATGAGTGAAACCGAGCTGGCCAGAAAATTAGGCGTCAGTAGAAAGTGTCTGTGGGAGCGACGACAGCGGCTGGGCATCCCCCGCAAGAAAGGCTCAAAATCCGCACATTGAGTAATTCGTCTCCTTTTGAAGGTAAAAAATACACAAATTTATCGCCCTAAACCCCTTTTTTGTAATCTTTCTTACTAATCAACACCAAAATAATCGCAACCGGCTATTAAAACCTTTTTTTGCCCTCACAAGCTGTTACCGACACCCCCTATAAGTAACAATCATCGAGTCATACAGTAACGCAAACCGAAACAGGCACCACGCAGCGTACAAGGAAAACATTTAAGTCATTGTTTTTAAAGAAAATTAAAAGTTGGCACAGCACATGCTATGCATAATAGACAATAACAATAATGAATAAAAATAAAATTTTACAACAATAATAAAAATAACGAGACCTGGATGGGGAAGAGAAATCTTCCCTGTCATCAATTTCATCCAAGCAATAATTCCCTGTAAAGTCCCACTAGCGCGGTAGATGAGTTGTTACTGCCCGGTTCTGCTCGTAACAAAATATGGGAGCATAGGTAACAAGCCATTCAAGCTTACTCGCCACCAGTAAAAATTAAGTTTTAACCTCTTGTTCTGTAAAGAATTTGAGTCTTGGCACAGTTAATGCTTACTATGCCAACGACGATAATAATAAACGCTTCAATAACAACAATAAAAACTTGAGACCTGGATGGGGGAAAACAAGGTTTTCCCTTCATCGTTATTCACCCGCCAAACCCCTCTGCCGCTTCGCTGTCATTATTTAATCTGTGTTACTATCCTCGGCCTTAGCTAGCGTCGATTAATTTGCAACAAGGGTTCCCCCAGCAACAAATGAAGTGGCCTTTCCGAAAAAATAACAACAGGCAACAGCCAATGTCCCCCGGTGACCCGCATATTATCCAACGCGATAAACACAGCATTTCGCGTAAACACATTAGTGACGCCGCACTAAAAGTCATGGCTGTGCTTCACCAACATGACTATAAGGGATTCCTGGTCGGGGGCGGCGTTCGCGATTTACTGCTGGGCGGCCACCCCAAAGACTTCGATATTGCCACCGACGCCACCCCGGAACAGATCAAATCACTGTTTCGCAATGCCCGTATTATTGGTCGACGGTTCAAAATTGTGCATGTGCGTTTTGGTCGTGAAGTCATCGAAGTAACCACCTTCCGCGGCAGCCACGATGCCGAAACCCAGAGCAAGGGTTCACGTCCGGGCAACCTGCTCTCGGCTAAATCAGAAAGTGGCATGCTGTTGCGCGACAATGTCTATGGCACACTGGAAGAAGATGCCATCCGCCGCGACCTGACGATTAACGCACTGTATTATTCCAGCGACAATTTCGCCGTTTATGATTACACCAACGGTCTGCACGATCTCGAAAATAAAACCATCCGCATCATTGGCGATGCAGAAACCCGTTACCGGGAAGATCCGGTCAGGATGCTCCGATCGATCCGCTTTGCCGCCAAACTTGATTTCAAGCTGGCGACCGACACCGCCGCCCCCCTTCGTGACCTGGCACCGATGCTCGGCAACGTTCCGGCGGCGAGGATGTTCGATGAAGTATTGAAGCTGTTGATGGCAGGCCGGGGGATGGCTACTTATAAACTGATGCAGGATTACGGCTTATTTAAGCCACTGTTTCCACAAACAGCGGCCTGTATCGAACAGGGACAAGCCATGGCCGACACCCTGCTGGTTGAAGCCCTGCGCAACACTGACCTGCGTATTAACGCGGGTAAACCGGTCACGCCGGCGTTCCTCTATGCGGCCTTGTTATGGCCTGCTGTACAGCAACAAATAGAAAAACTGAAGGCCAATGGCATGCCCGAGGTTCCCGCCATGCAACAGGCGGCACAACAAGTGGCACTGGCACAGCAACAACATACCTCTATCCCGCGCCGATTTGGCTACCCCATGCGTGAAATCTGGGAGTTGCAACTGCGCCTGCCCAAGCGCAGTTTCCGCCGCGCACAAGCGATGATGGAAAATCGCCGCTTTCGCGCTGCCTACGATTTTTTATTATTGCGCGAACAAGCGGGAGAGGAGACCGGCGAACTGGGTTCATGGTGGACGACTTATCAGGACAGTGACACCGAACAACGCGAGGCCATGACAAAAAAGCTTGGCAAACCACCCGGCGCGGGAAAAAAGCGCACGCGCCACAGTAACAGGTCCAACGAATGACCTTGTGCTTTATTGCCCTGGGCAGCAATCTCGACCAGCCGTTACTGCAAATCCAGCGCGCCCTCGAAGCGCTGGAAATTTTACCTCACTGCCAACAGCTCAGCTGTTCGCGCTGGTACCAAAGCAAAGCGATAGGCCCCGGCGAGCAAGCCGACTACATTAACGCTGTGGTGCAACTGGAAACCACACTGACGCCCCCCGCGCTGCTGCAAGCACTACAGCATATTGAACATCAACAACAACGGGTCAGAACGCAACGCTGGGGACCGCGCACACTGGACCTGGATTTATTGCTTTACGGTCAGGAAGTCATCAACCACAGCTCCCTGACCGTGCCCCACCCACGACTGTTTCAACGCAATTTTGTCCTTTACCCCTTATTTGACCTCTGCCCTGATTTACACTTTCCCGATGGTACTTCCCTGCGTAGCCGATTAGACTACTGTTCACAGGACGGCCTGAACCCTGTCGAGACAATAACAATAACGGAGCGCCAGCTTGAACCAGGACAGCATTGAACCTGCCATTGACCTGCACGGCCGAACACCGCCGGCGTTTATTGCTGTCGAAGGGCCTATCGGCGCCGGCAAAACGTCCCTCAGCCGCAAACTTGCCGCCACATTTAACTACCAGTTGCTGCTGGAAAATGCCGGGGAAAACCCTTTTCTGGAACGTTTTTACCAAAACCAGAAAAATGCCGCCCTCGCCACCCAGCTATTTTTCCTGTTTCAGCGTAGCCAGCAGATCCAGGACCTGAGACAAGGCGATATTTTCGAGCCAGTGCAGGTATCTGACTTTCTCATCGACAAGGATCGCCTGTTCGCTCGCCTCAATCTTGACGAAGACGAATACCAACTCTACGACAAGGTCTATCAACAGCTTACTATCGACGCCCCTAAACCCGATCTGGTCATCTATTTACAGGCGCCCGCAGACGTACTAACCTCTCGCATTCAGAACCGTGGCGTGGCATATGAACAGGGCATATCCCGGGAATACCTGGAATCCATTAACGAAGCCTATAGCGAATTCTTTCTTTATTATGATGACGCGCCACTGCTTATTGTGAACGCTGAGGGTATAGACTTCGTCAACCGGCACGAAGACTACGCGCAACTGGTAAACTACCTGCTCACTATTCGCAATGGCCGCCACTATTTCAATCCGACATTTTTATAGGGATAACCCGCTCATGAGTAAGGTGACGATCAACACCCTGCAAGCCCTCAAGAAAACCGGAGAGAAGTTTACCGTCATCACCGCCTACGATGCCTGTTTTTCCAGGGTAATTGAGCAAGCCGGTATCGAGGTTATTCTGGTCGGGGACTCACTGGGCATGGTTCTGCAGGGCCATGACAGTACATTGCCCGTCACCGTTGACGACATCGCCTACCACACCCAGGCCGTGAGCCGGGGTAACAAGCACAGCCTGATTATCGCTGACATGCCCTTTGGCAGCTATACCCAGCCGAGTCAGGCACTGGATAATGCCGCCGGGCTAATGAGTCTCGGCGCCCATATGGTAAAAATGGAAGGCGGCGAGTGGCTACTGGAAACCATAACTGCGATGCATGAACGCGGTATACCGGTTTGTGCCCACCTGGGCCTGACCCCGCAGTCAGTGAATACCCTGGGTGGCTATAAAGTGCAGGGACGAGAACCCGATAGCGCCAGGGCTATCCTCGCCGATGCCCACGCTGCCGAGACCGCCGGTGCCAGCCTGCTGGTTCTTGAGTGTGTGCCAACTAACCTGGGAACCCTCATTGCAGAGGAGTTGAAAATCCCTGTTATTGGTATTGGTGCCGGCCCTGGCACCGACGCCCAGGTACTGGTACTGCACGATATGCTGGGTTTATCACCCCGCGCACCGCGCTTTGTACGCAACTTTATGAGCGGAAACGACAGTATTCTGGCCGCCATCAGCGCCTACCACCAGGCAGTGAAGGATGGCTCGTTCCCTGCCGAAGAGCACTGTTTTACCCAATAAGTTGTTACCAATCAATGTATGCTCCTTTTAGTAACAAATGACCTGTTTTTTTGTTACTTAGGGCATTGATCAACCCCTGCGATTGGGGCATACTTGCCCGCCAATGAAGACTTGGTTAGTCAATAACCAGCATTATAGAAAGCAACCTGCTCGAACTTAGCGCTGCACTAACAGCCTGACATATCGTAGGAAGTTAACTGAAATGAAGACATTCGCTACTAACAAGCAATTACGCAAAACGATTCGCGCAGAAAAGCTCGCTGGCAAATCTATTGCCTTTGTCCCAACCATGGGCAATCTGCATGAAGGCCACTTGCAACTGGTTCGAAAAGCCAGGCAGGTCGCCGATGTCGTTGTCGTCAGTATTTTTGTTAACCCCCTGCAATTTGGCGCCAATGAAGACCTTGCTGGCTACCCGCGTACGCTCTCTGAAGATAAACACAAATTATTTGCCGAAGGCGCCCAATACTTGTTCTACCCCGGTGTTGATGAAATTTATCCCGAGGGAATAGACAAACAGTGCCGCGTCATCGTTCCCGATCTCACTGACACACTCTGCGGCACCAATCGCCCGGGCCACTTTACCGGTGTCGCCACCGTGGTATCAAAACTGTTTAATATCGTGCAACCAGACGTTGCCATCTTTGGCAAAAAAGATTTTCAGCAGCTCACTGTTATTGAAAAAATGGTCGAAGACCTGTGCATGCCCATCGACATTATTGGCATAGAAACCGCCCGTGATATGGACGGCCTCGCCCTGAGCTCTCGCAACGGTTATCTCAGCAAGCAGGAACGCCGCATTGCGCCATTTATTCACGCGACTCTGCAAGAACTCCGCGATGCAGTGGCCTGCGGTTTCGACTGCTATATTGACCTGGAAAAGCACGCCCGGGAAAAATTAAAAAATGCTGGATTTGAACCCGACTATGTTTCTGTTCGCGATGCCCGCACCCTCAGGGAAGTGAACCGCTACACTGAACAAATTGTAATCCTGGCGGCAGCCAAACTGGGTGGAACCCGATTGATTGACAATGTCTGCTTCACACTAAACCCTGCCCAGGACTGGGGCATGCTCGCCACTCATTAAACCAAAGCTTATATTGACCGGAATATTTTATGCAATCCATTATGCTCAAAGCCAAGTTACACAAGGCCAGGGTTACCCGGGTAGAATTAAACTACGAGGGCTCCTGCGCCATCGATAGTCATTTACTGGATATTTCCGGTATCCGTGAAAACGAACAAATCCAGATTTATAATGTCACCAGCGGCGAGCGCTTTACTACTTATGCTATCCGCGGTGAAGCGGGCTCGGGAATGATTTCCATTAATGGTGCCGCGGCACACAAGGCGACCGTCGATGACATTGTCATTATCTGTGCCTACAGTAGTTATACTGAAGCCGAGTTAATTAACTTCAAACCCCGGCTTATTTACCTGAACCAGGATAATAGTATCAGCCATACCAGCAACGCCATTGCAATCCAGGCTGCCTGAACCTGACTCCCTGAACAGGCTCTCGTAATACGCTGCTGCCCGTAACTTCCCGATCAACAAACACCAGCCGTGCTTTTCAAATGCCGCGGCATCGGTTTCACACCGTCCCTGTTTCCGTTATTCTATTGCTCCGTCATGCAGAGACCAACGCAGCTACGCGTGCTACCAATAAGGCCATACTATGCATAAAATAAAAACTCACCCCGTTCCCGCCGATTTTGCCGCCAACGCACATATTAATGCACAGCAGTATGAAACCATGTACCAGGCCTCTATTGAAACGCCGGATCAATTCTGGGCCGAGCAAGCAGAGATGTTTCTGGATTGGGATCAACCCTGGAGCAAGGTGCTTGAATACGATTTCAATAAAGGGCAAGCGGCCTGGTTTATCGACGGTAAACTCAACCTCAGCACCAATTGCATCGACCGTCACCTCAGCACCCGCGGATTGCAAACGGCAATAATCTGGGAGGGTGACAACCCCGAAGATAGTGCCACAATAAATTATAACGAACTGCATAAGCAGGTCTGCAAACTGGCCAATGTGTTAAAGGCCCGCGGCGTTACTAAAGGCGACCGTGTGTGTATTTATATGCCGATGATTGTAGAAGCATCCTATGCCATGCTGGCCTGTGCCCGTATCGGCGCTATTCACTCTGTAGTATTTGGTGGTTTCTCTGCCGAGGCCCTGAAAGATCGCATTCTCGACTCCAACTGCCAACTGGTAATTACCGCGGATGAAGCCGTTCGCGGCGGCAAGACCATTCCCCTGAAGGCCAATGCCGACAAAGCCGTCAGTAACTGTCCCGATGTACACACAGTGCTAACCGTCAAACGCACCGGGGGTGATATTCAATGGAATGATCAACACGATATCTGGTATCACCAGGCCATGGCAGAGGCTAGCGAACACTGTGAGGCAGAACCCATGGACAGTGAAGACCCACTGTTTATTCTCTACACCTCCGGCTCAACCGGAAAACCAAAAGGCGTCTTGCACAGCACCGGTGGCTATCTATTACAGGTAGCAATGAGTTTCAAATACACTTTCGATTATCATCAGGGCGATATTTTCTGGTGCACCGCCGATGTTGGCTGGGTCACCGGCCACAGTTATTGTGTCTATGGCCCGCTCGCCAATGGTGCCACCACCTTATTATTTGAAGGCGTGCCCACCTACCCCGATGCCTCGCGCTGCTGGCAAGTCGTCGATAAACACCAGGTCAATATTTTCTACACAGCACCCACCGCACTGCGGGCATTAATGGGCATGGGCAATCAATACATAAGCTGCACTTCGCGCAAATCACTTCGTCTGTTAGGTACTGTTGGCGAACCGATTAATCCTGAAGCCTGGGAATGGTATTACCAGGAAGTGGGCGAAGAGCGCTGCCCCATTGTCGATACCTGGTGGCAAACTGAAACCGGCGGCCACATGCTGACACCCCTGCCCGGCGCCACCGCCTTAAAACCCGGCTCCGCCGCCAAACCCTTTTTTGGTGTACAACCGGTGCTACTGGATAATGACGGTAATATTATTGATGGCCCCGGCGAGGGAAACCTCGCCATCAAGGCTTCGTGGCCAGGCCAGATTCGCAGTATCTATGGCGATCACCAGCGCATGATCGACACCTACTTCAGCACCTATCCCGGTTACTACTTTACCGGCGCTGCCCCACATGGCGCGAATCAGCTCCACCGCCGCCGGGTCGTTGCCCTCCACCGGTGTCAGGATCACCCGGTGATTAACGAACAGGTCGGCGTTCGAAGCGTCCACGCCACTGCGCTCCGAGCCCGCGATAGGGTGGCCCAGTACCAGTTGTGGCGGCATACCACCATCCCACGCCTGTCGCGCGGCGCTTAGTATATTCCCCTTGACGCTGGCCACATCGGTAATGACAGGACCGTTGGACCGGCCTGCCTGCGTGCGCGCGGCCAGCTTAGGCAGGATCTGCCGCAGCATGTCGGAGGCTATCAGCGTGGGAGTGCAGACAACCATGATGTCCGCCTGCTCTATGGCTTCATCCAGGTCCAGGGTAAAGTCATCGATGACGCCCAGTTCCACCCCGCGGCGCAGGGAGGGC
>JAUXHA010000113.1 GCA_030621845.1 Spongiibacteraceae bacterium
GTAGGTATTACCTCGATGCTAATGGCGGCATTACTCTTCTTTGGAGGCACTATAGCCACTATGTATTACATTAATTACTGTGCACAAAGCTTCGATGCGGGCAATGCAAGCGCATAACAAGCTGCTGGGGCGACCGCACCTGTATGGTGAGTGCCTGCCCCAGTGTGTTTGCTCTTGCTCTAGCTGTATTTTCTCAACTACTACATATTCATTACTCAATCAGATCCGGGTGAAGATCATCAATACGATTAACGCCCATCAGCGCCATACCTACAGCCATTTCTTTTTGGAAAGTATTGAGTAGTGCTGTGAGTCCCGCTTGCTGTTGGGCTGCTATTGCCCAAATCCATGGTCGACCAATCAATACACCATTTGCGCCTAGCGCTATCGCTTTAAGTACATCAATCCCATTGCGAACACCGCCATCCATATAGACTTCGATATCATTCCCAACGGCTGCGGTGACCGCAGGTAGTTTGGAAATGCTAGAGGCAACCCCGTCGAGTTGTCGCCCGCCATGATTTGATACGATTACCCCATCGGCGCCAGCATCGACAGCTTGTCTGGCATCGTCTGTTTCGAGTAAGCCTTTAATTATCAGCTTGCCATTCCAAACTGAGCGAAGCCACTGAATATCTTTCCAGGTAACTGTTGGGTCAAATTGAGAATCAATAAAATCTTTAAACGCATCCAGGCCGACAGGCTCCTCAATCATGTCGGTTAAATTACCAATGGCGTGGGGCTTTCCTGCGATACCAACATCCATAGCCCAGTGCGGCCGCAGAATAATCTGCGACAGCTTTGCCAGGCGTGATTTGATCCCTTCGCCTAGCATGCCGTTGCGAAAATCCCGATGACGCATACCTGCGACGGCCAGATCTACCGTAAATACCAAGGTTTCACAACCGGCCTTGTGTGCTCTCTCCAGTAAGGAAAGCACGATATCGCGATCGCGTAACATATACAGTTGAAACCAGAAGGCTTGGTTGCTTGCAGCGCTGACTTCTTCCAGTGAGCAGATGCCGACTATTGAGGTAGTAAAAGGGATGCCAATTTCCTCAGCAGAACGCGCTGCTTGCACTTCGCCTCGTTTGGCCATCATGCCAGCCATGCCCACAGGAGCTAGTGCCAAAGGCATGCTTGCGGACTGTCCGCAGAGTGATGTTGTGGTATCGACATGAGAAACATCGCGCATCACCTGCTGCTTCAGGCAAAACTTGCGAAAGTCTGCCCTGTTCGCCGCGAGCGTGGTTTCATCGTTACTGCCTCCATCAATGTAGTCGAACAGAAACCTCGGCAATCTTTTTTCAGCGAGATATCGGTAGTCGTCTACTGTAACTGGCGTAATGATACTCTTGGTCATAGTGACATCTCATAAAAAGTGGACGATTAAAGGGTTTTTAATTTACAAAATAACTTCAATCAGGCGAGGGCCTTTGGTTTGCATGGCTTCTTTAAACAGTGTTTCGAACTCAGTAGTAGTAGTAGCGCGGCCAGCCTTGACGCCCATACCTTCGGAAATTTTTGTCCACTCCAGTTTCGGGTTGGTGAGCTCGAGCATTGATTTTGCACGCTCGCCCGGATTATCTACCCCGACTCGCATCAATTCCATATTAAGGACAGCGTAACTGCTGTTGTTATAAATGACGATGCATACATCCAGGTTTTCACGCGCCATGGTCCATAGCGCTTGGTTGGTATACATGGCACTGCCATCGGCCTGAAGATTAATGACTTTTCGGTCGGGGCAGGCTACCGCTGCGCCCAAGGCAACAGGCAGGCCCTGACCGATTGCCCCTCCGGTTAATGACAACCAATCATGTGCAGCGGCACTGTCATAATAACCGTAGGAGAAGACACCACTGGTATTGGATTCGTCGGAAATAATAGAATTTTCGGGTATCAAATTAGCGATAACAGCGCCGACGGTTTCCGATGTCATTGGCCCTTGTTCGATTTCGGGAAGCGCTATTGGTTTGGGTAGAGCGACTTCCGGGGCTTCGAGTAAGTCAGCTAATGCTTCCAGAGCAGCAATTTGATCCTGTTGTTGTACGGCCAGCTGAACGATATTGCAGTCTTTTGGCCAAAGCGTACTAGGTTTGCCAGGGTATGCGAAAAATGAGACCGGAGGTTTGGCTCCAACAGCGATCATATGTTTGAAGTTTTTTAGGGCGTCCACCGCGAACTCACCCAGGTAGGGCAGGCGCTCCACGGTAGGGCGATTGCGACCGCGCTGAATACGTGCCGGAAACACTTCACTAATCATCTTCGCGCCAGTGGCTGCGGCAATGCGATAGGCTGCGTTGAGGCCCTTATCACGCAGTGCCAGACCGCCGAGAAACAAACAGCTGGCTTCGCCGCTACGCAAAGCGTTGGCTGCCGCGTTGATGATCTCTTCGTCAGCTTTTTCTAATGCGGGTGGGCTTTGAGGCTTTGCAATTTTACCGCCTTCGCTCCAGGCATAATCGGCGGGGATAATCAGATTGGCCTGTCGGCCTTTCATGGTTGCTGCGATCGCTTCCGCGCCATCCTGGGCCATGGTTTCAACAGATTTGCAGACTCGCACCCAATCGCTGGTCAGTGTGGCATGTCCGAGAACGTCGGAGGTGAGCGGTGCATCAAGTGGTAAATGGTCGGTGGCGTGATCGCCGATAATATTGATGATGGGAGTAAAGGCGCGTTTTGCATTATGAAGATTAGCCATACCATTGGCGAAACCTGGCCCGAGGTGTAGCAGCGTTGCAGCAGGTTTATCCGCCATACGGCCATAGCCATCTGCAGCACCGGTGACGACGCCTTCAAACAACCCTAGAATTGGCCGCATACCGGGGATTTTATCAATTGCCGCGACCAGTTGCATTTCCGAGGTGCCAGGGTTGGCAA
Organism: Spongiibacteraceae bacterium; assembly: GCA_030621845.1. Taxonomy (GTDB): domain Bacteria; phylum Pseudomonadota; class Gammaproteobacteria; order Pseudomonadales; family Dasaniaceae; genus JAUXHA01. The sequence continues at coordinate 2,884 of JAUXHA010000113.1, forward strand.
AGCAAACTTCTACACCGCCATCGATCAAAGTTTGTAATAAGCTTTCTGCGCCATTCATGTGTTTACTCATGTATTGGTTAGTTTGGAGCTTGTGTCGCCATTTTATCAGTATAGCTAAAGCGCAACGTTCTTATAAAGAAATAACCACTTCTGCCTGAGTGTTTTTATCGATATTCAATAGCGGCGAAAATATTGAGGACAGGCACCAAGAAATATTGAGGACAGGCACCCAAAACATGACGAGAACCAATGGTGAGTGCCTGTCCCCGGAGTTCGGGTGGAGTAAATCGGCTCCTTTAAATGCTATAAAAGGATAATACTGCGGCCGGTGGTCTTTCGGTCGGCGAGATCTTTTACCGCCTGCGGCAGATTATCGAAGTTGTGAGTTTGACCCACTACAGTTTTCAAGTCACCTGCCAGGTAACGGGTGTTGATACCGTCCTGGATCTGTTGCCCCAGGGAGTCGCTGGCAAAGTTCCAGCCCATACCCTGTTTGAGGAAGTCCGAGGTGGGTCCATCGGCATACCCCAGCAGTACGCCGCACAGTTTAAAATTGCCCATGGTGATGCGTCGGGGGATAATGAACTTCTCATCGGCAACGACTTTGTTGGAAGCAAAGCCCATCATCAGGTAACGGCCGTTATAGGCCAGACAATTCATGGATTGCTCCATGACCGCTTCGCCGACATTGTCGAAGACCACGTCTACGCCTTGGTTTTCTGTTGCCGCCAGTACCTCTGTGGAAAAATCTTCCTCGTTGTAGTTGATGGCGATATCTGCCCCCAGTTCTCTGCACAAGGTCAGTTTTTCCTCAGAGCCAGCGGTGGCAATAACCCGCGCGCCCACGGCTTTGGCTAACTGGATGGCAGCGGAACCAGAACCGCCAGCCGCTGCGTGAATTAATACAGTTTCTCCCGCTTGTAAATCGGCTCGGTCATACAGACCAAGCCAGGCCAGGTGAAAGGGAAAGTACAGTGCTGCGGCATCGGGTAGGGGGATCGCATCTGGTACTTCGAAGGCGGATACGACCGGGCAGCAGGCGTATTCCGCAAAACCACCATGGGCACCAGCGGTGGTAGCGACCACGCGTTTACCTAGCCAGGCCTCTACGCCGTCACCGCAGGCATCAACCGTGCCCATAACTTCCATTCCCGGGATATAAGGCAATTCTGGCTTCACCATCATATTGCCACCCATGACCCGTTCCAGGTCATTGAGGTTCAGTGGAATGGCCTGTACTTTCACTCGCAGTTCACCGGGATTCGGTTCGGGTCGATCAACTTCTTCCAGTTTCAATACGTCGAGTGGGTCGCCGTAGCGTTGCGTGCGCCATGCTTTCATAGCCTGTTCCTCAGTTGATAAGGGGGGTAGATGGTGCGTTACTCTGATAAGCTTCCGTGGGCGCGTTATCGTTAAATCGCTTGTAGTGATTGAGTGTTTGCCATGCTAATGGTTGAATGAATATACTGTCAATGGTGAGTGTCTGTCCCGACAGTAGTGCGCCATTAAAACAAACACTAAAAATAGGCTAAACCCAAGATGGAATTAATTACCGATCCAGAACTTATTACACCGGAGTGGCTGACAGAGGCATTAAAAATAAGCGGTTTACTTCCCGCAAAAGGGCGAGTTACCAGCGCCGAATGGGAAAACATTGGTACCGGTAAGATGGGTGATAATGCCCGCTTTCATCTGAGTTACGACGGTAATTACAAAGCGCCATGCACTTTGATCGCAAAGCTGCCCGCTGCGGATGAAACCGCAAGATCTATAGCAGGAGGCATGGGAGCCTACCGTAAAGAGGTGATGTTTTATAAAGAGCTCGCTGGGCTAAGCTCGATTCGCACAGCAGATATTTATCTGGCATTGATCGATGCCTCAGGCAGTGACTTTATCCTGCTGATGGAAGATTTAGCCCCGGCACAACCGGGCAATCAGCTGGTAAGCGAAACGATGGAGCATGCCAAACAAGCTTTGTCAGAGGCCGCCAGGTTACACGCCGCTTTTTTTGGCAAAGATGAACTCCTGGCCAGTGACTATATTACCCATACGGATGCCGATGGCGCGGCTATGGGGCAGGAATTACTAGAGCAAAGCTGGCCAGGCTTTGTGGAGCGTTTTGGTCACGGTTTAAGTGCCGAGTGCATCGCGCTGGGTGAGCAGTATGTCGCTAACCACAGTAAATGGGTGACACACTATAAGGGGCCAAAAACGCTGGTGCACGGTGATTTTAGAGCTGAAAATATGCTCTTCAGTGAATCCGGGCGCACTACTACGGTTGACTGGCAGACACTAACAGAGTCCTGTTGCATGGCCGATGTGGCCTATTTTATAGCCGGTAGTTTGGATAGTGATTCACGCCGAGCCCATGAGCAGGACTTGCTTGAGTACTACCGTAAATGCCTGAATTCCGAGGGCGTTACATTAACGCAGGGTGAATGCTGGCAGCTGTACCGTGAGTTTTCACTGCAAGGCTTATTGATTACCATTTTGGGGGCCATGTTCAGTCAGGCAGAAGAACGCAGCGATCAAATGTTTTTAGTGATGATTCAGCGGCATTTGCAACACGCTGTCGATATGAATGCCGCGGAGTTCCTCTAAGGGCCGCGACTATATCGATAGAGGCGCGATAAATATTCCGCCCTGTTTTAATTTTTAATTTGACGTTATTTGATCACAGAGAAATAGTTTATGCGCAATACAAAAAACCTCCCACAAGAAGAGATAGAAACGGTCATTGTGGGCGGTGGTATTTCGGGACTAGCCTGTGCCTTGCAGTTGCATGAAGCACAACGCCCTTTTACTCTGGTCACCGATTGTGTGGGTGGGCGCTTAGCCCTTTCTGACAAGGGTCACTATTTCGGCGCGGTGATGATGAACAATGATTATATTCACGTCAAAAAACACGCCAAAAAGTCTTTTGGTAATCGCCCTTGGCAATCGTATATATGGGATGGCAGCAAAGGTGTTAACTCTCTACTGCGTATGGAGTTTTTAAAAATACCCAAGCTCAACAAGGTGTTTGGTGAATTTAACCGCGCGTTTCAGCAACTTCGAGCACAAGCTCCCTATACATGCCAAAAACAGCTGATGGAGCAAGACCCATTATTGCGAAAGCTGGTATCCCAAAGCGCTGTCGACTTTGTCAGGGAGCACCAACTGGAATCCTTGGCAGAGAAAATGCTGGGCCCTGTCGCCGGTGCTGTTTTTTTATGTGACTGGAAAAAAATGAGTGCCTTTCATTTTTGTATTGGCATTAGCTGTACCGGTAACGGAGCCTGCAATGGCGACTGGAGTGACATCATCAAGAGCCTCACCGAGGGTTACTCCGATAAGATCGTCAACGATAAAGCACTTACAATCTCTGAACTTTCCGGTGGTAAGGGCTATCAAGTGCACTGTGGCAGCCACCAATACCGGGCAAGAAATGTCGTATTGGCTGTTCCCGGTGCTGCGGGCCAGGCGCTATTGAACTCACTCGACGCCAGCTGGAACACTAACGAGCAAGGCGATGATAACGTTGAGGAAATCCCCTGTTATGTTTTCCATATCACCGGTAAGCGCCGGCCTCTTTATCGGCCAAAACGTTCTTTGCTGATGGGCCCGAATGAAGACATTAAACTATTCTTCCCCCTGCCCGATGGTGTTGATGTTATTTATTCCAGCCTTGCTGCGCCTGACTTTTCACGCTACTACGAAAATCACCAAGTTATCGCGCAGCGTTTTTGGCAGCCTGCCATTCAACTGTCTAAACAGGTCTGGCGACCGCTACAGCCGAGTTCCAACTTTTTCACTATTGGCGACAATAACATCTGTGGTCTGGAAGATAGCTACCTTACCGGACTTTTTGCCGCCAATAAAATTATCGAGAAAAGCAACCAGGCTATACCAGCCTGATTACTAAAAGAAATTATTTTTTCACGATCACCGAAGAACCATGACCAAATAAACCCTGGTTAGCGGTAATCCCAACACGGGCATTGGCGACCTGCCGATCGCCTGCCTGGCCGCGCAATTGCCAGGTCAGTTCACAGACCTGCGATAGCGCTTGTGCCGGTACTGCCTCGCCAAAACAGGCCAGACCTCCGGAGGCATTGATGGGCATTTTTCCGCCGACACTGCTGTCGCCAGAGCGAACCAGTTGCGCGGCTTCTCCGCGAGGGGCTAGCTGCAAGTCTTCGATCCAGTCCAGTTCCAGCGCGGTGGAGAGGTCATACACTTCCGCCAGGCTGATATCTTCAGGGCCAATGCCGGCTTCTTCATAGGCCTTTATCGGTAAGTCGGCACGAAAGCGTGAGCTCTCAATACCTGCTGCCGCTGCTGAGTCGGTGGCGATGTCCGGCATTTCAACCACGGCATTGCCAAATCGGGGCGTGACGGTGGAGATGGCGGCAATTTTGACCGCGTCACCGCGACCGATTTTTTTGGCGTAGTCGAGGCTGGAAACAATGATGGCGGCACCGCCATCGGAGGTGGCGCAAATATCCATCAACCGCAATGGGTCGGCAACCATAGCGGATGCTGCAACATCGTCCTTGCTGAACAATTTTTTGTAGCGGGCATTGGGATTGTTGGCGCCGTGCTTGGCATTTTTCACTTTGACCGCGGCAAAATCATCCAGCGTATCACCATAAACATCCATGCGCCGACGCGCGTAGAGGGCAAAATAAGCCGGATTGGTAATGCCCAGGTGAAAGCGCAACCAGTCGGGATCATCGGGGCGGTAGCCCTTGGCGGGGGCGAGGAAACCTTTTGGGGTGGTGTCGGCACCGACCACCAGGGCGACATCGCATTCACCCGAGAGAATTTTTGCCCTGGCTGCCGCCAGCGCCTGGGAGCCCGAGGCACAGGCCGCGTATGAGGTGTTTACTTCTGCACCTTGCCAGCCCAGGGCTTGTGCAAAGGTGGCACCGGCGACATAGCCGGGGTAGCCGCAGCGCATGGTGGCAGCACCGGAGATATACTGTATGTCGTTCCAG
>JAUXHA010000013.1 GCA_030621845.1 Spongiibacteraceae bacterium
ACTAACTGTGGTTGAACTGTTAGAATGATCAGTGTGAGGCTCGACACGAAAAGCTGTTTTTTTGCAGAAAATAAAAATTATTTCAAATAATAAATTTTCTGTTTTTTCCGTATAGAAGAATATTTTTTAAAAGATAAAACTTTATTTTGATAAAATATCTGCGGGGAAATGATCGAGTATGAATTTGTGATCGAAGTTATAAAAAATAAATTTTATTTATAAGTGAGAATAATTTTAAGTTTTTTAATTTAATCTCCACAAGCATTAATTATCTACATTGCTGGATTTGTGAGCGCGGTCACGAACCTTGGTTGAACTGTTAGTGGTAAAATTGGGGATTGTTTCACAGAAGACATTTCTGCTGCGGAATGAACCGCGAGGGAATAAATTATTGTTGGTTATGTGTTGGCGAGGGATGTCGCGCGGGAACTGCTGTGTAATGCATGAATTACTCTATGGCTAGCCAGCTTGAGCAGTCTGGTACAGGCCATGCGGACACTCGTTCAGGGAGTTAGTTGAGCGGGAAGCTGAGAAGAAAGCGCAGCACGGCGGCCAGTCAGGAGATAAAGCCTTGCTTATAGAGTGGTCTTTGTTTGTGGTGATCCGGTATTGGATCGGGGATGCGGGGTGATCGTCTACCGCAGGGCTTCACCGGGGCCGATAATCGACGATAGTAAAGGGTCGATTATCTCTCCATTTCGGTTGTCGAGGCTGTCATATAGGGCGGAACAGCGTACAATAGCCGCCTTTCAGTAACCGGGCGGCTGGTGAGGCCTTAAGCGGCGGCGGTACTGATGGCTGGAGTCCGACAGGCGGTATAGCGCTGTAACAAGCGGCAGGCAGAACCCATCTGGTAAGGGTATTTACCGGCGATAGGCTGAAAACATCAAGGCTTCGGTCATTCAGGCCATTGAGCCAGTATGTATGAATACAGGTAGAGGTAAGTTTGTAATGAGTAAGTGGGAATGTATTGTTTGTGGCTGGGTCTATGATGAGGCCAAAGGTGATCCGAGCTCGGGCCTGGCAGCAGGTACCAAGTGGGACGATATCCCGGAAGACTGGTTGTGCCCGGACTGTGGTGTAGGCAAAGAAGACTTCGAACTTATTGAGGAGTCCGTTGCTTCCGATGTGCCCCACCATGAGGTGGAAGACACCACCGACCATGTAGTGGCCCCGGTGATTATTCTCGGCACCGGCCTGGCAGGTTATGGCCTGGCCAAGGAATTTCGTAAACATGATACCGAAACGCCGTTGATCCTGATTACCTCTGATGATGGGCGCAGTTATTCCAAACCGATGTTATCGACCGGTTATACCAAAGAGACTACGCCAGATGATTTGGTGCAGCAGGATGCGGGCAGCATGGGTCGTACCCTGAAGGCCAGTGTTTGGACCATGACCCGGGTTACTTCCATTGATACTGCGCTGCAGTTGATTAAGGTCGGCGACGCGGAAACGGCCATTCATTACAGCAAGCTGGTGTTAACCCTTGGCGCGGATACCATTACGCCTCCTATTGCGGGCGATGGCCTTGATTATGTTTATTCCGTGAATGACCTCATGGACTATGGCGATTTTCGCACCGCGATCAAGAAACAAGAGGTTAAAAAGCTTTGTATTATCGGTGGCGGGCTGATTGGCTGTGAGTTCACCAATGACCTGCTTAACGGCGGTTTTGAAACTGAGACCGTTGATCCCCTGGCTTATTGCCTGCCCACGTTGTTGCCGGAAGTGGCTGGCCGAGCGGTGCAGCGAGCACTTGAGGCAAAGGGGGCTACATTCCACTTTGGGCCGCTGGTGACCGAGGTGAACAAAAAAGAATCGGGTGGCGTCTGTGTTAGCTTGAATAATGGCACCACCATCGATGCCGACCTGGTTGTGTCGGCGGTGGGTGTGCGCCCCCGTACTACCCTGGCGAGTGAGGCAGGTATTGAAGTCAATCGCGGTATTGTGACCAACCGCCTATTGGAAACATCCGCAGCTAATGTCTATGCGCTGGGTGATTGTGTCGAAGTTGAAGGGCATGTACTGGTTTACGTTGCGCCATTAATGGCGGGTGCCCGTGCATTGGGTAAGACCCTGGCCGGTGAACCGACCCAGGTGAGCTATGCTGCGATGCCGGTAACCATTAAAACACCGGCTTGTCCGGTAGTTGTTAACCCTGTAGCCAGGGATGCTGAAGGTGACTGGAGCATTCAGCAGCAGGATAATAATGTGGTTGCAGAATTCCGCGATAGCTCAGGTCAACTGATTGGCTTTGCCCTAACGGGTGAGGGAACCAAGGAAAAAATGCGTTTACAAAAAGAACTGCAAGCTATTATGCCTTAAGTGGGAAGTCATTCAGTGCCGGCCTCGATATTGGCGGGTACGGAAAGTCTTTCCATTTGAGTGCCAACTTGCTTAAATAATGGTATCTGTCTTTAGCAGAACCGTGACAGACCCAATACTACCACTAAGGAGCCTTCCATGAGAAAGCCAGATCTAGCAGCGATTATCGCTGACAAAGCCGATATCTCGAATGATAAAGCCAGCGATGTACTGAATGCCATTCTCGATGAGATTACCAACTCATTGGGTAAAAAAGAATCCGTAAGCCTGATTGGTTTTGGTACCTTTGAAAACCGTCATCGCAAGGCCCGCAGTGGTAAAAACCCGCAGACGGGTGAGACTATCCAGATTGCCGCTAGTAATACCGTAGGCTTTAAACCTGGAAAAGCTTTGAAGACCGCGTTAAATTAATTAGTGCTTTAATGATTATCAGGCGGATAGTACCTCGGTGCTATCCGCCTTTTTATTGGTAGTAAATTATTGGCAGTAAATTATTGGTAGTAAACAATGGATGAGCAGGCGGCGATAAATATCACGCGTCGCTGGCTGGATAAAGTGGTGATTGCACTCAATTTGTGCCCCTTTGCCAGCCAGGTGGTGATGGAAAATAGTCTGCGCTTGTGTGTTAGTAATGCCAGCGATGATGAATCGATAATTCATGCAATACTGGAAGAGCTGGACACCTTACAAAGCAGCAGCGAGCAAGAGGTGGCGACCGGCCTGTTGATTTTTTCTGAAGGCCTGCGAGACTTCGATCACTACTTATCGGTAGTCGAGCTGGCGCAGCAATTAGTGCAGCAGGTGGGTCTTGAGGGGGTATTCCAGGTCGCCAGCTTTCATCCGGATTACCATTTTGTCGGTGTGGCCACGGATGATCTCGGCAATTACACTAATCGATCGCCGCTGCCAATGTTACATTTTATTCGAGAGCAGCAACTTAGTCGGGCGCTGGCGACCTATCCCCGGCCGGAAACGATTCCGGAAAACAATATTGCCACGCTCAAGGCAATGGGTGATCAGGCGGTGCTGGCTTTATTCCATAGCCTGGGCGGCAGCGATTGAGTTGTACTGGCGGGAAGCTGGAAGTTAAGCCGGCAGCAGCTACAGTGAGATAAACAAAACAATAAACGGTGGATTGACTATGACCAGGTTGGCCTTACATTGGCAAATTGCGATTGCCATATTAGCTGCGGTATTGGCAGGAATTATTACTGGCACCGAGATGGAGTTGCTGGGTGTTCGCTTTTACACAATCTATAGCTTTATGGGTGAGTTATTTTTAAACGCCCTGAAAATGTTAATCGTGCCGCTGATTATGTCATCGATCATCAGTGGGGTAGCGGGCATTGGTGGCAATAAAAACCTGGGGCGACTGGGGGGGAAAACCATGGGGTTTTACCTTATCAGTAGTTTGTTGGCGATTCTGGTAGGCCTGGTCGCCGTGAACTTGCTGGAGCCGGGTATTAAGGATGGGCAGGCTGTGGGTGCCCAGCTCAACCTTGATTATAACGACGGCCAACTGGAAGGTTTGATCGATAAAGTGGAGCAGGGCGCCAGTAGTATTGGTGATATTTTCCTCAGGATGGTGCCGCCCAATGTTGTGGCCGCCGCCGCCGAGGGCAAAATGCTGGGAATGATTTTTTTCAGTTTGCTGTTCGGTTTGTTCATGACCCGCATTGGCCGGGAAAAGGGCGAGCTACTGATTAATTTCTGGAACGCCATTTTTGACGTAATGATTGCGATGACCATGTGGGTGATGAAGTTTGCACCGCTGGGTGTTTTTGGGCTGGTGGCGAAGACGGTGGCAGCAACGGGCTTTGCTGCCTTTGGGCCACTGCTGATGTTATTTATAACGGTGTTAATTGCGCTGTTGGTTCACGCCTTTATTACCCTTTCCCTGCTATTAAGGTATGTCGGCGGCGTGAGCCCGCTGGCCTTTATGAAAAAAATGTCGCCGGTGATGCTGACGGCTTTTTCGACCGCCTCAAGTTCAGCCACGCTGCCCCTGACTATGGAAACGGTGGAAAAGGAAGTCGGGGTATCGAACGGCACTACCAGTTTTGTATTGCCATTGGGAGCAACCATTAACATGGACGGCACTGCGCTCTATGAGTGCGTGGCGGCGATATTTATTGCCCAGGCTTACGGTCTTGATTTGAGTTTTGCGCAGCAATTTTCCATTGTACTGGTGGCACTGCTGACATCCATTGGCGTGGCGGGAATACCAGCCGCCAGCCTGGTGGCGATTTCCGTTATTCTGGGGGTGATTGGCTTGCCACTGGAAGGGCTGGGTTTATTGCTGGTTACCGACCGGGTGCTGGATATGCTGAGAACAGCGGTCAATGTGTACAGTGATTCCTGTGGTACGATCATTATCGCGCGCAGTGAAGGTGAGACGACGGCGGTGGACCGAGTCTGAGGATGGGCGTCAATTATCCGTTGTTATCACCGTGCCGAGGCGTTGGGAAAAACGCTTGAAAAAACAATAACAAATAAAATTTTAAATAAAATCAATCGCTTGAGAATTATTTTTCGCTGCCTGCTTAGTTTGGCCTGTGTTTTGCAATATCCCTCCCGGAATGAAAATTATTGGCACAGCGTAAATAAGGGCGGGAAACAATGTTAAGCACTCATATGGAAGACCTGCAGAACTGCATTCAATGGGCACAATACCAGCAAGATGTTGATGTGCTGTGTTTAGCCCGTGTGCGGATGCAGGCGCTGGAAAAATGTGTGGGCCAGTTACCCGCGCCGGAACAGCAGCGCGCTTATCGCCAGATTGATGCAATGTTGCCTATGGAATGGCCTTTTTGGATGGAACTGTGCCGTTATGAAGATCAACTGGGGCAACAGCAGTCGCTCCACTAATCGTCTCCACTCGAGTGTTTAAGCTCACTCCTTCAGGGACGGTTTACCGTCCCTTTTTTATTGCCTGCTACACCTGCGCATATTGCTCCCCGTCCACTAGCCAGCGCTTAATCAATGCGTCGATAATGTCAGGGTGATCCGCCAGCATGGTTTCAGCGGTGTCTCTGACGGCATCGAGTAAATCACTGTCTCGTTCAAGGTCGGCAATACGCATTTGCATCAACCCGGTTTGCCGGGTGCCTAATAATTCGCCGGGGCCGCGCAATGCCAGGTCTTTTTCGGCGATGACAAAGCCATCGCTACTGTCTCGCATGGCCTGCAAGCGCTGTTTACCCTGCTGCGATAGCGGTGCCTGGTACATCAGCGCGCAGTGGCTGGCGGTCTCGCCGCGGCCAACGCGGCCACGCAGTTGGTGTAATTGGGCCAGCCCCAGTCGCTCGGCATTTTCAATAATCATTAAGCTGGCATTGGCTACGTCGACACCGACTTCTATCACGGTGGTGGCAACCAGCAAATCAATCTGGTGGGATTTGAAGGCATGCATGATGGCTATTTTTTCATCGGCTTTAAGGCGCCCATGTACTAGCCCGACCCTGACATTGTCCAGCGCTTCATTGAGCAGTTTGCAGGTTTCTTCGGCGGCCTGTGCCTCCAGTACCTCGGACTCTTCTATCAGGGTACATACCCAGTAGGCCTGGCGCCCTTCCAGGCAGGCTTGTTGTACCCGGGCAATTAATTGTGCGCGGCGAGTATTATCAATCACAATGGTGTTAATCGGTGTGCGGCCGGGTGGCAACTCGTCGATGACCGAGGTATCGAGATCGGCATAGGCACTCATGGCCAGTGTGCGGGGTATGGGTGTGGCGGTCATGATCAGCTGGTGAGGGTGGCCGACATTGTGGCTGGCCTTTTCTTTCAGCGCCAGTCGTTGATGAACACCAAAGCGATGTTGTTCATCGATGATTGCCAGGCCGAGTCGGGCAAAACAGACCTCTTGTTGGAACAGTGCGTGGGTGCCGACAATCACCTGGGCCCGGTGATCGGCAATGGCTGCCAGGGTTTGCTGGCGGGCCTTGCCTTTTATTTTTCCACTCAGCCAGGCCAGCTCAATATTCAGTTCTACCAGCTATTCAGAAAAGTTCGCGAAGTGCTGCTCGGCGAGAATTTCAGTCGGTGCCATGATGGCCACCTGATAGCCATTCGCTACTGCTTGTAGTGCTGCCAATGCCGCCACCACGGTTTTTCCGGAGCCGACATCCCCCTGCACTAACCGCAGCATCGGTTTAGCCTGTTGCAGATCCTGTTCAATTTCCCTGGCCACGCGCGCCTGCGCGCCGGTCAGGGAGAAGGGTAATTGCTGCAGGAATTGCTCTGCCAGTGGATTGCGGCCATTGAGTGCTGGCGCGCCGTGGGCTCGGGTGGTTTGCCTCAGCCGTAGCAGGCTGAGGTTGTGTGCCAGTAATTCCTCGAAGGCAAGGCGGCGCTGGCAGGGATGCAGGCCTTCACGCAGCAGTGATTGCGCAACATCAACCGGTGGCTGGTGTAAATAAATAATGGCCTGCTCCAGGCTAATAGCCGTTCCCGCCATAGCGAGTGGCGTGGGCAGCAACTCGCTCAGGTGATGGTGGTCGAGCAGCTGTAATGCCTGGGCGCACAGTTTGCGCCAGCTAGCTTGATGCAGGCCTTCGCTACTGGGGTAAACGGCGGTCAGGGTGGCGTCCATGGGCAAGGGATGGCCGGCATCAACACGCTGGTATTCGGGGTGAACTAATTCCAGGCCGCTGGCTCCGCGTCGGGCTTCACCAAAGCAGCGCAACCGGCTGCCCTTGAGCAGGCTTTGTTTTTGCGCTGCTGAAAAATGAAAAAAGCGCAGGGTGAGGGTGCCGGTACCGTCCTGCAGGCGACAGAGCAGACTGCGGCGACGACCGAAAACAACATCGGCGGCTTTGATCTCGCCTTCGATCACCACATCACTACCCGGCTGAACCGCTCCGATGGGGGTGATACGGGTGCGATCCTGATAGCGCAATGGCAGGTGAAATAAAATATCCTGGACGGTAAAGATACCCAGTTGCGCCAGTTTCTCTGCCATTCGCGGGCCGACACCCTTGAGGGATTCCACCGCTACCTGGTCTAGAGGGGTTTTCACCGGCTTCATCGAGCGGCAGGCCTTCCCAGCGGGTATTGGCGGAGGGTATCGCTGAGGGCTTTAATCATGCCAGCTTGTTCAAGCACATTTTGCGCTTGCGGGAGCGCAACGATATAACGCAATTCAGTCAGGGTCACGATAGTGCCTTATAAAATATAAAGTCGGCATAATAAATAATTTCTATGGAAAAGTGTGTTTTTATTTATTTGGCGATGGGCTATATCTTGTCATACCCCGATTACCGTGCCGGCCAGAGTGCTCTTTTGCTGTAAGAGCATTGAAAGCACTTGTTGTGAGGCTAAAATCAGCCAATAATAGCGCTCGAACCCCGTTTTGAAGGACATCCCATGCGCACAATGATTAACACCAGCCTGATTTTAGCCTTGCTGGTATTTTCCCTGATTAGCCAGGCGGCTACGCCGGCAGTACGTTCATTCCAGCAAATTCTTGATAGTGGTGAGCTAAGAGTGGCGATGACCCTGTTTCCGCCCTGGGTTATGCAAAGTAGCACCGGTGACCTGGTGGGCTCCGAAGTCGATATGGCTAAAAAATTGGCCAGGGATATGGGTCTTGAGTTGAAGTACACCCTGTATCCGTGGAGCGAGCTGATCCCTGCGCTGGAACGGGCCGAAGTGGATGTGGTGGTTTCAGGCATGGCTATTTCCCCGAAGCGAGCGCTGCGGGTTAAGTTCAGCCAGCCCTATGGCGAAAATGGTGTGGGTATGGCCGCCAATACCAAGCTCACCGAATCAATTAATAGCCTGAAGGATATGCGCCAGCCAACGATAAATATTGGTGTGGTGAAGGGGACTATTTCGGAGAAAGTCGGCCGCAAGGCTTTTCAGGGTGCAAACTTTATTGTTTTTGATTCCGAGCAGAAAGTGAATGAAGCCTTGCTCAAGGGTCAGCTTCATGCATTGGTGCTGTCTAATCCGGGGCCTAAATTCCTGGCGTTAAAATACCCGGAAAAAGTGGATCTACCATTGAAAAAGCCCTTGATCGGTATTCGTGAGGCTTTCGCCGTCAACAGAAGCCATGCCGATTTTGTCGACTACCTGAACTCCTGGATTATCGCCCGCGAGGCCGATGCGACGATTCACTCTATTCGCCAATACTGGTTTGAAAGCCTTGGCTGGCAGGACCAGCTGTAATGCGTTTTCGCACTAGCAGCAGTGTGTTGGCGGGCCTGCTCGCTATCAGCCTGCAGTCGGGGTTAAGCCGGGCTGATGATATGAGCAGTAACCAGTCTTCGGATGAAGATTATGAAATGGAGGAGATCATCATTACCGCCCAGGAGCCCGATTGGCGCAAGCCTAAAGACGAGCAAGACTGGCGGCCGAAACGGTTCGAACTTCCGGAAAACGATGATAAAAAACGCATGGAATGGTTTCCTGAATATACCCGCGATGAACGCAGTGACTACGATGGCGTGCGCGATCGCATGAACGAGAAGCCGGATTATAAAGTTTTTGAATGGAAGTTTTAACTTCCCGCTTGCCCTGTTAGCCAGGTAGGTAATCAGAACACGACAGCTCCTGTAAAACGCAGCCCTGCGTGGCCTATACGCTAAGAATAGCCTCAACCTCTATGGCGGCACCTTTTGGCAATGCGGCAACCTGCACGCAGGCGCGGGCAGGGTAAGGCTCACTGAAATAGCCGGTCATGATTTCATTGACCGCTGCAAAATCATTGAGATCGGTGAGGGAGATATTGATCTTTACCGCATCGTTCAGGCTGGCATCCGCCGCCTGGGCCACCGCAGATAAATTGTTAAACACCTGTTGTGCCTGGGCGCTAATATCGCCTTCGATCAGTAGCATGGTTTTCGCGACCAGCGGAATTTGTCCGGAAAGATATATCGTACTGCCCGCTTTCACCGCCTGCGAGTAGGGGCCAATGGCCTGCGGGGCACTGCTGGTAGAAATAATCTGCTTAATACTCACGGCACTTCCTTTGTTGATGGCGTGGCTTAATGTTTAACGCGGGTGACCTTGATGACATCTTTTATCGAGCGAATTCGCCTCATGATTCTGGCAAGGTGCAAGCGTGAATGCACGCCGACAATGACATTGACCATGCTCATGCGGGGGTCTTCATCCTCGATACTGATTTTTTCAATATTGGCATCCAGGCTATTAATGCGATTGGCCAGCACCGCAATGATGCCGCGGCTTTTCTCCAGCGCGATGCCCAGTTCGATAGAAAACTCACCTTCGACTTCCTCGGCCCAGCGTAACGGCACCGAGCGTTCCGGGTTGTTCTTGAATTCCAGGCTATTGTGGCAATTGTCGGTATGGATCACCATGCCGCGTTCGGCACTGATAAAGCCGACAATGGGGTCGCCAGGGATGGGATAGCAGCAGCGGGCGAAATTAACACGAAAGCCTTCGGTACCATCAATCATTAGCGGTGGGTGGCTGGAACCCTCAGCATTATTGCTGTCATCCCTGTTGCTGTCCCTGGCCAGCAACTGATGCGCGGTCAGCAGGGGTAGCCGGTTGCCCTGACCGATTTCTTCGAGAATATGGTCGAAGGAGTGATGGCCGGTGTTGTTAACCAGACTCTCTTTTTGTTTTTCACTGATACCGTCGAGATCAACATCGAGGCCGGCAAGCGCCTTGCCCAGCAGTCGCTGGCCGAGCACAATGGCTTCTGTTTGTCGCTGGTTTTTCAGGTAGTGGCGAATGTTGCTGCGGGCTTTGCCGGTGGTGACAAAGTTCAACCAGGAGGGATTGGGTTGGGCTCCCTTGGAGGCGATGATTTCTATGGTTTGACCACTTTGCAAAGGCTCGGACAAGGGCGCCAGACGGCGATTGATACGGCAGGCGACGCAGCTATTGCCAACATCCGTATGTACTGCATAGGCAAAGTCTACTGGTGTTGAGCCATGGGGCAACTCCATGATCTCTCCCTTGGGACTAAATACATAGACCTCATCGGGGAATAAATCGATTTTAACGTTTTCGATAAACTCCAGTGAGTTACCCGCACGCTCCTGCATCTCCAGCAAACCCTGCACCCACTGCCTGGCGCGGGTATGGCTGCCATTGAGCGGCTGGCCGTCATTGGTTTTGTACAGCCAGTGAGCGGCAATACCGTAGTTGGCCATCTCTTCCATTTCAGGGGTACGAATCTGGATTTCGATGGGTACGCCGTGCATACCGAATAAAATCGTGTGCAGGGATTGATAGCCATTGGATTTGGGAATGGCAATATAATCCTTAAACTGGCCCGGTACCGGTTTGTACAGGCTGTGAATGCAGCCGAGTACGCGGTAACAGCTATCGACGCTGTCGACGACGATACGAAAAGCATAAATATCCATAATCTCAGAGAAAGACTTTTTCTTGTTCTGCATTTTTTGGTAAATGCTGTAGAGGTGCTTTTCCCTGCCGACGACGGCGCAGGGGTGGCCGTCACGTTCCAGCCCTAACTCGATCGATTCTTTAATCTGCTCAACGATTTCTCGCCGATTGCCCCGGGCAGCCTTTACCGCATTGTGAATGCGCTTGGCACGCATGGGGTACAGGGTGGTGAAGCCGAGGTCTTCCAGTTCGACGCGAATATTGTGCATGCCCAGGCGCTGGGCGATCGGGGCGTACATTTCCAGGGTTTCCCTGGCAATGCGGCGGCGCTTCTCGGGTTTTAGCACACCGAGGGTACGCATATTATGCAGTCGATCAGCCAGCTTGACTAAAATGACACGAATATCCCTGGCCATGGCCAAGGCCATCTTCTGGAAGTTTTCTGCCTGTGCTTCGGCTCTGGATTCGGATTCGATACGGGTCAGCTTGCTGACACCATCGACAAGATCGGCGACGGTATCGCCAAACTGTTCGCCCAGTGAGGCCTTGCTGATACCGGTATCTTCGATCACATCATGCAATAGTGCCGCCATCAGGCTCTGATGGTCCATGTGCATATCGGCAAGAATGCCCGCTACGGCCAGGGGGTGGGTTACATAGGGTTGCCCACTACGTCGGCGCTGGCCGTCGTGCGCCTGCTCGGCATAGTAGTAGGCGCGTTTGACCAGCTGGATTTGGGGTGGGTCGATGTAGCTACTGAGGCTGGTGGCGAGGGTGTCAATACTGCCCGGTTCAGTATGGGCTTCCGTATTTGGAAATATGCTGTACTGCTGCATTGAGCGCCCCCACCCGGTAGTAATCTAGAACTTAGGTGGCACCTGTACTTCAGGAGTATCAACGGCGATCTCGATGTCGAGCACAAGCTCTTCTTCGATTTTTGGAGGGTTCATGATTTCCTCGCGGGTAATGTGTCCATCGGCAATTTCGCGCAGTGCGGTCACCGTAGGCTTATCGGATTCAGCATGACCCCTGCCCCTGGCTTCTTGCCCGCCAGTGGCAAGCGCCCGGGCACGTTTACTGGCGACCATCACCAGTTCGAAACGGTTATCAACTTTATCGAGACAATCTTCAACGGTAATACGAGCCATTGATATATTCCTGTTTTGCTGTAAAGGTGTAGAGTGATTTACGGCTTTTGCCGAAAACGGCCGAGCAGTGTATCAAAAATAACCAGCCGGTTGTACTGTTTTGGTGCTTTATCACCCTAAAGCCAGGGCAGGATGGTGGATAGTACTGCGGGAGTAGCGCCGGGTTGCTTATTCCGGAGAGGAAAGCAGCGCCTCAAGAAGCCTGCGGTGTTGTTGCTGTTGGGTCTGTTGCCTGAAGGCCTGGCCGTGGCCAGCGAAGATCGATTGCAACTCAAGCAGCGCCAACGCGAAGTCGTCATTGATCACCAGATAGTCTGCTTCGTGATAGTGCGCCATCTCATTTTTTGCTTCATTCATACGCCGGGTGATGACAGCGTCATCGTCCTGGCCACGGTTGGTCAGGCGCTCTTTCAGGGCATTGAGGGAGGGCGGCAGGATGAAAATGGCAATGGCATCGGGCATAAGTTGCTGGATTTGCCGCGCGCCCTGCCAGTCTATTTCGAGGATAACACTGACGCCCCGGGCGAGCATTTCCTCCACGGATTGTTGCGCCGTGCCATAAAAATTATCGAATACTTCAGCACTTTCAAGAAAATCACCCCTGGACAACATCTGCTGGAAGGCTTCCCGGTCGACAAAGAAATAGTTGATGCCATCGCGCTCGCCGGGACGCATGGTGCGGGTGGTGTAGGAAATGGACACCTGCAGTTGTGCATCGGCCTCGACCAGTGCCTTTACCAGGCTGGTTTTACCTGCTCCGGAAGGTGCTGAGATGATATAGAGTTTAGCTGTTGTCATGATAGCGATGGATAACTTATTCGATGTTTTGGATTTGTTCACGCATTTGTTCAATTAACACTTTTAACTCAACCGCTGCCTGGGTGGTGTCGCTGACGATGGATTTTGAGGACAGGGTGTTGGCCTCGCGGTTAAGCTCCTGCATCAGGAAGTCCAGTCGCCGGCCACAGGCCTGGCCTTTATCCAGCACGCGGCGAACTTCACCAAGATGAGTTTGCAGGCGATCGAGCTCTTCGTCAACGTCAGCTTTTTGTGCCAGCATGACCAGTTCTTGCTCTAGCCGATCTTCGTTGAGTTCGGCTTTTATTTCCTGCAACCGGGCCACGAGTTTTTGTTTTTGCGCGGCGAGAATGTCGGGTAGTTGTTTGCGCACGGCAGCGGTAATGGTGGCAATGGAATCCAGCCTGGCTTCGATAACCTGCCTGAGCTCGGTTCCCTCCCGCTCCCTGCTGTCAATCAGTTGCTCAAGGGCGGGTTGAAAAACTTCCAGCGCCTGTTGTTGCAGGCGATCGCTATGGTTTTCTGCGGCGGTAATTACGCCGGGCCATTGCAGTAGACGAAGGGGGTCTATGGCAGCGGGTTTATCGACCATGTTACTGATTGCCTCGCTGGCGGCGACGAGCTGTTTGGCCAGGGGTTTATTAATGATGAGCTCAGCGGACTCGCCATCGCCTTGTTCCAGCAGGCGCAGGCTGCACTCAATTTTTCCGCGGCTGAGTTGCTGGCGTAGCTTTTCCCGCAGCGCTGTTTCCAGTGGGCGCATGGATTCGGGCAGTTTAAATGAGGGCTCCAGGTAACGATGATTTACCGAGCGGATCTCCCATACCAGCGTCCCCCATTCAAATTGGCCGGCCTGGCGAGCAAAGGCGGTCATGCTGCGAATCATGGCAATATTTTTCCGTGCAAAAAGTGGCAGACATTTTAGCCCGGATGATTGATTAAATGCCATAATTTTCAGCAGCTTCCCTGGCGGAGAAAAAATAACAGGCCGCCAGGTATTCTGTGAAAGCTGCGCAGTAGCTCCGGCAAGAAAATCCTTTGCTGCGTTGCCAGCAGTGTATAATGCGCGCTGTTTGCTTCACCTCACTTTTAAATTTTGACAGGATTAATAATGAATAGACCCAGTGGCCGCCAGCCGAACCAACTCAGGGACGTGACTATCACCAGGAATTTTACCTGCCATGCTGAAGGCTCTGTACTGGTCAGTTTTGGAAATACCCGGGTAATATGCACCGCCTCGGTGGAGGCTTCAGTGCCACGCTTTCTGCGAGGAAAAGGCCAGGGCTGGGTGACGGCCGAGTACGGCATGCTGCCGCGCTCCACCGACCAGCGCATGGGGCGTGAAGCAGCACGGGGTAAGCAGGGTGGGCGCACGGTTGAAATTCAGCGACTGATTGGCCGTTCGCTGCGCGCGGCGATGGATCTTGAGGCCCTGGGTGAACACAGCATTACCATTGACTGTGATGTTATCCAGGCCGATGGCGGTACTCGCACCGCTTCAATTACCGGTGCCTGCGTGGCGCTGGCGGATGCTATATCGACGATGCTGGCGCAGGGGATGATTAAAGAAAGTCCGCTCAAGCAAATGATCGCAGCGGTGTCAGTGGGTATTTACCAGGGGATGCCGGTGCTGGACCTGGATTATCCGGAAGATTCCAACGCTGAAACCGACATGAATGTGGTGATGAGTGAGCAGGGTGGTTTCATCGAGGTGCAGGGAACAGCGGAAGGAGCGCCCTATAGTCGCGATGAGCTGGACCAGATGTTAACGCTGGCGCAAGGCGGTATTGAGACGCTGCTGGCGATCCAAAAAGCGTCACTGGCCTCCTAGTTCTGGCCTGCTAACTCTGTCCTACTAACTCTGGGTGTCGTAATCGAAGTCCATGATCAGTGGCGCGTGAGAGGAAAACACCTGGTTTTTGTAGATCGCGCCATATTCAATGGTGGAGAGTAAGCCGCTGGACACGACCTGGAGGTCAACCCGCCAGCCATTACTGTTGCGATCGCCCTCCGGCCACCAGGTAAACTCGTCGGAATCGCTGTTAACCTCACGGAAGGCATCGGTATAGTCCAGATTGGTAAACAGCTGGTCCATCCATTGTTGCTCTTCGGGCAACGCGCCAGAAACCGGCTGGTTAGCCTCCGGATTTTGGGTATCCTGGGGGCGATGGGTCATATTCCAGTTACCGCAAATAACAAACTCGCGGCGCTTGTTGCGCACCTTGTTCAAGTGGTTTTGCAGCAGTTCAAAAAAGTGATTTTTTTTGGCCTGGGCTTTATCGTCTTGCTGGTAGGCACTGGGCGCAAGCAGGCAGCCTATGCTGATATTTTGGAAGTCAGCCTGAATGTAGCGGCCCTCCATATCGAAATCGACAAAGCCGAGGCCGGTCATAATGGCCTTCGGTAGCTCGCGGCAATAGATGGCAACCCCGTTAACACCCTTGTCCACTGCATCGAAGAAGTAGGGGTTGTAACCTTGGGGAAAGAAAATATCATTCTGTAATTCGTACTCCTGAGCCTGTAAATCCTGGACACAGATAAAGTCGGCGTCCTGTTCCAGAACCCAGTCATAGAAACCTTTTTTTGCCGCTTCTTTAATTCCATCGGCACAGAAACTAATAATTCGCATGATCGTCTTATTCCTTGGGAGCGCATATGATACCCGACCTTACCGAGGGTAAAAAGTCACTGAATCTACATCGGGTGCGCGGATGCTGCGATGAATACTATTGATTCTCAGCCGCGCCTTTTAGTATGATTTTTAACGGTCTGGCAGCGCTCGAAGAATCAGTGTATAACGTGTCGCCTGTGGCGGCCAGTAGTTTAACCGGGTTTAGCGGCCAGTAACGATTACAGCGAGGGTGTATGGAAGTCTATCAACAGCAATTTATCGAGCTGGCTATTGCCAGAAGTGCCCTGTGTTTCGGTGAATTCACCCTGAAGTCGGGGCGTACCAGCCCTTATTTCTTTAATGCCGGGCTGTTTTGTAGCGGCGCAGCGCTGGCTCGGCTTGGGCGCTGTTATGCGCATGCTATTGTTGAATCCGGAATTGAGTTTGATGTGTTGCTGGGGCCGGCTTATAAAGGCATTCCGTTGGCGGCGGCAACGGCCTGCGCCCTGTCCGATGATTTCGGGCGGGATGTTCCCTACACCTACAATCGCAAAGAAGCCAAGCATCACGGTGAGGGTGGTATTCTGGTTGGTGCGCCATTGGAGGGTCGGGTGCTGGTGATTGATGATGTCATCACTGCGGGTACCGCGATACGGGAGGTCTTTGCCATGGTTGAGCAGGCGGGGGCGACTGCTGCCGGCGTGGCGATAGGTTTGGATCGCCAGGAGCGAGGCCAGGGCAGTCAGTCGGCTATTCAGGAACTGGAAGCTGAATTTTCGGTGCCGGTCATCAGTATTGTTTGCCTGGATCAAATCCTCGATTACCTCAAAACACAGCCGGATCACCGGCAAGAGGTCGAAAAAATTGAAAGCTACCGCCAACAATACGGTATTTAGTTTGCAGTCCTGGGATTATCCCCCGGGGGATAATCGTTCAACGCCGGGCGCTAGGCTATACTGGAGAGATTAATTTATGGACGTTGGAATCACAATGGATTCAATTAAGGCGCAGTTGACGCGCGGAATACTGGCAATGTGCGCGCTTGCGTTAGTGACTATGGCGTTTTCTGCCCAGGCTCAAAATCGATTTTATCGCTACACCAACGATCGGGGTATCACGGTAATTACCGAAACCATGCCCCCTGAAGATATCATGCGTGGTTACGAAGTTATTAGCCGCAGTGGTACCCTGATTGAGACCGTGCCGCGGCAGTTGACGGAAGAAGAGTTAAGAAACCAGAGCACGGAAGAAGCCCGTGCGCGACTGCGTAAAGAGGAGGCGCTGCGCTTGCAGGCCTGGGATGAAATGCTGATGTTGCGTTACAGCAGCATTGAAGACATTGAAGCGGCCAGGGGGCGAGCCATCCGCGACCTGCAGATACGGATCAGCATACTCAAGAGTAATTTGATGGCGGTAAAAAACCAGATCGAAAGAGAACAGCAAAAGGCCGCTGATATCGAGCGCGCCGGTGGCGAAGCCCCGGAAAATCTTGCCAATATTATCGATAAGCTGGGCCGGGAAGTGGAAGATACCGAGGAGTCTATCGCGGTGCGGCGGCAGGAAGTGGAAGAGGCTAAAGCGTCTTATCAGCGGGATATTGAACGTTTTGTGCTGTTGTCAGATCGGGTGAAGATACGCAGTGAAGCGAGGTAATTAGCTGATTTGGGCGTTACTGGTGACCGTGCTCTGCTGGAACATGCCCTCTATCAGTACCGTCCATTGATCCTGCCAGTGTTCCGTGGGTCGGCGTTTGAATTCACTTCTGACATATTGAATGATACGGCCTTCAGCCGCAGCCATTAACAGGTTGCTGGCAACGCCGATAGGCATTGTGGTTCGCAAGCCTTCCCGAATTTCTGCTTCCCTGAGAATTTGTTTAATCTGCGTGTCCAGGCGATCAAATAACTGCGCCACCCTGACCCGAAGCCGATCGGTTTCCCCGGTCAGGGCATCGCCGGTGAGAATGCGGGTAATGCCGGGGTTGCGTTCAGTAAAGGCCAGCAGCAGATTAAGAATTTTTTCACAGCGACTCAACGCCGAGCCCTCTTCGGTGAGAATGATGTTGACCCGACTGAACAGCGTATCTTCGATAAACTCAATCAAGCCCTCAAACATTTTTGTTTTACTGGGAAAGTGGCGATAGAGTGCCGCCTCGGAAACGCCGACTTCTTTGGCTAGTCTCGATGTGGTGATTCGCTCGCCAGGATTAGCTTCCAGCATATGGGCGAGTGATTCGAGAATTTGTTGTTTGCGGGATACTTTCTTTGTCATGACCATTTAATGGTTTCTGTTTGTGCAACCATCCTAGCGAGAACCGGCGCTAGCTGCAATAAGGACAGGAAAAGAAAGTTAAAACTTTTAGTCAGTGAAAGCCGGGTTGTTATAGCGAATTTTTTTTATTGGTGATTAGCGTGCCCACCCCTTCATCGGTAAATATTTCCAGCAGGACAACATGGGGAGCGCGTCCATCGATAATATGCGCGCTGGTTACACCGCCTTTGACTGCATCCAGGGCACAATTAATTTTCGGCAGCATGCCGCCATGGATGGTGCCATCGCTAATTAATTTATCGACTTCGCGGGTGCTGAGTCCGGTTAATATGTTGCCCTGTTTGTCCAGCAGGCCCTCGACATTGGTCAGCAACATCAGTTTTTCTGCCCGCAGGACTTCGGCGATTTTTCCCGCAACAATATCGGTATTAATATTGTAGGATTCGCCATTCGAGCCAACGCCAATGGGGGCAATAACCGGGATAAAATCACTGGCAATTAACATATCCAGCACCCGGATATCGATGGCCTCGACCTCACCGACATGGCCTATGTCTATGATTTCAGGCGCTTTCATGTCGCCTGTTTGCCGGCTGATGGACATTTTTTTGGCGCGGATTAACTGGCCGTCTTTGCCTGAAATGCCCACTGCCTTGCCGCCATTTTGGTTTAGCAAGGTGACGATTTCCTTATTAACGCTGCCGCCAAGCACCATTTCAACAATGTCCATAGTCTGGCTGTCGGTTACTCTCATGCCGTCAACAAAGCGGGATTCGATGTTTAATTGTTCCAGCAGTGCGCCTATTTGGGGGCCGCCACCGTGAACCACAACCGGGTTCATGCCTACCAGCTTCATCAGTACGATATCGCGGGCAAACTGCTCTTTGAGGGCATCGTCAACCATCGCGTTACCACCAAATTTGACCACGATGGTCTTATTGGTAAAGCGCTGGATATAGGGCAGCGCCTCGGTCAGCACGTTGGCTATATTATTGGCGTTATCGCGACTCAGCGACATGATGTTTCCTTAGCTTGGGAGTAAGTGAATCTACAGGCCTATTAAAAACCAAGAGACAGCTCATTATCAACATCGAGCAGTTGTTCCCTGAACAACTGCTGAATACGCGACAATGCTTCCTCTGTGTCCGCTTCAAAGCGGAGGATCAACATAGGGGTAGTGTTAGAGGCCCTGACCAGTCCCCAGCCATCCGCAAAGTCGACCCGGACACCGTCGAGGGTCGATACCTTGCCGTCCGCAAATTTCCCGTTTTTGGCCAGTTGTTCAATGATCTTGAATTTCCCCTGCTCATCACTGTCGACTTTGATCTCGGGGGTGCCAATGCTGTTGGGGAAGGTGGCCAGCTGCGCATCCAGATCGGGATCGGTGGTGCTGAGAATTTCAATCAGGCGCGCGGCGGCATAGAGCCCGTCATCAAAACCAAACCAGCGTTCCTTGAAGAAGATATGGCCGCTGAACTCGCCGCCCAGCAGGGCGCCTGTTTCGGCCATTTTTTCCTTCATAAAGGAATGCCCGGTTTTCCACATAATGGGGCGGCCACCGTATTGGCTAATCAGCTTGTTGAGATTGCGGGTGCACTTTACATCAAACAGTATGTCAGCGCCGGGGTTTCGCGATACCACATCCTGCGCCAATAGCATCAGCAGGCGGTCGGCAGGAACGGTCTCACCGGTGGCGGTGACTACGCCCAGACGGTCACCATCGCCATCAAACGCTATGCCCAGATCGGCCTGTTGCTCGGCTACGGCACGCTTTAAATCACTGAGATTGGCTTCGACGGTTGGGTCCGGGTGATGATTGGGGAAATCACCATCGACATCACAATAGAGCGTGACGACCTCGCAACCCAGCTCCTCAAAGAGCTGTGGTGCCACGGCGCCGGCCACACCATTACCTGCATCGAGAACAACTTTCAGCGGCTGGGCTATGGCGACATCGTTAATGATGTAATCAATATAATCCCGTTCAATGTCCTGGAGTTCATACTGCCCCTTGCCCTGGCTGAGTTTGTTGTCGAGGATACGTGTACGCAAATTGGCAATCGCTTCCCCGGACAGAGCCTGGCCGTTGATAACGATTTTTATGCCATTGTATTCGGCGGGGTTGTGGCTGCCCGTTATCATGACACCGCTTTGGGTACCCAACTGATGGGTGGCGAAGTACATCAATGGTGTGGGCACGGTACCTATATTGATGACATCGCGGCCGCTGGCTCGCAGGCCCTTGACCATGGCTTCCAGAATGCGGGGAGAGCTGTGGCGGCCATCCGCGGCGACAATGATGGTTTGCTGACCCTGGTCGAGGGCTTCGCTACCGATGGCCAGGCCGATAGCGCTGACTACCTCATCGGTTAATTCTTCTTCGGCCAGACCGCGAATATCGTAAGCGCGAAAAATAGTTGCTGGAAGGTTTACCGGCAGACTGGTCGGGGTGTTATTGGCGGATTCTGTTGCCGCAGACGCGGGTGGATCAGCGGGCGCGGTGGCAGCAGCCTTGGCGCTGTCGGCTTGCTTGAGTAGCGTGCTATTAAGCTCAGCAAAGCCGGGCAGGGTAAACAGGGAGCTATCCACGGAGGCACCTTTGCCCAATAACTGTAGATTGGCGGCAAGTTGTTTTGCCAGTGACTGGTAAGCCAGGCCGATGGCGACCAGCGTGGTGAGTAAGCTGAGGCCGAGGATGATCCAGACCGGGAGCGCACTGGCGCTTTGCCTGGTCAGTAATTGCTGTGACGGGGTAAATTGAATTGACCAATGCGATACGGAGGTGGCGGCTATGCTGGCAAAGGCCTTGGCATTTCCGTCACCCGCGCTGACAATATGCTTGGCGCTGCCCTTGGTTTTCTGGATCAGTGTCGCCTTGCCAAGGCCGGGGTCTATTTGGCTGAGCAAGTTGTGCAGGTAGCCGCTGTTCAGGCTTATCAGCAGCGCACCGCTGGCGTATTTCTTACGCTCATCCTGGATTGCCTGGCTTAATGAGAATAACCAGTGTTTGTTTACCCGATAGGCTTCCGGTTCCACTGACTCGCCATTACTGGCCAGGCGTACCATGTCTTTTTCGATATGGTTACGCAGCTTAACTTTTTCCTTCTTTAATGCAGCAATACCCAGTGGGCCCAGTTCAATAAGCTGGGTGGTACTGGCTTCGGGAAAGATCCTGCTCAGTTCCTGCCGATAATTATCAATACGGCTGTTGTCGTGGGTATCCAGTGCCACCAGCAATTCAGTTGACTGAGATAGACTATTCAAGCGCAGTTCAAGCTGTGACAGCGCCTGATTGAACAGGGCGGCCTGATTATCTGCGATATTTTGTGAGATTCTATTAATGCGAGCATCATTGTTTGCCTGGAGATTAACGGTGGCTAAATAACCGAGACCGCCGGCCAGTACCAGAGCAATAAGTGCCGCACTACTGGCCAGCTGTTTTAGCAGTTGGTTTTGCGGTTTGCTTGCTTCTTGCTCGGGTGATTTGTTTTTGCCTGGAGGTTTTTTAGCCATTGGGAGCGAGTACTCTTAAAATCGTGCCATGGGGTTTATGGTAAATAATGGAAGTTCTCTGGCACCTTGTCCAGTTTACAAGGGATAAAACGCGGATTTGGCGACGTTTTCTATGATTTTGCTTTATAGCGCGTAGCTACTTCGGCGATTAATGTCCTGGCCAGTTGTTGCTTGGTCGCCTGCGGCAGCGTTTTTTCGTTCTCGGCGCAGATAATCGTGACGGCATTGAGGTCACTGTTAAAGCCAATCTCGGTATTGGAAACATCGTTAGCGATGATCAGGTCGAGGTTTTTGTGCTGTAACTTTTTCCTGGCGTAGTGCTCTACCTGCTGTGTTTCAGCGGCAAAGCCGACCGTGAATGGCCGTTGCGGGTGGCTGGCGACGGCACTGACAATATCCGGGTTGCGAGTCAACTCAATGGACAGGGACTCGGTAGATTTCTTGATTTTTTGTTCGGCAACTTGCCGCGGTCGATAATCAGCCACGGCGGCGCAGGCAATAAAAATATCACAGTGTCCCATTTGGGCGAGGGCGGCATCGTGCATTTGCTCGGCACTTTCAATATCGATGCGCTGTGCGCGCTCCGGTGTTGGCAATGCGACGGGGCCGGTAATCAAGGTGACGCTGGCGCCGGCTTCAATGGCAGCCTGGGCCAGGGCAAAGCCCATTTTTCCCGAGCTGTGATTACTGATATAGCGAACCGGGTCGATGGCTTCGCGCGTTGGTCCCGCAGTAATCACCAGGTTAATGCCGTCGAGCAGGGCGGTCTGGAATTGAGCCGCTGCCAATTCAGCGATTTGATCGGCTTCGAGCATTCTGCCAGGGCCTACATCGCCACAGGCCTGGACGCCCTCGCCGGGGCCCATAATGACAATGTCTTTTTGCTGGAGGGTGTTGAGATTGGTTTGGGTTGAGCTGTTGCGCCACATGGCCTGGTTCATGGCCGGAGCGATGGCAATGGTGGCCTCCGTGGCCAGGCAAAGGGTGGTGAGCAGGTCATCGGCGCGTCCACTAGCCAACCTGGCCATAAAGTTGGCGCTGGCAGGGGCAACCAGTACCAGGTCTGCCCATCGCGCCAGTTCGATATGTCCCATGGCCGCTTCGGCTTCAGTATCCAGCAAGCTGTGGTGTACCGGGTTGCCCGACAGGGCCTGCAGGGTTAGCGGAGTAATAAACTCCCGAGCGGCATCGGTCATGACTACCCGTACATCAGCGCCGTAATCCCTGAGACGACGAATAACCTCGGCGGACTTATAGGCTGCGATACCGCCGGTAACTCCCAGAATGATGTGTTTATTGTTTAGTTGCTGCATTGACTTGAGAATAGCACTCGGCAAATAGGGCTGGTGATTGTAAGATAACTGCTCTGTACAGGATAGAACAACTTTCAAGGAGGAAGGTATGGCGATCAAGGATTGGCCGCATGCGGAGCGCCCGCGTGAAAAGTTATTGTTGCGGGGGGCGCAGGCACTGTCTGACGCCGAGTTACTGGCAATTTTCCTGAGAACCGGGGTGTCGGGCTGTTCAGCCGTCGATCTGGCCAGGCAGCTACTCAGTGAATACGGGGGGTTAAGGCCCTTATTATCGGCTGATGCCAAGGATTTTTGCCGGGGGCGAGGCCTGGGTAGGGCGAAATATGCCCAGTTGCAGGCGGTGCTGGAGATGTCTCGCCGGCAACTACTGGAAACACTGGAGCGAGGCGATGCGCTGACCAGCCCCCAGCTTACCCGTAGTTTTCTTAAGTCGCAGTTAATGGATCAGGGGCGAGAGGTGTTTGCCTGCCTGTTTTTGGACAGCCAGCACCGGGTGATTGTGTTTGAACCGTTATTTTACGGCACCATTGATGCCGCCAGCGTCTACCCCCGCGAAGTGGTCAAGAATTGTCTGCGGCACAATGCAGCGGCGGTGATTTTTGCCCATAATCATCCCAGTGGGGTGGCTGAACCGAGCCAGGCGGATAAAAATATCACGCGTCGCCTGTGCGATGCGCTGGCGCTGGTTGATGTGCGAGTATTGGATCACTTTGTGGTGGGTGACGGTGAGGTAACCTCCTTTGCTGAAAGAGGCTTGCTGTAATTGGTTGCCATTATCGACTTGTTCTGTATAATGTCGCGCTCCGTTCAGGTAGCGTCTTGTTAGTCGTGTGCTTTTGCGCTATTGGCGGCCTGTATCAGGCTTATTTAATTGTTTATTTTTCGAAGAGACGTATCATGTCCAGAGTATGTCAGGTTACCGGCAAGCGTCCGGTAACGGGAAACAATGTTTCCCACGCAAAAAATCGCACTAAGCGCCGTTTCCTGCCGAATCTGCATCGGCATCGTTTTTGGGTAGAATCCGAGAAGCGCTTTGTTTCCCTGCGCGTATCCAGTAAGGGCATGCGCATTATTGATAAAAAGGGTATCGACACTGTATTAGCAGATGTTCGCGCCCGTGGTGAAAAGGTTTAAGGAGCTGACTCATGGCTAAAAGTTCACGCGATAAGATTAAGCTGGTTTCCTCTGCGGGGACTGGACACTATTACACAACAGATAAAAGCAAGCGCAACACCCCGGATAAGATGGAATTTAAAAAGTATGACCCGGTGGTTCGCAAGCATGTGACTTATAAGGAAGCGAAGATCAAGTAATGGCTTTGCTTTAACAAAAAAACCCGGCCTGTGCCGGGTTTTTTATTGCCTGTAGGTTTTATTGTCTATACCTTTTATTTGTCTATACAGGGGGTGCTCTTACTCAAGCTGGCCCTGATGCAGGCGAAGGTTTGGTTAAAGCCGGAAAAAGAGGAGTGTCATGCCCGAGTTGCCCGAGGTAGAAACAACCCGACGGGGTATCGAGCCCCACATCGTCAAACAAAGGGTAGCACAGCTCATTATTCGGGATTCCCGTTTGCGCTGGCCCATCCCTGAAGCATTGCCCGGGCTGATAAAGGGCAGGGTGATCAATACGGTAACGCGCCGTGCCAAGTACCTTTTATTGGGGTTTTCCAATGGCACTGCCATTCTCCATCTGGGGATGTCGGGCAGCCTGCGCATCGTCGATCGCGGGGCTGAAGTGGGCAAGCACGATCACGTTGATATGGTGCTGGGTAATGGCAGTATATTGAGATTAACTGATCCGCGTCGTTTTGGTGCCCTGCTCTGGCAGGCGGGTGATAAGCCTGAAACGCACAAATTACTGGCAAGTTTGGGCCCCGAGCCGCTGGCGGAGGCCTTTGATGGTGAGCGTCTTTACCGCTTATCCCGGGGTCGCCGGGCGGCGGTAAAAACCTTTATTATGGATAATGCGGTGGTGGTAGGTGTGGGCAATATCTACGCCAATGAGGCCTTGTTTGCGGCGGGTATCAGGCCGGACCGTGCGGCGGGGAAAATCGCACTGGCCCGCTACCAGTGTTTAGCCCAGGAGATTCGGCGGGTGTTGGCCGCGGCTATCGAGCGGGGCGGCACCACGCTCAGGGACTTTGTGGGCGGTGATGGCAAGCCCGGTTATTTTAAACAAGAGCTCAAGGTGTATGGACGAGCAGGCAGGGATTGCACAGTTTGTAGGCGCTCACTTACCGAATTGCGCCTGGGGCAGAGAAGCAGCGTGTTTTGTAAAAATTGCCAGCGCTAGGGCTACTTTGCCCGACCCAGAGGGATCGAGGGCAGGGTATTCACGGCGTAATAGATCATTAAATCAGTGTACAAATTCACAGAATGCCGAATTTATTTTGGTTGATTAAGGAAGAATGTTGGTTTTATGTCTATGATTACATGCAATATACCCGGTAACTGCTTATCAGCTATGGGGTTTTGAATGGGCACCTCGGCGTGCCAGATGATGAATACGGAGAGTAATGATGCGAGCCTTAAGCGATAAATTAAACCGGTTGGCGATGGCCTTCAGTCTGGCGCTGGTGCTGCTGTTTCCGCAGTTAGCTTATACCGAAACGGTTGAAGAGAACCCCTCGGCGCTGGCCATGATGGGGGATTTGGTTGTTGCGCGTCCGCTGTTGCTGGTGATGACCGTGGTCGGTACCGTGGCCTACGTTATTAGCTTACCTTTTACCCTGGCGGGCGGTAATGCCGGTCAAGCGGCTGACACGCTGGTGTTAGGGCCCGGTGAAGCAACATTTGTACGCTGTCTTGGTTGTACCCGCTCGGGCTATAAGCAGGACGTGGTAATCGCCGAAGAGCAGGCGCAGGAACAAGATATAACCGAAGACTAGGTACAGGTGGTTAGTTTGGTGACGGCGAAGTGATTCACTTCGCTGTTTTTGTTTCTGCCTTGCGCAGGTATTCTCCTTAGCCGCGGGCAATCAAACCGCGGTATTTCTCCATTAACTGTGCTTCAGTCTCCGGATGACCAGGGTCTAGCGGGATACAATCAACGGGGCAAACTTGCTGGCACTGTGGTTGCTCAAAGTGCCCCACACACTCGGTACAACAGTCCGGGTCAATTTCATAAATCAGCTCGCCCTGGAAAATCGCCTGGTTCGGGCATTCCGGTTCGCAGACATCACAGTTGATGCATTCATCAGTAATGGTCAGGGCCATGATGGCGGCTATTGAAAGCGTTGCTTCAGTGCTGCACAGACCTGGGTGGGGACGAACTGCTCAATATCACCGCCCAGTGAGGCAATCTCGCGCACCAGTGATGAAGAGATATACGACAGGTGCTCGGATGGGGTCAGGAACACGGTTTCAAATTGCGCCTCCATGGCCCGGTTCATATTGGCCAGCTGGAACTCATATTCAAAATCCGACATGGTGCGCAGGCCACGCAAGACAATATGCGAGTCCTTGCTGCGAGCAAAATCAACCAATAGATTATTAAAACCACAGACTTCAATATTATCCAGGTGCGCGAGCGCCTGCTGGCACAGTGTTATGCGCTTGTTGAGGTCAAACAGGGGTTGTTTTTTTTCGCTGTAAGCGATGGCCACCACGACTTTATCGAACAGCTTGGCGGCTCTTTCCACCAAATCAACATGGCCGTTAGTGATGGGGTCAAAGGTGCCGGGGTAAATAATTGTGTTCATGGTTTAAGGCCTGTCTGTGGGCAGCAAAATAATATCTAATTATGGCCTGTCATACAATCAGGCGCTTTGACGGCGAAAAAGTCGGTAGCACACTTGCCCGGCGATTTTTTCCCGGTGCAACTGCCAGTCATCGGGCAGGGTGACCATGGCTTCATCGCTGCCGGTTTCCATGTAGATGATACCGTGAGCGGTTGACACGTCTTGTCGATGAATGAGTTCAACCGTATCAGTCAGCAGTTTCTTACCGAACGGAGGATCCAGGAAAATAATATCAAAGGGGCTGTCTACTGCGGGGTTAAATTGCTGTAACCACTGCGTGGCTGTTAGTGCGTGGCAGTTGGCGGTGTCGCAGCTGAGCAATGCCAGGCTGGCTTGAATTTGGTCTGTGGCGGCCGTTGCTGAATCGACAAAACAGCTAAAGGCCGCGCCGCGCGAGAGGGCCTCAAAGCCCAGTGCACCGCTGCCGGCAAATAAATCAAGGCAGCGTGCAGCGGCAATGTCGGCAGCCAACCAGTTAAAGAGGGTTTCGCGTACCCGGTCGGGGGTGGGGCGCAGGCCCTCAATGGCGGGAAAATCGAGTTTTCGGCCTCGCCATTGCCCGGCAATAATTCGCAGCGGGTGGTGAGGGGTGTTTGCTGCGGGTGATTTCTGTTTTCTTCTTGTCGACAATGATTTGGACTCTGTTTCCAATCCCAGGAAATGATAGGATAGCACCCTTGAGTTGAGAGTAGGGCTTTCGCAGTCAATGAGCGTATTTGATCGTTTTAAATCCACCGGGAATGACACCAAACCGGCAGTAGAAGATCTACCTGTTAAAGCGTCAGCGGATGCTGTCGTCGAGGTCGCGGCAGATACCGAGCCGGGTTCAGCGCCGACGCCTGAAGCGGAGCAGCCAATGGTAAAGGAAGAGCCCCGCAAGGGTTTCTTTTCCCGGCTGGTTAAATCGGCTAATAGCGAGCCGAAATCCACGCCGTCGCCGGCAGCAGATCAGCCGGTCGAACACCTTGAGACAAGCGCGGCGGGGTTGGAGGCTACTTCGCCGCCAATATTAACCGCAAAAGAAGGAACCGCAAAACCGGACCAACAAGCGGCGCCCGCAGAGACCCGCAAAGGGCTATTTTCCCGACGGGTTAAGCCCAGTGACGTACCCAAAGAGCCAATAGAAGAACCGCAGAGCCCTGTTGTCGAGCCGCCGGAGACAGCGCTGGCGACCAGCGTTTCACCGTCGCCAGAAAGTAAAACCGAAGATGATAAGGCCGGCTTGTTAAGCCGCCTGAAGAAAGGATTGAAACGCACCGGTGCTAATTTTACTGAAGGCATGGGCGCGCTGTTTCTCGGCCAGAAAGAAATTGACGATGAATTGCTGGAGGAGCTGGAAACCCGCTTGTTGATTGCGGATGTTGGCATAGAAGCGACTCGTGAAATCATTAGCAACCTGACCCAGCGGATTTCCCGTAAGGAGCTGGCAGATGCCGCGGCGCTTTATACCGCGCTAAAGGCGGAGCTGGCTGGCTTGCTGGTTCCCAGCAACGCGCCGTTGCTTATTGATAGTAGCCAAAAGCCTTATGTAATTTTAATGGTAGGGGTAAATGGCGTTGGCAAAACGACCACCATTGGCAAGCTGAGCAAGCGTTTGCAGGCCGAAGGCAAGAGCGTCATGCTGGCGGCGGGCGATACTTTTCGCGCTGCTGCGGTGGAGCAGTTACAGGTATGGGGTGAGCGCAATGATGTGCCGGTGATTGCCCAGCATACCGGTGCCGACAGTGCCTCAGTGATTTTCGATGCGCTCCAGGCCGCCCAATCGCGCGGCGTCGATGTGTTAATTGCGGATACCGCCGGGCGTTTGCATAATAAAGCGCACTTGATGGAAGAGCTTAAGAAGGTCGTTAGAGTGATGGCCAAGCTCGATCAGGCGGCACCCCATGAAGTGATGTTGGTACTGGATTCAGGTACCGGCCAAAATGCCTTAACCCAGGCTAAACACTTTCAGGAGGCGGTTGGTGTTAGCGGGATTACCCTGACTAAACTGGATGGTACCGCCAAGGGGGGTATTATTTTTGCGATCAGTAAACAGCTACAGTTGCCGATTCGTTTTATTGGCGTTGGGGAGCAGGTAAATGATCTGCGTCCCTTTAATGCGGATGAGTTTATCGAGGCAATATTTGCCGAATAATCATCACCGTGTTGTTGAATTTATTTTCGAAAGGACGTTGCGCTATAACATGACAATAATAATTTGGGAGCGCCCTGGATGATTCAGTTTGACCAGATCAGCAAACGTTATGAGGGTGGCCACGAGGCACTCAAGGGCGTGAATTTCACTATTGAGCGCAATGAAATGTTGTTCCTGACCGGGCACAGTGGCGCGGGAAAAAGTACCCTGCTCAAGCTTATTATGATGATGGAGCGCCCCACCAGTGGTCAGGTGTTTGTTGATGGCGAAAATTTACGGGCGCTGTCGGCGAGAAAAATTCCCGCATTGCGCCGCAAGGTGGGGGTGGTTTTCCAGAATCATCAACTGCTGTTTGATCGCAATGTATACGATAATGTTGCCTTGCCATTAATCATTGCGGGTTTCCAGCCCCGTGAGGTCGGTCGTCGGGTTCGCGCTTCCCTGGACAAAGTCGGTCTGCTGACCAAGGAAAAGCAAATGCCGGTGACCTTGTCCGGGGGTGAGCAGCAACGCGTTGGTATTGCCCGTGCGGTGGTCAATAAACCGAAAATTTTGCTGGCCGATGAGCCCACCGGTAATCTCGACCCCGAGTTGTCCGCCGAAATCATGCACCTGTTTGAGCAATTCAACCAGGTCGGCGTTACCGTGTTGATTGCCAGTCACGATCTGGGCTTAATTGCTCGCCTGCCCTACCGAATGATGACCTTGCGACAAGGTGGCCTGGTGAGCGGAGTCGGGGAGGTCGCCAGTGAGCGCTAGCCCGCGTAAAAACAAAGCGGATTTATCGCGCCGTGAAAAGGGTGCCAGCCAGAGCCGTACCAGCGGTGGCGATCGCTTTAACAGCTACCTGAGTCACCACCGCTTGGTGGCGAGGGAAAGCTTTTTGCGATTACTGGCTACGCCGGTCCCCAGCCTGATGACCTGGTTGGTGATTGGGATTGCGATGGCCTTGCCCGGCGCCTTGTATGTGGGCTTGTCCAATATAGAAACGGTGAGCCGCGGCTGGGATGGTGCGGCGCAAATTTCCCTCTATGTGCATAAAGTGGTTTCGGTGCAGGACAGCAGGAAATTGGCCAGAAAGCTGGAGCAGCGGGCGGATGTAGCGTCGGTCGAGTTTATATCTCGCAGCCAGGCCTTGGCGGAGTTTCAGCAACTGTCGGGCTATGGTGAGGTGCTCGACCACCTGGATGACAATCCGCTGCCGGCGGTGATCGTGGTGCGTCCGGTCGAGCAGGCGGTGTCGGCACAGGCAACCGAGCAGCTTTTTCAGCAGCTCAAGGCTCTGCCCCAGATTGAACAGGCCGTTATCGACCTGGAGTGGTTACAGCGGCTCTACAGCATCATGGCATTGGGTAAGCGCCTGACCCTGGCGCTGGCGGCACTGTTGGCGTTGGGCGTGTTGTTGGTGATTGGCAATACCATCCGCCTGGCGATAGAAAGCCGGCGTGATGAGATTGTGATTGTGAAGCTGGTAGGCGGCACCAATGCCTTTGTGCGTCGGCCGTTTCTGTATACCGGGCTCTGGTATGGCCTCGGCGGCGGGCTGCTGGCCTGGCTCATTATCAGCAGTAGCCTGTTCTGGCTCAGTACGCCGGTGGCCGAGTTGGCCGGGCTCTACCAGAGTGAATTTCAGCTACAAGGGCTGGGGTTCAGTGAATCGCTGCTGATGTGGCTGTCGGGCGGCCTGCTGGGCCTGCTGGGTGCCTGGTTGGCGGTTAGTCGTCACCTCGGCGCAATAGAGCCTCGCTAGGGCTTTACCCTTTCCCCTGGGCGCCCATTTGGGCCCTCTGCGTAAGAAATAAAAGCCACAAACAATGAACTTTTCAGAAGTTAGCACTCTAAGATAATGAGTGCTAAAATAGCCGCCGCTTTTAATGGAGGACATCTATGAGTACAGCCATCCAGACTGTCAATTTGGTTCCTGGGAGTAATCTCAGTGCCTACATGCAGACCGTTAACGCGATTCCTTTGTTGACTGCCGAGCGTGAGCAGGAGCTCGGAGAACAGCTGTATTATCAGGAAGATCTTGAGGCTGCACGTGAGTTAGTAATGGCTCACTTGCGCTTTGTTGTGCATATAGCCAAGTCTTA
Organism: Spongiibacteraceae bacterium; assembly: GCA_030621845.1. GTDB lineage: Bacteria > Pseudomonadota > Gammaproteobacteria > Pseudomonadales > Dasaniaceae > JAUXHA01. The sequence goes on from JAUXHA010000013.1 coordinate 30,268, forward strand.
TCAAGGCTATGGCTTGCCACTGGCGGATTTGGTTCAGGAGGGCAATGTTGGCCTGATGAAGGCAGTTCGGCGTTTTAACCCTGAGAAAGGGGTTCGCCTGGTGTCCTTTGCGGTGCACTGGATCAAAGCTGAAATGCATGAATATGTACTGCGCAACTGGCGCATTGTGAAAGTGGCCACGACCAAGGCGCAGCGCAAATTATTCTTTAATCTGCGTGGTGCCAAGAAGAAGCTGGCCTGGTTCACCAATGATGAGGCTCACGCGGTTGCTGCGGATCTCGGTGTTGATGTCAGTGAAGTGCGTCGTATGGAAGGCCGCCTGACATCGGTCGATATGGGTTTTGATGCCGGGGCCGATGATGAAGACGACGGCTATGTGGCCCCTGCCCATTACCTGGAAGATAAAGCCGCCAACCCGGCTCGGTTATTGGAAGACAGTGACTGGCAGGAGAACAATTTGCAACACCTCAAGCTGGCCTTGGCTCAACTTGATGAGCGCAGTCAGGATATCCTGCAAAGTCGTTGGTTGGCTGAAAAGAAAACTACCCTGCATGAACTGGCCGCCAAGTATGGTATTTCCGCCGAGCGGATTCGCCAGCTGGAGCAAAATGCGATGAAAACGCTACGGGCGTCGATGGAAGCCTGAGTCCGTGAGCTGATGATAAAACCGCCTGTAAGGGCGGTTTTTTTATGGCGGGAAAAAACAGTGTACTCTCTGCCCTGACGTGACCGGCAGCAAGGAATAATGATGGCAAAACTCTTTTTAATGATGGCATCCTTCAGTGGTTTGCTGGCTGTGTTGATCGGGGCTTTTGGTGCTCACGGCCTGAAGCAGAAACTGGCTGAGGATATGATGGCGGTCTACCAGACCGGCGTGCAGTATCATTTTTACCATACCTTTGGCCTGCTAGCCGTGGGCATCCTGTTACAGCAGTTTCCCCATACCGGAGCCTTCAAGCTCAGTGGCTGGATGATGGTGGTGGGTATGGTGATGTTTTCCGGCAGCCTTTACCTGCTGGCGATAACGGGCACCCGCTGGCTGGGGGCTATTACCCCAATAGGCGGTCTCGCATTCATTATCGCCTGGGCGGCAATGGCTGTGGGTGTTTATCAAGCGGTGGGTCGCTAGGATTATGAGTGAAGGCTTAGTCCGGCGGCGAAGTATTCGCAGCTTTGTATTGAGAACCGGCAGGATCACTGACGGCCAGCAAAAAGCACTTGAGCAGCACTGGCCTGGGAAGGGTCTGCTGTTGGCCGACGGGCAGCTAGACAGCGACGAAGTGTTTGGCCGTGCGGGTGAAACGGTTCTGGAAATTGGTTTTGGTATGGGGCAGTCACTGGTGACGATGGCGGGTGCTGCGCCGGAGAAAAATTTTATTGGCGTGGAAGTGCATCGTCCGGGTGTCGGCAAGCTATTACAGGAAATGGCGCTGCAGAACGTAGATAACATCCGTGTCTACTGTGATGACGCTGTTGACGTACTGGCGCAGTGTATTTCTGACCATAGCCTCGATCGAGTACAGGTATTTTTCCCCGATCCCTGGCACAAAAAGAAACACAACAAGCGTCGTTTAATCCAGCCGGATTTTGTGCAAAAGCTGCGGGTCAAACTTAAACCCGGTGGCGTCATTCACCTGGCCACCGACTGGGAGCACTATGCCGAGCAGATGATGGAGGTCATGAGCCACGCCGAGGGTTTCCACAATCAAATGGATGACTATTGCTTCGCCCCTCGCCCGGATTATCGGCCTATTACCAAGTTTGAAAAACGCGGTGAACGCTTGGGGCATGGGGTTTGGGATTTGTTGTTTGAAAAAACCTAAGCCCTGCGCCCTAACAAGCTGGCAAGTCGATCCACCTCCGCAATATCCGCCGTCGCCGGTACCAGGAAAATCTCTTCACAACCGGTTTCTTCGATCGCATCCATCGCCTCGATAATCGCTTCCGGGGTAAAGCGCGTCATGCTGTTGGCTACAGAGCGCGCTTCTTTCTCGCCCATAATTTTCAGGTAATCGAAAACATATTCTTTCAGGCCTTGTTCGCCATTGTCGGCCAGCGAATACCAGAAGCCACCCATCTTGTAGGGTTTGGTTTTGCGAGCAGATTTTTCCCAGGCCTGATCGGCGCTGTCGAAAAAATACTGTGCCAGTTCTTTTTCGCCGTTCATGGTAAAACCATAAAGGCCATCGGCCCATTTGGAGACGCGGTTAATACTTTTTGGTCCCATTGCGCCGACCAGTATTGGTGGGCCGCCATCCTGATAGGGCCGTGGGCCCACCTCGTCAGCACCTTCAAAGGGCGGTTCGCCAGCCCAGGTGCGTTTCATGATGGCGATCTGCTCATCCATACGTTTGAAGCGATTGTTAAAATTAGCCCCGACAGCGTGGTAGTCTTTTTCACGGCCACCGACACCCACCACCACCGTAACCCGTCCTTCAGAGAGCACATCCAGCGTGGCAATTTCCTTGGCCGCGCGCACCGCATCGGTCATCGGCAAGACATAGAGTGAGGGCGTTATTCGCACCCGCTCGGTGACCGCCGCCGCTGCCGATAGCAGTACGCGCATTTCATAAGTGTAACCAGTAATGCGCTCGCCGCAGGAGAGGCTGTGGAAAGGGCCCTGGTCAATGGCGCGGCACCAGTCGAGAATAGTTTTGCGGTTGATGCCGGGCTTCATATAGGGCAGGCAGATGCCAACTTTCATTCTGTACTCTCCTCATTAGGTAATACGGTAGTGCGTTGGGGCGGGAAAAGATAAACAGTTAATTGCTGCGTCAATGATCGTCTACAGGTCGAAACTTACAAGCGCTCATCGATGGTTTCAAACTGGATATTCGCTTCTTCGCCCTGCATATTCCAGTAGTGGAAGCCCTGATAGCGTTTGCCGTGCATGCTAATACCCTGCATCATCAATTGGCCGTTGGGCCACCAGGCGCTTTGTTCACCATGCTCCCGGCCGTGATCGTAATGGAGCTGCTGCATTAATTGGCCATTACTGTACCAATGCTTGTAGGGGCCGTGCAAGGTACCGTCAGGTAGTACGCATTTTAGCTCAGTGCCTTGCGGGGGTGTCTGGCCCTGTAACGTAGCCCCGTCGGGACAGCTGATGTCGGCAGCGGCAAGCTGCAGGGGCAGGGCGATTGCGATAGACAGCAACATTGATCGCACTGGTTTATTCCTTTTGATCACGGGTGATAAACCGCCTTGATTGAAGTCTCGCATACCTACTGCGCCTGTTCTCGCATTTTGGCGGTGAGAGCGCTGACCGGATTGGCCTTTTCCGCCAGCCCGCTGACATGGCTTAAAAAGCTTAACTCATCGCGGTCAATATCAAAGACATCCGCCGAAAGGTAAGCGCCGCTTCCTGCCGAGCGGATAATGACCACCAGTTCTTTATCGCCATCCGAGTTGATGTCGACTGTTTTAATTTGCTCAACAAACCCATCTCGAGGCCGCACCAGCCCGTCAATAAAGCGATCGTAGGGTAACTCGGGTTTGTCGACGGCATAGACTTTGACGGTATAACTACCAATAGAGCGGGGTTCAAGCGGGTTTTCACTGACCAGAACCAGTAATTCACTGCTAATGAATAAGTTTTGCTCGAAAACCCCTTCTGCTTGCAGGCACAGTGGCGCGAATAGCCATAAGCTGGCAAAAAGACCAAGCGGCTTGATTTTCATTAATAACCTCATTCCCTTGTAGGTGATCCTGTATTGAATCCAGTATTGAATCGAGTAAGCGGACAAGTATAGATAAGAACGTTGAAGGTGTCGTGTAGAAGAAGTTCCTTGATATTCGTATATGTGACCCAAGTTATAATATAAGCAGTGTATTATAGGTATATCTCTTTATTGGCAGTGGTGGCGGGCTGGCTAGAATAGGGAGTACTTCCAGAGGTTGATACTGAGATGCTTATGGCTGTGTTAAGTTTAAAAGGACGATCGTTGATTCCCCGGCGTTCCTGCTGTGTGTTGCCGCGCAATAACCATGGTGCCGATCATCTAGGGGTAGCGCCGCATGATATTGCCAATATCGAACCGCTGGATTCCAGTGCCATTCACCTGTTTAACTGGAATATCCAAAAAGGAAAGCGACCGGGTTGGCAGCGTGATCTTGCCAGTATGGCTCATGATAAGGATTTGATCCTGATTCAGGAAGCTGCCATGCACGCCGAGTTCACCCACGGTACTCGCAAGGCCGGTTACTGGTCATTTGCCCCTGGCTACCAAAGCCGTAAATTACAAACCGGGGTGATGACCCTGAGCAGCCGGCAGCCGATGATGCACAACAGCCTGGTCACTTGGGAACCGTGGTTGGGTACGCCCAAAGTCAGTAATGTCACGGAGTTCAGGCTGAGCGGCACAGACCATACCTTGATGGTGGTAAATATTCATGCGGTCAATTTTACCCTGGGCCTGAACCTCTTCGGACAACAAATTCAGCAAGTACACGATGTACTGGAGCCCCATCAGGGGCCGGTTATTTTTTCTGGCGACTTCAATACCTGGCGGCGTGAGCGTTTTAAAATAGTCGATAGCATGCTGGGGGGCTTGGGTATGAACTCTTTGAACTTTAAACAAGATCAGCGAAAAAAAATCTTTGGTCAGCATCTGGACCATATTTATACCCGTGACCTTCATGTTGTTGATGCGGATACCCGGCATGTGCGCAGTTCGGATCATAACCCGATGTCAGTAACGCTTAGTATTTAATTTACGAAGCATGGATGCCGTCAGCTTCAGTTAGCCGCGGGGAGGCTTTCGCGTTATGCTGGAGCAATGAAAAAAACCGCGAAGTTAGTTTTTACCCTGCTTCAACTGTTGCCCATTATAGTTTGGCATAGTTTGGCGATGTGTTGGTTTCGCTCGCTCAATCCCGTTACCCTGAGCGATAAAACACTGCGGAAAATTTTACCGCCTGACATGGCTGAGAGCGAGAAGCATCAATGGCAGGCCGTACACCATGGCACCACCAGTCGCTGGCGCTTACAGCTTCCCGCACAGCAAAAGATACTTTTCGCAAAAACCAATCCCCCTGATTATTCTACCCGCCTGTTTGGTGCACTGTTTCAATTGAGCAGTAATGAACTGGGTTTTTATCGCGAGTTACAAAAATACGCTGGTATTGAAACGCCGATCAGTTATGGCCAATACGGAAATCGATATCGCTATGTATTATTGCTGGAGGATTTACAGCCGCGAGCCAGTTTTAGCAGTATCAAATCGCGTTGTAATCTGGTTACGGCAGAATCCGTTATCGATACCCTGGCGTCACTTCATGCCAGTTTCTGGCAAGATCAACGATTTGATCAGCAATGGCATTGGGTCAATCGTCAGCAGTACCATCGTAACCGGCTTTTTCTCGAGCTTCTGCGACAGCAGTCAACCGTATCGGCAGTGAGGCGGTATCGAGAATTTCTTCCCGAACAAACGCGCCAATTGGCTCACAAAATTAACCAGGCTTATCCTCGTCTGGAGCAGGCCTGGGGGCAGGGTGAGCGCACACTGGTTCATGGTGATGCGCATATTGGTAACATGTATTTTCTTGAGGGCGGAAAGACCGGGCTTTTGGATTGGCAGGTGATCGGTTTTGAACACGGCATGCGGGATGTGAGCTATTTTATCATCAATTCGCTCCCCACCGAGTTGCGACAACAACAGCAATACCTGTTGCTTGAACGTTATGTGCAGCGCCTGAATGAGCGGGGCGTTGACTTCACCATGGAGAAAGCAAAAGAACAGTATTTGCTTCACGCCCCCTATGTCTGGATTTCATCGGCAATTACCGCCGCATCCGATACTATGCAGGAAAAGAAAATTGCCGCGGCGGGTTTGATTCGCACCAGTCGTGCGATAGTGGATTTGAATGTAGAAAAAATACTTTGAATGATTGTCAGTATTAATAGGCTTAAAATTCTAGACTCCGCCTTTATTCGAAATTATATTCTCATCAACATACGATACAAAAGATGTTACATGGGCGTCCTTCCATTTTTCCCAATACAACACGGCGCCTTTATTTGAAAAAACCCATTTCATAGACTGCACTTGATTCTCCCACAACCCCGGGTCCATGCTGCCAGATTGATGTAATAAATAGCTTTGTTGAAATGCCTGAACCCAGCCAGACATAAATGACTCAAACCGTCTATTGTCAGCTTGGGATAATAAGCCTTGCCCCTCCATTCCGGTCCAAAACAGTTCATTTAATTCTTTATTCTGAGCCAATAGACTCTGTTGTTGAGTCCATATTTCGGTTGTATTAACAACGGCTGCAAGCCGAAGCGCCTTGGTGTTTTGTTCTAACTGACTTGCCACATAAATAAGAGATACGATAACAGATACAGCTATTATCATATCTGATATGGCGCTTACCTTAGTCCAGTTCATAATTTTCCCCTCTTAAATCTTTTGTTATGCGCATTTCGCTACCAGTATTTTTGGTCACTGAGTGCCTCAACGCATTTAGTGGCACCTTGCATAGCTTTAATAGGCGTTCCATCAAGCGACTGTGCCAACCAACCTTCAGGTTGGCTTAATTCAAATGGCGCTTTTACAACACCTTCACTGATTTGCTTAAAGCCTGTTTTGGAATAATAGTTTGGGTCGCCGTATGTGAAAACCAAATTAACACTTAGGGCTTTTAACTGATTAAGCCCATAGTTTATTAATTGCTGCCCTATACCAGAACCCTGGACGCTGGTAGAAATTGAAACAGGGGATAAAATAAAAGCAACTTCGCCACCAGGTACAATAAAACAGCTAAAGAATATAGATCCGACAATACGATCATTAGAAGTTGCAACACAGCCGATTAAATCGCGTGATTCGGTTGTAGCAATTAAGTCTGAAACTAAATTGCCAATTATTTGGCCTTCCGATTCATTTTCTGATGCAGAGAATACTTTGGTAAATAGCTCAATCACTTCCTGAGTATGTAATGAGTTGAATAATGATAATTTTATTTCCATTTATTTCTCGATAGTTTATTTATCCTCATCTGGACACCTAACGAAGCTGTAAAATAACGGCCCCTTACTTTTCTTTCAGGCCACTTTCTGTACGAAAATCATGATCATATGTTATATCGCGGGTTTTTCTACAGCCGCAAGGCTGTCGCGATCGGTACGGCTTGTTAAGCGCCTTTAGCGCCGCGCTTTGTTTGATTAATAAAGTATATTAACGCCCCAATCGAACCCGCAATATAGATTAGCGTACCGATATATCCTGTAACAGGGCCTAGCAGCGCAACTTCGGATGCATTTCTCAATTGCGCTATTGCAGAAACGTATTCGAATGTCTCACTAAATGCTTGCAGGTAGCCGGAAATCGTAGCTATGGAGATAAATAGATAAAGAAATATGAGTGATGATTTTACCTTTGTGTTGATTGAGCTTCCAAGAAAATAGCCGATTAACACAATAGAAGTTGATGCGGTCATCCAAAAGGTAAGGTAGGCCATAATCAACGATCGGGTTTCTATTGTTAAATATGTTAACTCATATTCCGTCATCATCAGTTCCTGCTGAATCATTATGGCCATTGATGTTGCCCACAAAAAGTGGGCGCGGGTTTACGCGCACGTCTCATCGTAAAGTTGTCCCACTTGCGCGCTTTGTTAC
>JAUXHA010000076.1 GCA_030621845.1 Spongiibacteraceae bacterium
CAGCATTATGTCCGCGCCTTGCTGGATGAGCATTGTGTGGATACCTTCCAGCTGGGCGATGAGGTTGAAATCAGTATTTCCGAGCAGGTATTGGTGAGCGGGGCTTTTATCGTTTATCTGCTGCCGCTGTTATCAATGCTGGCCGGAGCCCTGATTAGCGCTGAGTTCTTTGTCGGTGATGCGGCGGCGGTTGCCGGCGCCGTATTGGGCTTTGTTGCTGGCCTTTCGCTGGTGAAATACCATGCCCATGTTACCCGGGACAGCAAGCAGTTTCAGCCCAGGGTGGTCGCCAATCGTAGCCAGAATCCGCACAAAGACGATACTGCGGCATTAATCGTCAATTAATTCCCCTATACCTCCCATACCGAGGCTTACGCCATAGCACTGGCATAGGCTTTCCGGTAAAATCGCGCGCTGGTATTTTAAGCTTCCCTGATGTAATTGCGGTGTAGAGTACGTGACTGATCTAGCGTTAATTCGAAATTTTTCCATTATTGCCCATATCGACCACGGTAAGTCGACGCTTGCCGATCGTTTTATCCAGCACTGCGGTGGTCTCAGTGATCGTGAAATGGACGCGCAAGTGCTCGATTCCATGGATATTGAGCGCGAGCGGGGTATTACCATCAAGGCGCAAAGTGTCACCCTGGACTATCAGGCCCGCGATGGTAAAACTTACCAGTTAAATTTTATCGATACCCCCGGCCATGTAGATTTTCACTACGAGGTATCGCGTTCCCTGGCGGCCTGTGAAGGTGCCCTGCTGGTGGTCGATGCGGCGCAGGGGGTTGAGGCGCAATCTGTGGCCAATTGTTATACCGCCATCGAGCAGGGCCTTGAGGTGTTGCCGGTACTGAACAAAATGGATTTGCCCCAGGCTGACCCCGAGACAGTTAAAAATGAGATCGAGGAGATTATTGGCCTCAATGCCGAACATGCGGTGGCGGTGAGTGCCAAGTCGGGGATGGGTGTTGAAGATCTGCTGGAGCAGTTGGTGGAACTGGTGCCAGCGCCAGAGGGTGACATTGAAAAACCATTACAGGCGCTGATTATCGATTCATGGTTTGATAATTATCTGGGCGTGGTATCGCTGGTTCGGGTTAAGCACGGGCAGTTGAAAAAGGGTGATAAAGTTATCATCAAGTCGATTGGCCGGAGCAATGTTGTTGATAGTGTGGGGGTGTTCACCCCTAAACGTAAGGAAACCGGTTGCCTCAGCGCCGGAGAAGTGGGTTTTGTGGTGGCGGGTATTAAGGACATCCACGGCGCCCCCGTCGGCGATACCATTACCCATGCGGCCACGGCGGAGGTGGATGCCTTACCGGGATTTGAAAAGGTTAAGCCGCAGGTCTTCGCCGGCTTGTTTACGGTATCCTCTGATGACTATGAAGCGTTTCGGGATGCCCTGGGTAAGTTGACTCTCAACGATGCCTCACTGTTTTATGAGCCCGAGAGCTCTGATGCGCTGGGCTTTGGTTTTCGCTGTGGTTTCCTCGGTATGTTACACATGGAAATTATCCAGGAGCGGTTGGAGCGGGAATACAACCTTGATCTTATTACCACCGCACCGACGGTTATCTTTGAGGTCAAAAAATCCAATGGCGAGGTAGTCCTGGTTGATAATCCTTCCGCGCTGCCAGACCCCGGTGAAATTGATGAGCTGCGAGAGCCCATTGTGGTCGCCAACATCCTCGTTCCCCAGGAGCATTTGGGCAATGTCATTACCCTCTGTGTTGAGAAGCGTGGAGTGCAGCGTGATATGCAATTTTTGGGGCAGCAGGTTTCCCTGGTTTATGAATTGCCAATGAACGAAGTGGTGCTGGATTTCTTTGATCGATTAAAGTCGGTGAGTAGAGGTTATGCATCGCTGGATTACAGTTTTGAGCGTTTCCAGCTTGCCAAGCTGGTAAAACTGGATGTACTGATCAATGGTGAGCGCGTAGATGCCCTGGCGACTATCGTACACAGTGATCATGCCCAGTCCCGTGGACGTGGCTTAACTGAAAAAATGAAAGAATTAATTCCCCGGCAGATGTTTGATGTGGCTATTCAGGCGGCAATCGGCGGCCATGTTATTGCCCGGCAGACGGTCAAGGCACTGCGAAAAAATGTCACGGCAAAATGCTATGGCGGTGATGTCAGCAGAAAACGAAAATTACTGGAAAAACAAAAAGCCGGTAAGAAACGCATGAAAAAAGTCGGTCGTGTGGATATTCCACAAAGCGCATTTTTAGCTGTTTTACAAGTCGATAAATAAAAAACGGAAATCTTATGGTCAATACATTATTAATTGTTATGGTTTTTAGCAGCCTGTTGGTGTGGTTATTACAGGAGGTGCTGGCTCGGCCAAAAATGCAAAAAAACCTGGATGAGTGTATTCAATCTGATCGTAATTTACCCGCAGATGATTTCCAGCAAACACTAACACCGGATTGGAGTGAGTGGTTATTCAAGGGCTTGCTTGCCATCTGGGGCTTATGGCTGGCCGCTATTTTTCTAGTGAAAGACGGCGATTTTGCCCTGGTACTGGTAATGTTAACCTTGCTCAGTGGCCTGGTGGCGGGGTTGGATCACTTTATTTTTGCAGCGGGTCGTGCGGCCTATATCAACACCGCGGCGGTTAAACAGTTTCTTGATAAATATGTTGCAGATCAACGGCAACTGGTGACCGACTTAATTGGTAAGGAATTTGTGGTTGCCGAATATGCCAAATCTTTTTTCCCGGTATTGTTTGCCGTATTAATATTGCGTTCATTTATCGTTGAGCCGTTCCAGATTCCATCGGCATCGATGGTGCCGACACTGGAAGTAGGCGACTATATCCTGGTCAACAAATTTAATTACGGAATTCGATTGCCGGTTGTCGGCACAAAAATTTATCCCCTGGGCGAGCCGAAGCGCGGTGATGTCATGGTATTTTTCCCTCCGCACAAGGATATTTATTATATTAAACGGGTCATCGGTCTGCCGGGTGACCAGGTGTCTTATAAGAATAAAACCCTAACGGTGAATGGTGTTGTGGTTGAGCAGACATTATTGGCTGAACTGCCTGCGCTCAACCCCCAATATCAGCTGGTAGAAGAGCAAGTGGCTGATGTGAAGTACCTGACCCGTAACTACATGCATGTTAATCGGGGCGATTTTTCAGTAACGATTAAGCCCGGGCATTATTTTATGATGGGTGATAATCGTGATAATAGCGCTGATAGTCGAGTATGGGGGCAGGTGCCAGAAGACCGAATTGTAGGGCAGGCTTTTGCGATTTGGATGCACTGGGCCTCATTGTCTGAATTACCCAGCTTTAGCCGGGTAGGCACTATTCATTAAAGACACTAGACTGAGTATAAGAATAACTATCGGAGTTGGGCATGAATACACCGTTTAAGCAACAAGGGCTATCAATGCTGGCCTGGTTGGTCATTTTATTCACGGTTTCAATTTTTGTAACCTGTGCTGTTAAATTGTCCCCTTTATATCTTGATGCCTGGACTGTACGCAGTGTGATCGAGAATGTGGTTAAAAAACAGACTGTGAATACAGAGTCTCCGGCACTGATACGCAAAGCGATTTCACGTCAATTTACCGCCAACCGGATCGAGACAATTAAGTTAAGAGATATAAAAATTATTCGCGATAAAGGTAAAATCACTATTGATGCACGCTATGAGAAACGCGTAGCGCTTTTTTATAACATCGATGCCGTGGTGAAATTTGATGATTTGTTATTTGAACTTGTACCCTCTGTCCGGGATGATTAAACGGCGTGGTTAGCAGCTTAAGCAAAGCTTTAGGCTACGAGTTTAAAGACAGCGCATTACTGGCGCTGGCGTTAACACACCGCAGTTATGGCTCCTCGAATAACGAGCGGCTGGAATTTTTGGGCGATGCCATTCTCAATTTGAGCATTGCCGAAGCACTCTACCAGCAATTTCCTGCCAGTAGAGAGGGTGATCTTAGCCGTATGCGATCGCAGCTGGTAAAAGGGGCAACCCTGGCCGAGCTGGCCAGGGAATTCAACCTGGGCGAGCATTTGAATCTTGGCTCTGGTGAAATGAAGAGCGGCGGCCATCGACGTGATTCTATTTTGGCGGATACGGTTGAAGCGTTAATCGCCGCTATCTATTTTGATGCCGGGATGGAGGTTTGCCGCCAGCAGGTTCTGCAGTGGTATGCTTCACGTTTACAAGCCATTAACCCGCAGACCAGCAGCAAAGATGCGAAAACCTCCCTGCAGGAATACCTGCAGGCGCGGAAGCAGCCGCTGCCATCCTATCAACTGGTGAGAACGACGGGCAGTGAGCATCAGCAACAGTTTGAAGTGGCCTGTGTGGTCGCCTTACTGGAGGATGTTGTTCCGGGTGTCGGCAGTAATCGTCGCAGTGCTGAGCAAGCCGCTGCCGCCAGCGCGATACAGCAGCTACAGGCAAAATTATGAAACAGTCGCAAATACAGTGTGGTTATGTCGCTATTGTTGGCCGACCCAATGTGGGCAAGTCGACATTACTTAATCATTTACTTGGCCAGAAAATCAGTATTACCTCGCGCAAACCCCAAACCACCCGGCATCGGGTGTTGGGGATTAAAACTGAGGCGGGGATACAGTCAATATTTGTTGATACCCCCGGCTTACACCAGGATTCCAGTAAGGCAATTAATCGCTATATGAACCGTGCAGCCAGTTCCACCATCACCGGTGTCGATGTGGTGGTGTTTGTGGTTGAAAAAGAACGCTGGGGCGTGGACGATGAATGGGTGCTGGAACAGGTGAAACGGGCGCACTGCCCGGTGATTCTTGCGGTTAATAAAATTGATCAGCTAAAAGATAAATCGACCTTACTGCCACATCTACAAATGCTTGAGCAGCAGATGGATTTTGCTGCGATTGTACCGCTGTCAGCAGTAAACGGCAGTAATCTAGACCGCCTTCAGGCCTGTATTAACCAGTACCTGCCGGAGACTATTCATTTGTTTCCCGAAGACCAGGTCACCGACCGCAGTGAACGTTTCATGGCCGCTGAATTGGTGCGCGAGAAGATCATGCGGCAGCTGGGTGCGGAACTACCTTATTCAATGACGGTGGAAATTGAAGAGTTTCGTGATAGCGGCAAGAGCTTGCACATTGGCGCATTGATTTTGGTCGAACGCGAAGGCCAGAAACGTATTGTCATTGGTAGCAAGGGCAGCCGTTTACGCTTGATTGGCCAGGAGGCCCGGATTGAGATGGAAACCATGTTTGAGCGCAAGGTGATGCTTAAACTGTGGGTAAAAGTTAAATCCGGTTGGTCCGATGACGAGCGTGCATTACGCAGTTTGGGCTATAACGACGTCGATTGAGGCAGTGATGCGGGTTGAGTTGCAAGCGGCCTATGTGCTTCATACACGGCCCTACCGAAATACCAGTATGCTGGTTGATTTCCTAACGCCCGATTATGGTCGGGTCAGCGGGGTGGCCCGGGGTGTCCGGGGCAGTGGCAAGGCGGCGAAACAGAAAAGAGCCCTGCTGCAACCGTTAACCCCGCTGTTAATAAGTTTCAGTGGTAATTCAGAACTGAAGAGTATCAACCAGTTTGAGGCTGAGCGGATCGGTTTGCAGCTCAGCGGAAAGAAGCTGTTTAGCGCCCTGTACCTGAATGAATTGCTGTGCCGTTTACTGTCCCAGCATGAAGACAGCGAAGTTTTATTTATGCTGTATCAGCAGGCTTTACAACAATTACAGGATCAAGCGTTAATCGACGTGGTGTTGCGTCGCTTTGAGTTGGGCTTATTGCAGTTTCTGGGTTACGGTCTGGAATTGACGGTGGAGTGTGAGACCGGTGAGGCGATTACTGCGGGCCAGGATTACCAGTTTTATGCCGACCAGGGTTTTCGCCTGCTGCCAGCCAATAGCAAAGAGAAGGCCTCCGGGTATTACTTCCCCGGCAGCGAGTTATTATCGCTGGCGGCTGGCGATTTTACCCCGGAGGTCAGGCGGCTGGCAAAACGCCTTTGCCGTATGGCGCTGGGCGTTCACCTGGGAGCAAAACCTTTGAAGAGCCGGGAGTTATTTAGCTGATGATAATGGGTATTGGCACCGACCTGGCGCAGATTAGCCGCTTGGCCGAATCGCTACAGCGTTTTGAGCAGAAATTCGCCACCCGCATATTGGCGCCGGAAGAGTTGCCGGCTTACCAGGGCAGTGCATTTCCGGCAAAATTCCTCGCCAAACGCTTTGCGGTGAAAGAAGCGGCCGCCAAGGCGCTGGGAACGGGAATCGGTGAAGTGAGTTGGCACGATATTTATATTGAACACGATGAACGTGGTGCGCCACTGTTACGGTTTCAGGGCCGGGCTAGCGAACTGGCTAAAAGCAAAGGCATTAACCACCTGCATGTCAGCATTAGCGATGAGCAGGATTTTGCTCTCGCTTTTGTGGTTTTATCTGCTTAATTACCTTAGCGGGCTACTGGTCGATTACCACTGGCAGGTGTATGATCCCCCTCCAATAAAGAAGAGCAGCGCTGTGTGGCGGTGGGTGTAACCACGGGCCTGGCGACTTCTCCGCGATGATTGCACTATAGGGTTACCTTGTTTCATGACCTTTCCAACCATAGAAGATTATGTCGGTTCAACACCCTTGGTACGCTTGCAGCGTATGGCCGAAGGCAGCTCCAATACCGTATTGCTCAAGCTGGAAGGTAATAACCCTGCCGGCTCGGTAAAAGATCGCCCTGCGCTCAGTATGATTAACCATGCTGAACGCAGGGGAACGATCAAGCCCGGTGATACCCTGATTGAAGCAACCAGCGGCAATACCGGTATTGCACTGGCAATGGCGGCGGCGATAAAGGGGTATCGCATGGTGCTGATCATGCCCGATCACATGAGCCAGGAGCGCAAACTGGCGATGTCAGCTTACGGCGCGGAACTGCTGGAAGTCACTCAGCAGGCGGGAATGGAAGGCGCTCGCGACCTGGCACTGGCGATGCAGGCCAGGGGTGAGGGCATTGTGCTTGACCAGTTTGCCAATATGGATAATCCGCTGGCCCATTATGAGGGAACGGGGCCGGAAATATGGCAGCAGACGGCGGGGACAGTCACTCATTTTGTCAGTTCTATGGGGACAACCGGCACTATTATGGGGGTGTCACGCTATCTCAAGGAACAGAATCCGGCTATCCAGATTATTGGCCTGCAACCCCTGGATGGTTCCAGCATTCCCGGTATTCGGCGCTGGCCGCAAGCATACCTGCCGAGTATATATGACCAGCAGCGTGTCGACCGGGTCATTGATATCGGCCAGCGAGAGGCTGAAGACACGATGCGGGCGCTGGCGGCCAGGGAGGGGATATTCTGTGGTGTTTCTTCCGGTGGCGCAGTGGCCGGTGCGCTGCAATTAGCCGCTGAAGTAGACAATGCCGTGATCGTGGTGATTGTTTGTGACCGCGGTGATCGCTATCTTTCAACCGGTGTTTTTGATGCCAGCCTGGCTGAGCCAGTTACCGCCCCAAGGAAATAATACGCCATGGTAAAGGTTCGTGAAGAGCATCCGGAAAATGACGATGGCTCGGTTGATATTGATCGTTGGCTGGCGCGATTGCCGGTGTCTGCAGAGTTTGACCTGGCACGATTAAAACAAGCCTGTGAAATGTCTTTCGCTGCCGAGCAGACAATGCCGGCCAACCCGCAATACCGTTGGGATAAAAATTCCAGTAGTTATCGTATCGGCCTGGAAATGGCAGAAATCCTCGCCGACCTGTCGTTGGACGAGGATACGCTAGTGGCGTCGATTCTTTACCGCAGTGTGCGTGAGGATCGCCTGCCACTGGATGCGATTGAAGCGTGTTTTGGCGCTGAAATAACCCGCTTGTTAAAAGGTGTGCTGCGGATGGCGGCGATGAGCCGAGTGCAGAGCGGTGACAGCCCGGTACTGGGGCAGGCGGCAGGGCAAAAGGAAAATATTCGTAAAATGCTGGTCACCCTGGTCGATGATGTCAGGGTGGCACTGATAAAACTGGCTGAGCGAACCTGTGCTATTCGGGCGGTGAAGAATAATCCTGCCAAGCGTTATCCGGTGGCCCGTGAAGTCTTTGATGTCTATGCGCCGCTGGCCCATCGGCTGGGAATTGGTCATATCAAGTGGGAGCTGGAGGACCTGTCCTTTCGCTATGTTGAGCCTTCGTCCTATAAAAAAATCGCCAAGCTACTCGATGAAAAAAGGCTGGATCGACAAAAATACATTACCGATGTTACCAGTACCCTCAACAATGCGTTGGCCAAAGTCGATATTGAAGCCGAGCTGAGTGGCCGCGCCAAGCATATTTACAGTATTTGGCGAAAGATGCAGCGCAAGGGTATCGGTTTTTCCCAGGTTTACGATATCCGTGCGGTACGCTTGCTGGTGCCTGAAATAAAGGATTGCTATGCCGCGTTGGGGATTGTACACGGCCTGTGGCGCAATATAGCCAATGAGTTTGATGATTATATTGCCAACCCTAAAGAGAACGGCTATCGATCCTTGCATACCGCGGTAATTGGTCCCGAGGGTAAGGTGCTGGAAATTCAGATCCGCACTTTTTCCATGCACGAAGAGGCCGAGTTTGGCGTTTGTGCCCACTGGCGTTATAAGGGCTCAGATAAAAGCGGCGGCAGCAGTTACGAGGATAAAATTGCCTGGTTGCGCCAGGTACTGGACTGGCACGAAGAATTGGGCGGCGGTGCGGATGAAATTGCTGAACACTTTTCCCGCGCCCAGGATCGCATCTATGTGTTTACCCCGGAGGGGCATGTTGTCAACCTGGCCCAGGAGTCCACGCCGCTGGACTTTGCTTACCATATCCACACCGAAGTGGGTCATCGCTGCCGCGGTGCCAAGGTCAATGGCAGGATTGTCCCGCTGACTTACCAGTTACAAACCGGTGAGCAGGTCGAAATTCTTGTGGGTAAGGAAAACGCCCCTCGCCGTGATTGGCTGCAGCCCAGTTTTGCTTATTTGAGATCCTCGCGGGCGCGGGCCAAAGTTCAGCAGTGGTTCAAACTGCAGGCAAGGGAAGATAATGTTGCGGCTGGCCGGGCGTTGATTGAGAAGATTTTCAAGCGCCTGGCACTGACCAGTTTTGATTACAAAACTATTGCCAAACGTTTCGGTTACCAACAGGTTGAAGAGCTGTATGCGGCTATTGGCGCAGGCGATATTAACTCCTCCCAGGTGATGAGGACTACCCAGACCCTGATCGACGGTATCAACGCTGAAGACCCGGTCATTGAATTGACCAGGGAGCGGGGTGAAAAACAAGTAAAAGATGGCATTGTGGTCAGGGGCGTTGGCAATCTGTTGACCCATTTTGCTGGCTGCTGTAAACCGGTTCCCGGTGATGCCATTATTGGTTATGTCACCCAGGGACGTGGGGTCAGTATTCACCGTGAAGATTGTTCGAAAATTTTACAGTTACAGTTTGCCGAACCAGAGCGCATCATCGAAGTGAGTTGGGGCAATGCGCCACGCAAAACGTATCCTGTCGATATCAGTATCCAGGCCTATGACCGCCGCGGTTTATTGCGTGATATCACCACCTTGTTGGCGAATGCGAAAGTCGATGTGGTGGCGGTGAAAACACAGAGTGACAAGGCTGAGAATACGGCGACGATGAGGCTGACCGTTGACATTGCCAGCCTGGAAGCGCTGGGAATGTTACTGGCCAAAATGAATCGCCTGCCCAATGTGCTCGGTGCTAACAGGATCAAAGAGGGTGAGTAGTTATTCGTTGCAGGACTTGCTTTATTTAATGACCCGTTTGCGCGATCCGCTTGATGGTTGCCCCTGGGATCGACAGCAGGATTTTTCCAGCATAGCCCCCTATACCATTGAAGAAAGTTATGAATTGGCCGATGCCATCGCGGCGGGTGATTTCTCCCAAATCAGGGAGGAATTGGGCGATGTGTTGTTCCAGGTGGTGTTCTATGCGCAGATGGGGGCAGAACAAAAGCAGTTCAATTTTGATGATATTGTCTCGGGGCTGGTCAATAAACTGGTCAAGCGACATCCGCATGTGTTCCCGCAGGGTGAATTACAGCGTCGTGCCGGTACTGCCGTGGCAGACAGTGATGAGCTCACGCAGAGCTGGGAGCGGATCAAGGCTGAGGAGCGACAAGGTAAAAAACAACACAGTGCCATGGACGATATCCCGTTAAATTTCCCCGCCTTGAGCCGGGCGGTGAAATTACAAAAACGGGCGGCGGGTGATGGCTTTGACTGGCCCCATATCGATGGGGTATTCGAAAAGCTGCAGGAGGAGATGGCTGAATTGATGGCCGCCCGCATTGAAAACCAACAACAGACGATCGAAGAAGAACTGGGTGATGTTTTATTCAGTTGCGTTAATTTGGCCAGGCATTTACGGGTTGATCCGGAAACGGCCCTGCGTGCAGCCAACCACAAATTTGAGCAGCGTTATCGTTATATTGAGCAGCAGTTGGAGCAGGCCGGGGCAAGCACGTCGAGTGCAGAGCTTGAACAGCTGGATCAGCTCTGGGATGAAGCTAAGCGAAAAGGGTATTGAACCGAATGCGGCTTGTGCTGGCAGAGGTGCTCTAGTGTGTTTCCTGGGGGTTGTTGCGATAGTCGTCCAGGTATTTTTTTGTCAGTGATAAATAGCGGGGCGTCGGGCCAACATCTTCATACAGCGGATCGCCCAGCTCATCAACGGCGACCACAGTGTCCCCGCGGATATAGGGCAGACTGGTTTCAACATCAGTCAGCGCTGCCGATAATAGCTCAGTGATGATTTCACTGATCGAGCGGCGTGGATAAAGCTCTGCCAGGGCCTGGATTTTTGCGGCATCCTCCAGCGGTAAGCGAATCTTGTATTCTTCATCAGTTAACTTACCATCGGCGCTTTCTTCCCAGCATTGCAATAGTTCAAGTATTTTCATCGTGGTCCCTTGGCTCTACCGCCGCCAGAAAAATCAAAGTCTCCTTAAATATAATAGAAATACAGGAATTAGCAGTGCAATAGTTTGTGAATAGTAGGCGTTATCGAAAACAAAGGGCGACCAGATCACGTTCATCGCGGTGATTGCTCACATTTTTTGTTTTTCCCCGGGCCGGATTGCTATTCCAAACAAGGTTTTTAAATCCTTGTTACACTTTTCTTTGCCTGTATGTTTTTTTGTTAAGTGTTTGAAAATAAAGGTGATTTATATTTTCTTTGCAGCTGGCCCCGGATGGGGGCGCAGAGCCCGTATTAGCGGGGAGGTAATCTACTTGAGCTTGCCCAATGAGGTGTGTATCGTGTGGCGCTGTTTAAATAGCTTAGGAGCGACCCAGCGATGCGCGTTATCTTATTAGGCCCCCCAGGTGCAGGAAAAGGCACACAGGCTCAGTTTATTTGTGAAAAATTCGATATTCCGCAGATTTCGACCGGTGATATGTTGCGAGCAGCGGTTAAAGCCGAGACAGAGATGGGTTTGCAGGTAAAAGAAGTAATGGCTTCGGGTGGCCTGGTATCCGATGAGATTATCATCGGCATTGTGCAAGAGCGCATTGCTGAGGCTGATTGTGCTAATGGTTTTCTTTTTGACGGTTTTCCGCGGACGATTCCCCAGGCTGAAGCCTTGCAAGCGGCCGGTGTGCCGATTGATACTGTGCTGGAAATTACCGTCGATGATGAAGAGATTGTTGACCGCATGAGTGGTCGGCGTGTGCATGCGGATTCAGGCCGTGTTTATCACCTTAAATATAATCCGCCGAAACAGCAAGGCATTGATGATGTTTCCGGCGAGGCGCTGGTGCAACGCGAAGATGACCATGAAGACACCGTGCGCACCCGGCTGGAAGTTTATCATCAGCAAACCAAGCCCCTGGTTGGTTTTTATCAGCAATTAACGGCGGCGGGTGGCCCTGCTTATGTCTGCATTGAAGGTGTGGGCTCAGTGAGTGATATTTCAAATAATATTGCCAGCGCGCTGGATTCATAACAGCCTGTAGTAATAATCAATGAAAACAGCCATTGTCATAATGAATCTTGGTACGCCGGTAGCGCCGACAAAAAAGGCAGTGCGGGCGTTTTTGAAAGAATTTCTCTCCGATTCCCGGGTTGTAGAAATTCCCAAGCTTATCTGGTACCTGATCCTCTATGGCATTATTTTGCCGTTCCGTACACCGAGGGTCACCAGGGCTTACCAGCAGATATGGCAGGGTGACTCGCCGTTGCGTTTGATTACCTATCGCCAGGTAGAAAAACTCCAGTTATACCTGAATAAAATCTTTAAGGATGATGTACCCGAGGTGGCCTGCGCGATGAATTATTCTGGCCCGGCGCTGGAGCAGCTGGTAAATCACTACCAGCTACAGGGCGTGGAGCGTTTTGTGGTGCTGCCGCTTTATCCACAGTATTCAGCGACCACCACGGGTGCTGTCTATGATCAATATGCCAGGATGATTAGCAGGGCTCGCAATATACCCCAATTACATATTATTAAGGATTATCACGATAATCCTGCTTACATTGATGCCCTGGCATTGTCGGTTAAGCGCCAGTGGGCTATTTCCGGCCAAGCTGAAAAGTTATTGCTGTCATTTCATGGCATTCCCCAGCGCTATGTCGATCTCGGTGACCCCTATTATCAACAGTGTTCAAGGACAGCTGAGCTGTTGGCGAAAAAACTGCAATTGCGTGCCGATCAGTGGCAAATTTCTTTTCAATCTCGGTTGGGACGCGCCAAATGGTTGTCGCCGTATACCAGTGCCACATTGGAAAAGTTAGCTCGGGAAAATATCAAGCATGTTGATGTTATCTGTCCGGCATTCGCCGCCGATTGCCTGGAAACGCTGGAAGAGATTGATAAAGAGAACCGAGTCATATTTCAAAACGCGGGGGGCGAAAAATTTCATTTTATTCCATGCCTCAATGACGATGATTCCCACATTAAAATGATGGCTAAATTATTGCTCGACTGCATGCCGGTGACCGAATCGGATTAGAAAATTCATTGCTAATTATTACCAAAACCTCCCTTCTTTATGCTCCAGTTTGTTTTCTTCTGTTTATTTTTGAAAAAATGATTTTTTCTGTCGAAATTAATAAATTTATCGTTTTCTGATAGAAAATTGAAAAAAACAAACGAAAATCTAATTAATTAACAATTAAATGCCGAAAAACCTTTTTTAATTGCGTTTTTTGGTCTAAAAGTTAATTGATTTCTAATAAACAGTGCTAGCTTCCTTTAATTAGTTGTTGTAAATGGTTCGGCTATTAGGAAATTGTTGTAGTGCACTATGGTCTTACTCGAGGAGAAACAAAAATGGCGAAAGCGAAAGCGAAAGCTAAAAGAAAGCCAGCAGCTAAAAAGAAAGCCGCTGCCAAAAAAGCACCAGCTAAGAAAGTGGCTGTTGCTCCAGCGGTAGCAAAAGCAGAGGCGGTATCATCAGCGCTTCAGAAGTCTATTGCTACTGGAAAGAAAGCACAGGCTAGCGCGAAGAAGAAAGCGGCTGCTGCCAGTAAGAAAGCTGCACGAAGCAAAAAAGCAGGTGATAAGAAGTCAGCGAAAAGTGCTCGTAATGCTTCTGCTCGGTTGTCGGCTAAAGTGGCTGCTTTGAGGGCGAAGATAGACGGCGTCAATCTGCGTGTTACTAAAGCCAAGGCTGTGGCGGTTACCCAGGCGGTTAAAGCTGAAGTCATAGCTCAATTGGATGAGCATATGCTTAAGCATACGGCAGCTGAGTCTGTTGAGAAAGCTAAAGCACTGGCTGCTTTTGAAGTCAAATGGGCCAAAAAGCGTGCTGCTACTGTAACTAAGAAATTAAAGGTTGCTGAGCGCAAGTTGGAAGCGAAGGCCAAAGCTGCGATGAAGAAAGTTGCTGCAACCGTTGCTGCCGCTGAAAAGAAAATTGCTGCTAAAGTGGCTGCTGCTGAGAAGAAGGCGGCGAAAGCAGCCAAGAAGTCTTCTAAAAAGAAAGCTGCACCTAAAAAGAAAAAGGCAGTAGCCAAGAAGAAGGCCGCTCCCAAGAAGAAGGCTGCAGCGAAGAAAAAAGCCGCACCGAAGAAGAAAAAGGCAGTAGCCAAGAAGAAGGCCGCTCCCAAGAAGAAGGCTGCAGCGAAGAAAAA
>JAUXHA010000065.1 GCA_030621845.1 Spongiibacteraceae bacterium
GAGGCTACTTCGGGGTGTTCTGGCTGCCCCTGGAATCCCATCGCCTGGGCCAGGTCATTCGGTGCGATAAAGACCACGTCGATATGTTCAACTTGTACAATCTCGTCAATGTTCTCAAGCGCCTTGGGGTCTTCAAGCTGAACCACCAGCAAGGTCTCATCATTATCTTTTTCCAGAAATTCAGGATTGACGTAGGAGCGTCGTCCCCGGGAAACACCGCGAACACCAATCGGCGAAAATTTGGCGGCCTCTACTAGCTGTTCGGCCTCAGCTTTGGTGCTTACTTGCGGCAGTACAATACCGTGGGCACCCAGGCTCAGTGCCCGTGCAATCAATGTTGAATCCAGCCGCTGAACACGGTACAGCGCCGACATCCCCCATAAATCACAGGCGCGAGTCATGTTACCAAACTCGCTCCATATCGCCGGGCCGTGCTCGCCCTCCATCCAAAAACCATCAAAACCCAGCGACCCGATCAGGTCAATGGAATCTCCAGATCCTGAATGACCCGCGGCAACCACCACGGTTTCCCCGGCTTGAAGTTTATGCTTGGCACAGTTGGTTTTGACCGTTTTTCTTGACATGGCGCACCCCTAAAAATTGAGCAGCCAAACTAATGCAAAGCTTTTAAATATGCAAGTGGATTAATTCTGTAATGGACACCTTTGGAGGGCCATTATTCAATTGCTAGCGGCCTGATTCGAGCCCTGTATAGCGAGCCGGGATCTCATTGTCGTCCTTGTTCACACCGCGAGCATACAAGCCAGCGGAAATCTTACTGCTCTGTTCATCGAAAGTCTTATAGGATAACCAAAGCGCCGACCCAGCTCTATGACAAAAGCTGTAAAATCCCTTTTATCAATTGGTCAGTACTGCAATCTGCTACACTAGCGCTTTTAATTGGGTACAGGTACACAATGTCCGCAGCATCAGCCACGCTCCAGCTCACCGAGCAATTAATTTCACGCCAATCGATCACCCCGGACGATGAAGGCTGCCAGGCCATAATGATCGAACGCTTAGAGGCCATTGGCTTTCAGGTTCATTGCCTGCGCTTCGATGATGTCGATAATTTCTGGGCAGTCCACGGCACCGAAGGTCCGCTATTCTGTTTTGCCGGCCACACCGATGTTGTTCCCACCGGCCCCGCCGAACAGTGGCACAGTCCTCCTTTTGAACCCACCGTTGTCGATGGCATGCTCTATGGTCGCGGCGCTGCCGACATGAAGGGCAGCCTGGCAGCGATGGTCACCGCCTGCGAACGTTTTGTCACCGCACACCCCCGGCATAGCGGGCGCATCGCCTACCTGATTACCAGCGATGAAGAAGGCATTGCCATTAACGGCACGGTAAAAGTGCTTGAATGGTTACAGCAACAAGGTGAAACCATTGACTGGTGCCTGGTCGGCGAACCGTCTTCCAGCGAACAAGTGGGCGATGTAATTAAAAACGGGCGACGCGGCTCACTGGGCGGCAAGTTAATCGTCAAAGGCGTGCAGGGGCATGTGGCTTATCCGCAGCTTGCCAGCAACCCGATTCACCGCGCCGCACCCGTACTGGCAGCACTGACTACTGAGCAGTGGGATGAGGGCAATGATTTTTTCCCCGCCACCTCCTTCCAGATTTCCAATATCAATGGCGGCACCGGTGCCAGCAATGTGATACCCGGCGAGCTCGAAGTTATTTTTAATTTCCGCTTTTCAACCGAACTGACGGAACAGGATTTACGTGACCGGACTGAAGCCATACTGGAAAAACATGCATTGGAGTATGAACTGGAGTGGAACCTCAGCGGCCAGCCTTTTCTCACCGCCGCCGGCCCACTGGTCGAAGCGAGTCTTGCTGCGATCAAGGAAAGCACTGGGCTCGACGCCGAATTATCCACCGCAGGCGGCACCTCGGACGGTCGTTTTATTGCACCCACCGGAGCACAGGTCGTAGAACTGGGCCCGGTTAATGCCACTATTCATAAAGTTGACGAGTGTGTCCGTGCCACTGACCTGGAATTATTGTCAACAATCTATGAAGGCATCCTGAAACGTCTACTGCCGTAACGCCATGCAACTGATCTGCCCACTCTGTCGTGAAAGCTTATCCAGGGATGAACAACGCTGGCACTGCGTTCATGGACACAGCTTTGATAGTGCCCGTGAAGGTTTTACCCACCTGTTGCCGGTACATAAGAAGAAGTCCAAAGCACCGGGCGATGACAAACAAATGGTCAACGCTCGCCGTCGCTTTCTCGACGCCGGCCATTATCAATTATTATCTGACGCCATTAACCAGCGGGTGCTTCAGTTTCACCAACAGCAATATCACACCCTGCCACTGGCCGTTATCGATGCCGGTTGTGGCGAAGGGTATTACAGCAGCAGGCTTCAGCAACACTTACAGGACAGGGATATCAGCACTGACATTACCGGCGTTGATATTTCCAAACCGGCCTGCCGGCTGGCGGCCAAACGTAATCGTGACAACCAGTGGCTGGTAGCCAGTAACAGGGACCTGCCCATCGCCGACCACAATGCCGAACTTATCTTATGCCTGTTTTCTCCGCTGCAGAGCAATGAATTCAAACGCTGCCTGAAATCAAACGGGCAATTAATTGTAGCCTCAACAGGCCCGCAACATTTACTGGAGCTCAGGGAAATTCTCTATGACAAGGTCGATATGTCGGCCATCAATACTGACACCACCCTGCGGGATGATTTTGAAAACATCTCATCGCAGCAGGAAACAATTCGCTACGCAATCACCCTCAATGATAGCGACAGTATTCACGATCTATTAACCATGACCCCTCATTACTGGCGCGCCTCCCCGGCCAGGAAAAAACACCTCGCCAGCATCCAGCAGTTGAATTTATCCATTGATATCCAGTTAAAATCTTACCGCTTAAAATCAGTGTAGCCCCGAACAATCAAAACACCCGCCTGATCACTAGAACGCTTTAAGTCCGTACACATCAAAACGTACCGCCTTACCCTTGAGCGCAAAGCTCGGCGCCCTGCCCGCCAGGTTTTCTGCCTTGAGGGGACGTTTCACCACCACACGATGCACCGCCTTATTCAGCGCAGCATCTAACAATTCAGCACTGTCGCTGTCAGCACCAACAATTTTCTGGAAGGCCTGCATTTCTTTTTTTACCTGTGCCGACTTTCTTGAAGCGGGAAACATCGGGTCGATATAAACCACATCGGGGCAATCGGCATCAGCAAGATGTTCCAGGTAGCCCTGGCTATCGCCAGACTGAAAATGCATGCGCTGGACTATCGCCCTGACCTCCGCATCATCACTGCACAGGCCGCGCTGTAAACCATCGTCAAGCAGCAACGCCACAATCGGTGAGCGCTCCATTAACGTCATCGGGTAACCGTGACTGGCCAGTACAAAACTATCACCGCCCAGACCCGCCGTCGCATCCAATACACTGGGCCGTAGTTTTTTATTACCCGCCACCGCCCTAACAATCAACTCGCCTCCGCCTTTGTTACGTCGATAACGCGAACCTGCACTACTAAAGTCAACCAGCACCGGCCCCGGAGGCTGTTTACCGGTTTGTTGTAACTGCCAGCACTGCTGGTGGTATCTGAGCAAATAATCAAATTGATCGATTTCAGCGGTTGTAATCGAGGGGAGCTGCAGAGACGCCAGCAAGGGGTGGGCCACAGCGGGCATCGACGTTTCAATCAACAGGGCTATTGACGGTAACGACTCAGGGCTCACTGTATTAATCAGGCAAATCGCGAAGGGCTTAGTGAAGGGCTGACCAGCAGCGTTTCATCGCCGGTCGACAACAGGTCTTCAAGGTGCTGGCAGTTTTTCTCCAGTAACTCCATATAGAGGTTGTTGCCACCAAAGTGAGCGGCGACGTAATGATACAAACCGCCGAAGTGCCCATCCAGGCGTTGCGTGATGGTCGCTTTGATAAACGCCGGGGTTTTCACCAGTAAATCCTGGGCTGAGGCATAAATCACTTGCTCAGAGCCATCAGCGCGCTGCTCTCTCGCGATACCGGCTATTTCAAACTCGGGATAGAGTCGATCCCGGCATTTTTCCAGATAGGACGGATCAGCCATTTGTGCAATCACATCAGCTGTGCCGGCAAGACAACCCAGTATACGATGCTTGGGATTATCCAGTTCAATCTGGTCGGGCTGGAATTCATAGCCGGTAAAATGCACCAGCTTCGCACACAGCGGTGCAATATCAGCCCGGTCAATTAGCGGCAGGTATTCGCTCATAAAGCGGGCGCTTCGGGAGACATGAGTTTTGGTGTATTCAGCACCGTGTAAGTGACGACTGTCACCTCGACGACGGATGTAACCTGAATCGTGAAACAGCGCGACCACCAGGCCAATCAGTGCCAGCTCGGGACCCAGTTGTTGTGGCTTGGCATGGCTTTGGTCATAGCCGTCGAGCAGACGCGCCATCGCCAATGACACGTCCAGCACATGCTGTATATCATGGTAATCCGTTTCACAAGCCATGAAGCCAGGAAACTGGCCACCGTACAAGGCATTAAAATCCTCGTACAAACGACTAATAATGGAAAAATCTTCGCCGGGATAGCGGGCGGAAAAAATCGCTGTCACCGCCACCGCCACCGCCGCAGGATCAGTGACATCCACCTTGCCGGTGATATCCATTATTAAATGCTGTTTACTTGCCATGTTGTTCCTTCAATCATCCGCCGCTGATATTGATCTTCGCGATTTTTTTGACAGCGCCGTCGCCGCCGTTGCCAGGGCACTGCCCTGGAATTGTCGCTTGGGTAAATGGCTATCCTGTACACCCAAAAATATCGGCTGCCCTTTACGGGTGTTGATATTAATCCTCATATTATAGACATTACGCGAGCGACCGTGTTTATCGGTTATCCGAAACCGTCTCACCGTCTGGCCCGCCGACGCCCCGGTTTCACCGGTCAGGTAGCCATGTATTGATTCTATTTGTTCACCGGACAACTCAATGCCGCGTAATGTCTCCATATGTTTGCCCGCACGTTCAACAAAATGCTGGCTATCGGCATCGATCAGGTAAGCTCCTTCCCGGGCCGACGTGGGCACTGGCACCTGGTAGTCACCAATAAAAACCTGCCCCGGCATGGCCAGGTCAATCATCCTCGCCAACTCGATGGTGACGTCACCGACAATATAGCTGGACATGCTGGGGTTGAGACCTTCCACCTGATAAAACTCATAGTGACTGCCGATATGAAAACCGGTACGGATCAGCGGCACGGTATTGCCACTGGCCTTACGGTGGGCAATCGCATTATCCGCCAACACCAGCAACATAAACTGGAATAATTCCATGTTGGCGCGAGGACTGATGTCTTTGCCCCAGACATAATAGCCATCACCCGTGGTGGTACGGGTAAAGTTCACCTCGATATTTTTTTTCAACAACTTGTTATAGGCCGCATTCAGGGAATACGACAGGCTGCTCAACTGGCTGGCTTGCTCAAAGGGCATGGCGAGGGAAAAGTTAACGATATCAAACAGCAGGACTGCCCGGCTCTTTACATAGGTAATGCTATAACGCTTGACCATAGCATCGATGATACCGAGGATAAGCGGCTCCTGGGTCAGCGGCACGGGAAGGTGAACTTCAGTCGGGATGATTTCCAGGCGCCTGGCGGTACCTTCAAATTCATCCATTGCCATCATCCGTTTGCCGGCAATCATCTGCCGAATAAAGCGTCCATTCAGTGCATCGAGACGGTCAGTAGGGGAGTCATTATTTAAACTGGAAGAAAAATTACTGAGAAAGTAATGCGGCACAACCAGGGCCTGCACCCCTTTTTCATCAACTGACCAGCACAGCAGGATATTTTCACCCAAATTCCAATGCTGACGAAGAGCGTCCTCTAAAAAGCGAAGATTCTCCTGCTGAACAATACTTACTTCGCCCAACTCCTTGTTATATAAGGCTTTTGGGCTGAATTTATGCTCTACTTGCATATTCAGTCGTACACACTTAAACCGGCAAACAACAGGCCAGGCAGACTAGTACCATGGCCACAAATACCCGCAATCAGCGGGGCATCTGCTAATCATAACGCTAATTGAATTAATTACCATGCCTGCCATTATTCAGAGGTGCCCTAGGTAAACATCAAGCCCATGCCACCGGAATGATGACGCACTACGCGCATGGCAATAGGCTGCTCGTTCAATACCCCGGAATGCCGCTTGATACGTACCATAATCTCGGTACCAACTGGAATCAGCGGGTGATTCCCCTGATAAACATAGGCACCACCGTCAGATAAATCCTTGGCTTTTAACTGGAAGGTCCCCAAACTCGGGTGACTAATTTCTACCATTACGGCACTGCTGGATCTTGCGTATTTACGTTGTTCCTGCATCATCCCCTCTCATCCAAGCTCCGGCTCATACGCTGTCTTTTATTTAGAGGTGCCCTGGAATGCCAGCAGCTCACTCGTTATTGATACAATACCCACATCAACGCGCAATCACCAGTGGCAAGTCATTTACCGGCGACTAATAATGTCACCCCCAAGCGCTGCCCTAGGTAATTTCCAGCCAGTCAGTGCCGGTTTCCTGCTCCGCCAAAATCAATACACCGCCATCACCGTAAACCGGCACTATGGCGTCGCGAACCAAAGATTCCGTGTTGTTTTTCTCACTGATGTGAGAGATAACCAGGTGTTGCAAATTACCCGGCTCCAGCGACGACAACAAGATCGCCGCCTGTTGATTATTCAAGTGCCCCCATTGGCCACCCACGCGCAAAATAAGGCTTGGTGGATAAGGCCCGACCGCCAACATACGGCTGTCGTGATTACTCTCCAGCATCAGCGCATCGCACTGTCGATACTGCTCAATCACAAAGGGGGTAATACTACCTAAATCTGTTAGCAGACCAAATGTTTTTTTCCCTTGCCTAAACACAAACTGGCAGGGCTCACGGGCATCGTGCGGCACCGCCACCGGCGTCACTTCGATATCCGCTATGGTAAAACATCGGTGCGTATTAATCTCCTCACAGCGTACTTTCTTCAGCCCATGGTACTGCCCGGTACCATGCGTCAAGTACACCGGTAACTGGTATTTCCTGGCAAAGGGACCAACACCCCGAATGTGATCAGCGTGCTCATGGGTGACCAATACCGCGGCAATATCCTCGGGATCACACCCCGCCAGACGCAGCCGCTTTTCAGTTTCCTTTACACTAAAACCGCAATCGACCAATAATTGCACATGATCTGATTTCACCACAGTAGCATTACCCTTGCTACCGCTGCCCAATGATAAATACTGTAACACTAGGACACCTCTGAATAATGACAACCGCTCTCTGCGTGACCAGAAGGGTGCACGACTGCAGGGATGCAGGAGATAGAGCGACGCAGGAAGCCAAAGCCGAGATGCAAGGCGCAAGCCGAAGGCCAAGGCTGGTTGTCCTTGACGAGGTTTGCAACGCAGCAGCTGTGCCCTTCTGGCCACGCCCTTCGGGGCCTCCAGACAAATTCAGGCTCTGCGTTAGCACTTCTTGACGTGCAACCAGCAGAGCCTGCCCCGTGAGCGAAGCGAATGCTTTGGGTATGCCTTCGAAGCGCTGCCTTAATCCTGAATTTGTCTGGAGGCCAGAGAGCATTTGTCATTATTCAGAGGTGCCCTAGGCTAAATACCGCTTAATCAACTGCAGCAAGCGGGTATCTTCACCCTCCGGCAATGGCTCATCTCCCTCCTTCTGGATGGTGATAATCACCGACTCGTCAGTGACATCATGCATCTTGATCAGGTAATCAACACCTGCCGGCTCTTCGTCATCCCCGCCAAACCAGTTAAAAAACCCGCCGTCGTCGTCATCAGACACTTCCACATAATTAACATAGTAAAGCTTCTGGCTGCGATCGAGGTCATCGATGGTAAACTTCGCCTTATTCAACGCCAGACCCAGCGATGCCCAGGCACGAGCAAAGGACAAGTCGAGTTTTAAATAGGGCGCACCATCCTGGGGTTGCTCAATGCTGACCTTACCCGAGGAATCAATCGCCTGCTCAGCCAGCATAGACACCGACGCCACCGCCACACTGTCCGCCAGGTACTGGGACAACTCCTTAACCATCGTTGCTTCACGTTCAGGGTTAGACGAGCTGGACGGCCACTGCTGCTCACCGGCGGTAATATTGGCTTGCAGTACATAGACCTCACTGGTGCCACGCTGTACCCCCTGCTCAATACGCAGGCGATAGCGTTCTTTCAGGGTACCCTCGGCGGCGGGCTGCATCCACACCGTTTCCATGATTCCCGTCACCGCATCGGCGCGGCGCAGGACAATCTGGTTCAGGTTGAGAAAACCCCTAAGACGCGGCCACACTTCACCGGGGCTACCATCAACCAATATCCACTGTTGATTGCCTAGTTTATTAATCCGCACACTCTCGTGCTCGGCCTCCTCGGCCAACGGTGCCGGTCTGGGCACCGCAAAGTCACCCTCCAGCTTACTCTGGTCGCTAATCGGTGGAATCGCATAATTACCTTCCATCACCGGGCTCGCGACACCCTCGGGCAACTCCAGCGGCGGCTCAACCCGGGCTTTGCGATAGTCATCACCACGATCGCGAAACATACCTTTATCGCCAAATACCCAGCCACAGGCGGTGAACATAGTGGTCAAACAGACTAACAACAGGCAGCGAACAAACAAACGAGGAAATAATTTCAATGCGAAAACCTTACTTAAGACTTAACTGCGTCATTACAGCATCGAGCTCGGCGTGATATTGCTGGCTCAATACTGTCAACGGAAGACGTATACCCTGACCCATCTTCCCCATCTCACTAAGCATCCACTTCACCGGGATCGGGTTGGACTCCAGAAATAACGCAGTATGCAAGGGCATCAGCTGTTCGTTCAACTGCCGTGCCAACTGGGCATTACCGGCCAGCGCCGCCGCACACATCTCGGCTATCCGTTTTGGCGCAACATTGGCGGTGACTGAAATGTCGCCTTTACCGCCTAATAACATTAACTCCACCGCCGTAGCATCATCGCCGGAATAGATGGCGATGCGGTCGGCACAGCGCTCAATCAAGCTCGCCGCGCGCTCGAGATCACCGGTGGCATCCTTGATACCGACAATATTGGCAATGTCCGCCAGTCGATCCACGGTGTCATCGTTCATATCACAGGCGGTTCTACCCGGTACATTGTATAAAATCTGCGGTATATCCACCGCTTCGGCGATGGCCTTGTGGTGCAGAAACAGTCCTTCCTGGGTTGGTTTGTTGTAATAGGGTGTCACCAGCAAACAGGCATCCGCCTTAACCGATTGCGCCGCACGGGTTAATTCAATCGCCTCCCGGGTACTATTAGCACCGGTACCCGCTATCACCGCAATCCGGCCAGCAACCTGCTCGACAATCTTACCGATGACCTGGCAGTGTTCCTTAACATTCAAGGTCGCCGATTCACCGGTAGTGCCTACCGCCACTATCGCTTCGGTGCCCTGCTGAATATGCCAGTCAACCAGATCAGTCAACGCCGCCCAGTCGATTTCCCCGCTGAGTGTCATTGGGGTTACCAAGGCCACCATACTGCCCGCAATCATTTAAATTCTCCCACTGTTCAAGCAAGGCGCTATGGTACTGACCACCTCCTGTAAGCTCAAGCTAAACGACTAACTATTTACCCACAGCGGGCGTCTGGTCGTATAATACTCACCATCATCACCGCGGAGCTAGGCCATGCTTATTCGAATCCTTCTGCTGACACTACTGTTAACTGTCAATCACAGCAGCCTGGCGCAGCAATTTCGGGTCGAAGCGCTGTCCGAGGTTGACCGCAAGTACATGCAAGACCAGCGTGACAACATCGATCAACTCGCCAGGCGACACCTGGGCCGGCAGTTCAATGGTGAAAAACGCAATGATCTCGACATCCTGCAGAAAATACTCGATCAACAACTGATTCGACCCGAACAAACACAGCTATTGCAGGCAATGGGCGTGATACTGGGAGATGCCCTGAAAAAAGAAGAAAAGTTAAGCTGGATTATCTACATCGACCGCTATGGTCGCAGCCGGGCGCTGGCGATACCGACACAAGATGAGGTTATTTTCCCCATCACCATGATTTCCCGACGAGCAGAAGTTGGCAATCGCGTCGATGTATCTACGCTCTATGCTACCGCCCAGGCAGCGGTAGCAGAAATCAGGAAGATTATTATTGTGCGCTAAACGGCGATAACGGGCTCAGGCGGCGGAACCCGTACCTATTTTCAAACGACTGAATACTGCTTCCAGGGCCCGTTCCATAAAAGATTTATTGTCCAGTTCGACAATACTAACCAGGCCAGCACTCATGCCTTTCGCCAGCTCGACCCGGGTTTCTACTGCCTGTTTCACTCCCGCGTGGTCAACAAACATGTAGCGCAGGGAGACCTGGCTAAACCAGGCCAGCTTGAGTTTTTCCACCAGATTCTCCGGCCGCGTAAATTCAAACCAGGTACCAAAATCCACGGCTTTCAATCTGCCCAGGGCTTTTTCTTCCTCTGCAGTGAGAAAGGTTTTCAATTCTACCGGTTTCTTCACCGGACTGGCGTTGGGCTTGCCCGCTGGCAGGGATGCTATCGCCGGTTCAGCCACTGCATCGGCCTCCCCGCTGAGATTTAATTGACTGACGGCATCCAGCACTTTTTGCTGGTGCACCAGTTTATGTGCTTCTTTCAGCGAGTTCAGCAGAGACTTGCTTCCCTCCACATCATAGGCGATGGTCTCCAAACCCTGTTTAACGGTCTGTTCAATCTCTTGCTGATGATGCCTGTTTTTGTCTTCATCACGCCCGTCAAGAACAGTCATGCTCCAGACAACCGCATCCACGACTTTCAGTGCAGACTTCCAGCTCAAGCTGTCATCGCCGTGCCGCAGCAGACTATAAGAGAGGAAATCCGACCAGGGCTTGCGCAAGACATCACGGACCTTATCCGCTAATGCCTTACTATCCATTCGGCTTTCGAGCTCGTCAGCCGCCTGTTGCTTTGAAACTTCCAAACGCTCCATGCCCTGCTGGGATTCGGTATTGCGCTTTTCCACCATACTGGCACGCTTTTCCAGATTTTGCTTAAAGCGAGTGAAATCTTCCAACAGACGATCGAAAATCGTTACATCATCAACAAAGCCCTTTAGCACCGTTTCCACGATGGTTTTTATTTTCGGTATTACAATGCGATCACCATCGTCGCGAACCCAACGACCCCCCACCTCGGCCATGCCATTTAACAGCAAGCGCGCACTGTGCTGGTACTCCTCAAGAAAACTCTTATCCATCAAGGCTAATTTCAAGTAGGGCGTATGCAAATGACTGAGCAGTGACTTGACCGCATCGTGAAGATTATCGTCATCAAGCATGTAACGAAAAATCATCCCTACCAGGTCGACCGTATCGGCATCATCGCGGGTCATTTTGTGGTGATGCTTTTTATCGGCAACCTGGTTCAGCTGCTTAAACAAACGTTTTTCGACCAGCTCGGTTTTCAGCGGCTGGCCCAGCGCCGCCGCTGATAAGAACTCCTGGGATTGCTGGATCGCACTCAAGGCCAGCGCATAATCAACCGGGGCAAACGCATCTGTGCCACCGCTACTGTCAGTGGCAATGCCGTCAAAACTAACACCGCTTATGGTATGGCTTTTTGGCCCCTGGCTGAGCTGCATGTCACGAATGGATTGGTAGAGATGTTGCTGGTGGGCAATACTGGCCTGCTGCTCAGCCGCCAAACGCTCACGATCGACCGTTTCATCCACCGTACTATCTACAGCACTCGCTTCTGCTTCTGCTTTTGCCAGACTAAAACGAAGATTGGGTAGAATACTCTTCGCAACCAGTAAATCATTCAAGCCCTGCAAGACTTTATTAAAATTAACCACATACAACTTGCCAAAATGCTTGTAGAGGTAAATGCGGGTTTTTCCATCAACCTGCAACTGCCCGATGGCCTGCTGCAATGCCTCGCAAGCCCTGGCTGGCCCAAAGGGATTGGTTTCATCACTGACACTCTTACCACGACGCAGCACGGCCAGCCTTTTATTTAACTTCCACAGGCACTCTGAATTGCGACTATTGGACTTCGACACAATCACCGAGATAGCCAGATCATCCTCTAGCTGGTCGCGTTGAACCAGGCTTAATGCCGCCATGTCGATCTGTTCATCAATACCCCGCTCAATATCCTCACCACTGATAAAGCGCTGGTAATTGTCCGCCATTGTTTTCTGGAACGCGGTGTGCATGGCGGGGCCATGCTGTTTTAAGCCTTGTATGGTTTCATAGAAGCGCTGTTGATCTTCATTGCTATCACTGCTTTTGGCGCTCTCAAATAGCTCCGCATCCAGCGTCTTTTCTGCGGCCAGCATCAATTCACGAAAAAATTTATCGGCATAATCCCGGCAGCGATCAAGCAATTCCATTGACGAAGCGTCCCTTGTGTTAATTGTGAGTTTGTTACCGCGGAGGCCCAGCGCCCTAGCAATACCTTGTTCAAAGATAGTTCAATTTCGACATTTTAGGAGGAAATTCAAGTGTAAATATCGCTAAACATTCGCTATTTATCCGCCTTTGCGACTTTATACCAGCAACAGTAACCATCAGCGAACAGCAGGCCTGCTCAGCCCTGCTACCTTTTTTTGCCGTACTGGAGGATAGTAAACAAGGTACACTGGTGCAGCTACATCACCGCCAGGGTGGGGTTATTTATTGCTTACCTGCTCGAACAGATTCAAGCCATCGAACTATAGGCTGCGCAATGACCCAGGACAGTTTCACGCCACATCCCCTGCTTCGCAATCCGCACTTACAATCCATATTTGCCAGTACCGGCCCGCGTAAATTACTGGTGCGCAACCGGGCAAGGCGACTGTTGGATGATGCCACTACCCACCTTCTCCATTGCAGTGACGGGGTAAGATTGCAGGGTGAGCTGTCGATGAAAGCCGACAACCACAAAGGCCTGGTCATTATGATTCACGGCTGGGAAGGCTGCGCCAATTCCCTTTACCTGCTTTCATCCGGCGCGCGCCTGTACCAACAGGGATATAATATTTTCCGCCTCAACCTGCGCGACCACGGGCCCACCCACCACCTGAACCCGCAATTATTTAACTCCGCCCGTATCGAGGAAGTGATTGATGCGGTAAAAGAAATCCAAAGCTGCTTTCCCCACCATAAAAATTTTATGGCCGGTTTTTCCCTGGGCGGTAACTTTTGCCTGCGTGTGGCCGCCAGCGCATCAGAGCATGAAATAACACTGAATCAAGTGGTTGCTGTCTGCCCGGTGTTAAACCCCCTTAACACCATGGACCACCTCAGCAATGGCTGGTTTGTTTACCACGATTATTTTCACTATAAATGGCAAAGCTCGTTAAGGAAAAAGTTGCAGTACTTCCCCGAACTGGGCTATGGCGATGTCATGCCACAATTAAAAACCCTCAAGGCGATGAATGATTTTTTTGTCCCCAACCACACCGCCTATGATGACACCACATCCTATTTATTAGCCTATTCGTTAATTGGCGATGTACTGGAACCGCTCAACATACCCTGCCAATTAATTACCAGCATGGATGACCCGATGATCCATGCCAAAGACCTTGCCGACCTGGCCAGCAACAAACAGCTAAGCATTGAACTGACCCGCTATGGCGGCCACTGCGGGTTTATTGAAAATTTAAAACTGGAGAGCTGGGTGGACCGGCGAATGGTGGATATCTTTGATTCGACACAGTAACAATTCTGACGAGCCGTGACGGGTAAACGCCGCCAGCTTACTGTTTGCCTTCCACCCCCCCGTTAACTACAAAACGCCTCCCCGGCGGCAATGCGTTGACCCAGCGCCGCCAACTGACTGGCACTGGAACCCAGCATCATTTCATTATGCCGCGCGGACAAACAGTAACGCCACAGCGGGTAATCGCGATCAATGCCCATACCACCGTGCAAATGCTGTGACGCATAGCTGACCCGATGACCAACGTCGCCGGCCCAGATTTTAGCAATCATCACTTCAGTGGTGGCATCAATCTCACTGTTCAGGCGGGATATGGCCTGATAGGTATTGAGCTTTAAACACTCCACATCAATAAAGCAATTCGCCGCCCGATGACCTACCGCCTGGAACGTAGCAATGGGCACGCCAAACTGTTTACGCTCGGAGGCATAAGACGCCGTCATCCGCATCGACTGGTCGCTAATACCGGTTTGATGTGCACACAGCGCGGCAATGGTGCGCTCGGTAATCCAGACCATGGCGGCGGCGCCTTGCTCAACGTTGACCAGCACATCACTGGCGGCAACGACCACATTATCCAGCAGCACTTGATACTGCGGCTCGTAGGTGCTGACCTTAAGTGGCTGCAAGGTCACACCCTGCGCCCTGGGGTCCAGCAATAACACCACCACCCCCTTGTCCGTTGCAGCCGACAACAACACACGGTCAGCCTGTTCGGCAAAGGGGACGCAGGTTTTACTACCAGACAGGATAAAACCGTCACCATCCGCCACGGCGCGACTTAACTGCGGCTTGGCAGGGTCTTCATTGTTCGCCTCCATTAACGCCGCCGTTAACAGTAATTCGCCATTCACTGCCGCCGGCAACAGACACTCTTTTTGCTCCTCACTGCCAAATTTCTGGATCGGCAAAGCGGCAGACACCAAATGGGAAATCGCCGGTACCGGCGCAATGCTGCGCCCTGTTTCCTCAATAAACAATGCCAGTTCGGTATAACCAAAACCCATACCGCCGTACTGTTCATTTATTGCCACACCCAGCAAACCGGCTTCCGCCAATTGTGCCCACAGGCTGCGATCAAAGCGCAATTCCTGATATTCATCGTACTTTGCCAGCCGCTCAGGGGTGACCTGGTCGGTGAGAATTTTCCGCGCCAGGTTCTGTACTTCTTGCTGTTCTTCAGTAAATCCAAAATCCATGATACTTCCCTCTTAGCGTGACGCACGCGGCATCCACAGACCCGCTGCAGAAATGATGTCGCGCTGAATTTCATTGGCACCACCGCCGAAGGTGATAATCGATGCAGTGCGATAAAGACGCTCAATACGCGCCTGTAGCACCTGGCCGTGTTCGGAATCGGCGTTAATCATTGAAGCCTGACCGACAATCTCTCCCATCAGGCGATAGACCTCGATAAAGAACTCCGAACCATACACTTTCGCTGCCGAGGCATCGGCCATTTCCAGCTGGCCCTGTGTCATCGCCCAGGCTTGCTTGTAAACAATCAGCTTGAGCGCCTCAACACCCGCGCGTATTTTCGCCAGGTTCATTTGCACCCAGGGCTGATCAATGACTTTACCGCCAGCGGGCAACTCGGTTTGCTGTGCCCACTGTACCGCCGCATTAAAAAACTGCGAGGTGGGCCCAACGTTCACCAGGCTTAAACGCTCACTGTTCAACTGGCCGGTGATTAACTTCCAGCCGCCGTGTAACTCACCCACCAGATGCTTTTCACTGAGACGGATATTGTCATAATAGGTTGCATTGGTACGCACACCACCCAGGGTCTCCACCGGGGTATAACTAAAACCGGGATCGTCGGTGGGCACCAGGAACATCGACAGCCCCTTGTGCTTCTTCGGCGCATCGGGGTCAGTGCGAACCGCCAACCAGACGTAATCACAAAAGTGCACCAGGCTGGTCCACATCTTCTGGCCGTTGATCACCCATTCATCGCCCTCTTTAACCGCCGTGGTTTTCAGCGCCGCGAGGTCAGTGCCAGCAGCGGCCTCTGAATAACCAATACCGACCAAACATTCCCCGGCGAGAATCTTTGGCACGATTTCTTTTTTCTGCCACGCATTACCCACCGCCGCTAACTGCGGGCCCACCGCCTCGGTAGTCAGGAAGGGAAAGGAGTATCCAGCGCGCATGACTTCTTCGACAAAAATAAACTGCTCGATGGGGGACATGCCCCTGCCGCCCAACTCTTTATCCCAACCCACACCAATCCAGCCATCCCTGCCCATCTGGCGCAGGGCTTCCATCCATAACGGGCCGCCGCCCTCACCCATGGTCTCGGCACTCTCCGCCTGTAACTCAGGCGTCATAAGCTTATCGAAATAGGCGCGCAGTTCAGTGCGCAGTGCTGCCTGTTCCGGAGTAAATTCGACTTTCATGCTCAACCCTCTGAATAGATATTAAAAACCAGACCGTCTAGTGTAAGAATTTAACAACAATGAGCAAGTGCAAAAGCTGCCACAGTCCTGACAAATTCGCCCACCACTGAAATCTACCAGAATCGCCCGTCTCTTGCAGTCACGCAGCACCAATAGTATCCTGCAGGCCGTCTGGATGCTGGTCATCCATTGATCTCGTTTCTTTCATCGCCTCCTGTGGAGACCTGCTATGAGCAACAAGCCTCAAGCGCCAGCTGTCGAAGGCTGGTATACCATGGACAACCAACAGCCTCATTTAATTGGCAGCTGTTGCAAAGACTGTGGTACCTACTATTTCCCCAAACAATCCAACTATTGCAAGAACCCCAATTGCGATAGCAGCGAGTTTGATGAAGTCGAACTCAGCCGTACCGGTAAGATCTGGTCCTATACCAACAATTGCTACCAACCGCCTGAACCCTATGTATCAGCCGATCCCTTTGAACCCTATGCCATTGCGGCGGTGGAACTGGAAAAGGAAAAAATGATCGTACTGGGCCAGGTAGTGAAAGGCACCACCGTCGAAGACTTGAAAGTGGGCGACGAAGTGGAAATGGTGCTGGAAACCCTTTTTGAAGATGATCAAAGCGATAAAGTGGTCTGGAAATGGAAGCCGCTGGCTCGCTGATCCCCAACGCAATAGCAGGAGAAAAAAATGAGTAATGAAATTGCGATTCTTGGCGTTGGCATGCATCCCTGGGGTAAATGGGGACGCAACTTCGTCGAATACGGTGTTCACGCTGCCCGTGAGGCACTCAAGGATTCCGGCGTTAACTGGAACGAC
>JAUXHA010000138.1 GCA_030621845.1 Spongiibacteraceae bacterium
ACCGCTTGGCCTCCGACTTAGTCACTGGCATCGCCCAGTAGTAGATGAAGACTGATATTCCACGCAGGAAAATGCAGGGTATGGTGGCCGGGCACGAGTACCGGGTAGTTGGCAATTAAGGCTTCGCTAAAGGGGGCGAGTTCAGGCCAGCTGGATAATGCCCGTTGCAAATCTTCCCGTTTGAGCGGGTGTTTCTCCACGGAGATAAAATGCAGGTGCTGCTTGGGCGGGGCAGTTTCTACCCAGAGCTGGCAGCTGGCTAAAAAATTAAGCCCGGTACCGAAGCCGGTTTCTGCGATAGTAAAAATACCGCGGTTATCGGTATCGAGCTGTTGCCAGCGTTGTTGCAATTGGTTCTGTTGCAGGAAGACATAACGGCTTTCCGCCAGTCCCTGTTGTTTGAGGAAATAAATATCGCCGTAGTGGCTGGATACCGGTGTATTGTCTTCCAGCCAGTTTATTTCAGCGCAATCGAGTTGATAGGGGGATGGATCAGTTCTGGTTCTGTTCAAAGTAAACCAGGCGAGGTTTTTTGGCGTCAGTGGCATCGTAAAGGAAGGTGTATTTGCCGGCTTTGGCTATGGTTTGTTCCCACTTGTAAAAGCCGACAACAAAGATGACATCGCCTTTTTCTAATTGGGTGGCGCCGCGATACTGGTTTTTGCCCAGCGACCTGAGGGTGCGAGAAGTCACCGTGCCGTGCTTGCCGTCGGCGAGTATCGGTTTGATGTTTAAAATTTTGTTGTATTGATCGGTGCTTCCTGGTCCCGCCAGGGCTTCTGATAAACGTTTTTCTGCAGCGGCTATTGCCGGTGGGTCGCTAAGCAGCAGGGATGAGCTGGCCTCTTCGGCCTGTTGCTTTTCCAATGCTTTTTTATTCGCTATTGCCAGCGCGGCGGTGGCGGCAGCCCGCTGTTTGGTTTCCTGTTCAGCCAGTACAGCCTGGGCGCGTGCAGCCTCAGTCCTGGCGTGTTCAGCACGGATTCGTTCCTGCTCGGCGTCGCGTTGTAATTGTTGCTGTGTTTCCAGTTGCCGGGTTTTTAATTCGGCGAGCTGTTGTTGCTGTTGGGGGATTTGCGTAGTTAGCGCACTGATCTCGGCGGCATTATCACTTTGTTGGTTTTTCAGGGCGGTATTATCACGCTCAAGCTGGGTCAGCTCGCTATTGGACTTAAGGTATTTTCTTTCTGCCAGCGCCACTTTAAAGTCGGCATTGGATTTTTTGGATTTATTCGTTGCCGAGGGCTCAGCTTTATAGGCTGCAGCGGCTTGTTGGGCGACAAGATGGGCATCATCAAGCTTGTCTTTTTCCGGGGAGGGCGCGTTGCTGGCTTTATCGATGGCCGCTTGCTTGGCCTTTATGTCTTTTTGCAGCTGTACTTGCTGTGCCTGCAGTGTGCTGAGCCGAGCCTCGGCGTTGACCAGCTTTTGCTGTTCAGCCTGAACGGTCTGGGCAAAAGCATTGCTGCTTATCATCGTTGACAAGAGCAGGGCGACCAATACGGAATACCACTTTTCACACATCTGTAAAACTATCCTTATTGATTAGGGCCTGGGGCCAGTCTGCACCTGGTTAAATAACAGCCAGTTTCAGGCTTTTATCACCACGCTAAGCTAGGAAGTATAGACTATTAACGGTAAATCAAGATCGCTAAATACCCTTACATTTTTGTCATATTAGCCAATGCTGATAATGGGTAATACAGGTTTGGGGATGCTGACTTTTTCACTGGGAGCAATCACCTCGGCACTGCCTTTCACCACTGTTTTACCGTGTTGGTTGACGGCTTTACAGGCAAGGGTTACGAATTGCTTATCGTCGCGCTTGGCGGTGACTTCCAGCTCAATAGTAATGGTGTCGCCAATAAAAACCGGTGCGCGAAATGACATGGATTGACCGAGATAGATGGTGCCTGGGCCGGGGAATTCCACCGCCAGTGCCGCTGAAATAATCGCCCCGGACCACATGCCGTGGGCGATGCGCTGCTTAAAAGGGGTGGTGGCAGCGAACTCGGCATCCAGGTGTACGGGGTTTACATCGCCTGATACTGCGGCAAACAGGGTGACATCATCTTCGCTAAGGGTTTTGGAATAGCTGGCAGTCTGGCCGATAGTAATTTCATCATAAGGGGTGTTTGTCAGCATGCTCACAGGGTCTTCCTTGTTTCGGGTGGCGATAAAACTGGCGGCCAGTATAAACTATTTCAGCTTGAAAGCCTGTGCTATATCGGCGGTTGCGATGATTATCTATAATAGGAGGCTTTATAAGTGCCAGGGCTGATTTCGATACAGTGAAACCCTCATTAACCGCTATTCCTGGTGAGATTGAGCAGTGCATGCTCGTTGACCAGCCTTTATTACAGGGCAAGCTAAAGCAATTACAACAGCGGTTGGCGCTGGATAAACCCGCTGATCGGCTGCAGGCGCAGCTGATCGCGGCGCTTGAGCGTTCACAGGCGACTGTATCGGCGCGTCGGGCCGCTGTTCCCGAGATCAATTTCCCCGAGCAACTCCCTGTTGTGGAGCAGCGAGAGCGCATCGCGAAAGCGATAAGCGAACATCAGCTGGTGATTATCGCCGGTGAAACCGGTTCCGGTAAAACCACCCAGCTACCGAAGATCTGCCTCGAGCTTGGGCGTGGCGTGCAGGGCATGATTGGCCATACCCAGCCACGCCGACTGGCCGCGCGCAGTGTCGCCCAGCGTATTGCGGATGAATTATTAACCCCATTGGGTGAAGGGGTTGGCTACCAGGTGCGGTTCACGGACCAGGTGGCGGCGCTCAGCCACATCAAGTTGATGACTGACGGTATCCTGTTGGCTGAAATCCAGCGTGACCCGGACCTTAAACAGTACGATACGTTGATTATCGATGAAGCCCATGAGCGCAGTTTGAATATCGATTTCCTGTTGGGCTACCTGAAGCAATTATTGTTGCGTCGCGCTGAACTGAAAGTGATTATTACCTCGGCCACCATCGATGTGGAGAGTTTCTCTCGCCACTTTGACCGGGCGCCGATTATCGAGGTATCCGGACGAACGTTTCCGGTGCAGGTATTGTATCGTCCGCTGGAAGAATTGAGTGAAGAGGGATTGCTGGCGGCAGGGATCGAGGCCGCATTGACTGAAGTGTTGCAACGGGATCGCCAGCAGCAGGGCGATGCACTGGTATTCCTCAGTGGCGAGGCGGAAATTCGTGAAGTGGCGCGCTATCTGCGCAAGGCGGATTTGGCTCACTGCGAGATTTTACCGCTGTATGCGAGGCTGGGCCGCGCCGAGCAAAATAAAATTTTCTCCACGAACCAGCGACGGGGTCGGCGAATTATTCTTGCCACTAATGTCGCGGAAACCTCAGTCACCGTGCCCGGTATCCGCTATGTGATTGATCCGGGTTATGCGCGAATTAGTCGCTACAGTTATCGCACCAAAGTCCAGCGTTTACCGATTGAGGCGATTTCCCAGGCCAGCGCCAATCAACGCAAAGGCCGCTGTGGTCGGGTGGCGGAAGGTGTTTGTGTTCGCCTCTATTCCAGTGAAGATTTTGACGGGCGTGAAACCTATACCGATCCCGAAATCAAACGCACCAACCTGGCCTCGGTGATTCTGAAAATGTTGTCGATGGATATGGGCGACATTGAGGATTTTCCTTTTATTGACCCACCGGATCACCGCCAGATTAACGATGGTTTTAAATTACTGGAAGAGCTCGGTGCCACCGATAAACAGCGCCGGCTGACCACGGTGGGAAAAATACTGGCGAAAATGCCGGTCGATCCCCGTTTGGCAAGAATGATTGTTGAAGCCAAACAGCGCGGATCACTGCGGGAAGTGCTGTTAATCGCCAGTGCGCTGAGCGTGCAGGATCCCCGTGAACGGCCGGTGGAAAAACAACAGGCGGCGGATGAAAAACACCGCCGCTTCCACGATAAACAATCCGATTTTATCAGCTATGTAACGCTGTGGGATTACTATGAAACCCAGCGTCAGCAATTGAGCCAGAACCACTTGCGCAAACTGTGCCAGCGTGAATTTATTTCCTATCTGCGTATGCGTGAGTGGCGTGATATTCACCACCAGCTGCGTTTAATCTGTAAAGAATTGGGTTATAAGGAAAGCCGCCAGCCAGCGGATTATGAGAGCATACATCGCGCCCTGTTGGCGGGCTTGTTGAGCCATATTGCCCGCTTTGATGAACAGCGTATTTACCTCGGTGCGCGCAACCGCAAGTTGAGAATTTTCCCCGGATCGAATTTGTTTAAACAGTCACCGAAATGGCTTGTTGCCGCTGAAATAACCGAAACCACACAGCTGTACGCCCGC
The DNA here is from genome assembly GCA_030621845.1 of Spongiibacteraceae bacterium. Classification (GTDB taxonomy): domain Bacteria; phylum Pseudomonadota; class Gammaproteobacteria; order Pseudomonadales; family Dasaniaceae; genus JAUXHA01. The sequence continues at coordinate 4,320 of JAUXHA010000138.1, forward strand.
GGTTGTGCGCGCATTGATCCAGAATGGCTGCTGGGCATTAACGACAGTTTATTTAAACGTCATTACAGCGAACCGCACTGGCAACAGCGCAGCGGGCGGGTGATGGCTTATGAAACCCTGAGCTTATACGGCCTGGCTATTCGCGAGCGAAAGCCGGTGCACTACGGCCCGGTGGATGCGGTGTTGTCCAGGGAGCTGTTTCTTCGCGGCGCGCTGGTGGAGGGCAACTATAAATGCAAGGCTGATTTTTTCCAGCATAACCGGCGTTTGATTGAATCACTGGAGGCGATGGAAGCAAAATCGCGTCGTCGCGATATCCTGGTGGATGAAGAGCAGTTGTTGGCTTTTTATGACCAGCGTATTCCCGCTGGGATAACCACTGCGCGTCATTTTGAAAAGTGGTTGAAGGATGTCTCGACAGCGCAGCCTCGACTGCTGCACCTGGAGCGAGAGCAACTGATCCATCACCATGCCCGCCAGGTGGATGAGCGGCAATTCCCCAATCAACTGCACAGCGGTGATTGTCACTTTGCATTGACGTATCGCTTTGAACCGGGGCATATCGCCGACGGGGTGACAGTAACCGTGCCCATTGCCTTGCTTAATCGTCTGCCCCGTCATCGTTTTGAATGGTTGGTGCCCGGTTTGTTGCGGGATAAATGCATTGCGCTGGTAAAGTTACTGCCAAAGACACTGCGTAAACAATTGGTGCCAGTGCCAGATTATGTGGATAAGGCGCTGCTGCTAATGGTGACGAGTGATAGTTCATTACTGGATGCTTTGTCGCAGGCCTTGCAGCAATGCGCCGGGGTTACGATTCCCCCCCAGCATTGGCAGCCGCAATCACTGGATGCCTTTTATCGAATTAATATCCAGTTGGTGGATGAGGATGGCAAGGCGTTGGCCCAGGGCAGGGAGCTTGAACAACTGCTGGCGCAATTTAAGGGGCGGGTAGTGGAGACGCTGGAGCAAAAAACCACGCAGCGCTTTCAAAAAGTCGATATTCGACAGTGGGACTTTGGTCTGTTGCCCGAGACCGTTGAGTTTGAACAGGCCGGGATGACGGTGGTGAGTTATCCGAAGATATTGATGAGCCTCAGGTATTTCATTTCGAATATCGCGTAGAGGATGTCGCTGATGGTGGATGTGAAGATCAATGTCGAGAAGATCCCCGCCCCGGCGATTATTCCCTTC
>JAUXHA010000099.1 GCA_030621845.1 Spongiibacteraceae bacterium
AGGCGGTCAGGCCATAATTACTGGCGTTGATCTCCTCCACCAGGGCATCGATGCTATCAATGGCGATAATGCTCATCACCGGGCCGAAAGTCTCTTCCTTTACGATGCGCATATCCGCCGTAACATCAGTTAATACGGTGGGCTCAAAATACAAACCCTCAAGCTCGGGGTTGCGACGACCACCGGCCACGACGGTTGCCCCTTTGGCGATGGCCTCTGCTACCTGCTCTTCCACCAGCTTCAATTGATCGGCGGTATAAAGCGCGCCGACATCAAACTCTCCACTATTGGATTGGCGCAAGACAGTAGCCCGTTCTTTTACCAGGCGAATAAACTCGGGAGCAACAGACTTTTCTACATAGGCGATTTCATTACCACCACAATATTGGCCGGCATTGAGGAAGTTACCCGCCACCGCACCCGCGGCCGCCCGCTCCAGCTCAGCATCAGCGCAGACAATGTAAGGGTTTTTTCCGCCCAACTCCAATGAGCAGGGAATGAATTGCTCGGCACAGGTGATGCCTACATGGCGGCCAATGCCCTCGCTACCGGTGAAGGATATCTTGTCTACGCCTACCTCAAGCAGCGCCTGGCCGGTGGTGGAATCTCCCTGTAAAATCGTTACCAGGTCCTTGGGCAAGCCGGCTTCCTCAAACAATTTACCGACCAGGCCTCCGGCAAACGGCGTCGCCGAAGAAGGCTTGATCAATACCGCATTACCGCCCATCAAGGCTTGTATTGCCGGGTTCAGGGAGAGAATAAACGGCGCATTCCAGGGGCTCACTATGCCGATCACACCCAGTGGCTTGTAGTGAATTTCCAGTTTTTTCATCCCCCCGCCCAGACCATGCAGGGGGCGCTTTTCCGGTTTGAGGAATTTTTCAGCCTTGGTCGCGTAATACAGCAGCGAATCCATCCCCGTATAAATATCCATGGCCAGCGCTTCATTGCGGGTTTTGGGCGTATCCTTGAGAATCACCTCAATATACTCATCCTGCTTTTCCACCAGCACATCCAGGGCTCGCAATATATAGGCACCGCGCTGCTTAAAAGACAGCCTGGACCAGGCCTTCTGGGCCACACGGGCGCGCACCAGGGCCTCGGCTACATCATCTTTACTCAAGGCCTCAATTTCACCAATGGTCTCCATATTAGCCGGGTTAATGATTTCCAAACGGCGGCGTTCGCCCTCAGCAGTTTGCAGTTTTTTTACGATAGCCATAGTGAATTGCGTCCTTTAATAATAAAAAACTGTACAATCAGTGGATTGTCATTTCAAAAAAGCATAAAATGCCCAGCTGTAAAAGTCCACTGTCAGGAAGTAAATTCTCGGCTCGACTTTTATCTGGCCATTTTACACTGGCACGCAATTGTTCGCGAATTTAAGCAAATAGAAAAATAAATGAGTGCTTAAAGCTTAGCGAAAATTTATAGCCTCAACTATATAATGAATAAAAACTACCTACGAGTAGTTATCAGTAACAATTTAATCACCATGAGATAATTATAAAAGGCCGAATAATGAAAAATGAATCTATTCTTGCTTGCGCTATTTTAACCCTCTCTCTCTCAACCGCAGATAATACTTTAGCCCAGAGCAATGGGCTGGTACTTGAAGAGATTATCATTACGGCGCAAAAACGTGAATCCAGCGTACAGGATATCGCCGCTACCGTTAACGTAGTAACCGGTGCTGACCTCGAAAAGTATGCGACCTTTAATTTTGATGAAATCCAGGAACAAACCGCTGGCCTGACCATGGCCTCGGAAAACTTACGCAGCTCCAGTATCTCCATGCGAGGCGTAGGTACTCCGCCCGAAGCGGCTACCGCGCCGGCAGTGGACCTCTACTGGAATGAAATGAATGTTCGATCGGGTGTGGCATTTACCCAGCTTTATGACATCGAACGACTGGAAGTCCTGCGCGGACCACAGGGTACCCTGCAGGGTCGCACCTCCCCCGGCGGTGCCATCAACATCCTGACCAAAAAGCCAAACCTCGATCAGCAAGAAGGCTATGTACAAGGTACCGTTGCTGATAATGACGGTATTAACACCCAGGGCGCCTACAGTGCTCCACTGATCGAAGGTGTATTGGCAGCGCGTATTGCCGTCGTCTATGACACCAATGATGCACGCGATGTGGAAAACCTTACTACCGGCATGGACGAACCGGAAGATCACGCCACCTCAACCCGTTTCAGCCTCGGCTGGCAGCCGACGGATACATTCAGCTCCACCTTTACCTGGCAGTGGTTAGACAAGGAAACCGATGCCGCTACCGCGATAGCGGGCGTCGACTCATTGGGCCAACGCCCCAGCTTACAATCAGATGACCGTAAAGCCCTGGCAAAAACCGATGATTACGTTAATTTTGACTTCAACATTTACAACCTGACCATGAGCTGGGAGGTAGCTGGCCACGAATTCAGCTCGGTCAGCGGCTACCTTGATTCAAGCCAAAAATCCAGAAACGAAAACGACAAGGCTTTTTATGTCACCAACCCTACCAATGACCCTAGTCAGTTAACTGCCGGTGGTGCCACCACCGAGGAGAACACCTTTACCCAGGAGTTGCGTATCGCCTCACTGGACAATGACTTCTGGGACTATATGATCGGCGCATATTACAAGCACCAGCGAACCGATACCGATTTTTATGCCAACACCGCAGTCGCCCCATTGAACGGTTCTTCTTTTCGCAGCGGTGGCGACATCCCGGTGGACAGCAATGAATCGGGCATCTTTACCTTTAACCGCTTCTATTTAAGCGACACCATTACTCTGGAAGCCGGTTTGCGTCTGTCTCGTTTTGACCGCCACCGTAACGCAACGGTCAATTATGAAGGCGCCAACTATGCAGCACCTCCCTACACTACCGGATTAATTGACGCACTGGTGGGTGGCAGCGGCGTATTCCCAATCGAAGGCGTTAGCAATAAATACGATGATGATACCGCGGTCACCGGCTCATTGACCCTGCGCTATGACTGGACTGATGAGATATCGCTGTATGCATCCTATAACCATGGCTATCGCCCCGGGGGCTTCTCGCTCGCACCCGACCCCGATATACAGTTCCTGCCCAGCGGTGACGATGACCTATTGTACGACGAAGAAACCAGTGACGCAGTTGAATTGGGCTTCAAGAGCCGCTTGTTAGACAACCGCGCCACCCTCAACGGTGCGGTCTACTACCAGCAGTTTACCGATCACTTTGGCTATGCATCAGGCCTGCAGCTACTTGATACCAATGGCCAGGTAGTCGATCTCGGTGGCGGCCTGGTTTATAACGGCGACGCCACCATTTACGGCGCCGAGCTGGAAGGGCAGATTCTACTGACTGACACCTGGGATTTCGGCGGCTCCTTAAGTTATAGCAAAGGCGAATGGGATGACGGTGCTGAAGCACCTTGTAATGAACGTGACACCCCCTATGACCCGAACAACCCTGACAGCATTCTTGGCCAATGCGATATTGATGGCGATGCCCTGGGCGGCGAGCCAAAATGGTCAGCCTCATTGAACTCGGAATTTTATCTACCGATTTCAAGCATGGAATGGTATATCCGCGGCCTCTACAAGTTTACCGGTGAGCGCGATAACACCGATGCCTCCGCAGGTAACGGCCAGGTACGAAGCAAGTTTGATGAGCACAGTATCTTCAACCTCTATACGGGTATTCGTAGCGAAGATTACAGCTGGGATGTTTCCGTCTGGGCTAAGAATTTGTTTAACGCCGACAAGGTAGTCTTTCAGCAAGGCTCCGACCAGTATGACCTGGCGATTTCTGGCGGCTCTTACACCCAGACCAACGAATTACCGCAACGTACCATTGGTGTAACTGCGCGGTATAGCTTCTGATACAATGGCGACCCAGGGAAGAGGTCGCCAAATATGTCCAAGCGCATTTACAGTGCCTTAATAACTGTCTTCGGCATACTCGTATCAGGCTGTACCAGCGACGCCGCATTGCGAGATGCTCATTATTACCAGAACTACTACAGCACGCTCAATTGCCAAAAGCGATTGGGCTATATCTCACCCCCGCTCTGCATCTCAACCAGCTACTTTGATTCGAAAGAAGAATTTTCTGCCTGTAAAAAATCCATCGACAGTTATTCAAAGGAAATTGAGCGATGGAAACATTGTCGGCTTGAATTTCTTAACACACTGAACAAGCGAGTGACCAAGGATGTTAATCGCTCAATGCTGTGCCTGAACGGCCGCCAAGCACAAGATCCACCCTGCCCTTTATATAAACCACCTGCTGATTTGCAAGGCCAGGGTTACTATTTCTCGGTGCGTGAGAAAGAAAAATACCGCTTACTGAATTGGCAAAATAGGTGTGCTCACCTGCAACATGGCATGGTGAAATATACTGCGACTGAATGCAGCGTCGCATCGCAGAAATACCTCGACGATGTTTTCAGGAAATTAAAAAAGGGTTATCAGGACGATATCAACACGGCGAACAAATACCGGGACAAGACCATTGAAAAATTTAACTGCAAAGCAAATAGCAACGATGGCTGTTAATAAAAACCCCAGACCAACGGCACCACTAACACTGTAGTCACACCCACCAACACAGTTAAGGGCAGGCCGATTTTTATGAAATCCACAAAGCGGTAATTACCCGGGCCATAAACCATCAGGTTGGTCTGGTAACCTATCGGCGTGGAAAAACAGGTAGACGCCGCTATCATCAACGTCACCGCCAGCGGCAGGATATCAACACCCAATTGCTGGCTGGTAGCCACCGCCACCGGGAATAAAATCACCGCCGCCGCCAGATTGGAAATCACCGCAGAAAAAGCCGCAGTCAACACAAACAAGGCCGCCAGAGCCCCCATCGGCGAACCGGCAACCGCGCCAATCATCCCCTCGGCAATCGCACTGGCGGCACCGGTTTTTTCCATCGCCGTGCCCATCGCAATAGAGGCGGCGATCACCAGTAGAATCTGCCAATCAATACTTTGCCTGGCCTCCTGTACCCGTAAACACCGGGTAACCAGCATGAATCCGGCTGCCAGGGTTGCCGCCTTGAACATGGTCAGTACCCCCAGCGCCACAAGAATCACCATCGCCAGCATTATTCCCGCTGCTATATTGCGGTGCTCGTGACTCACCTGCCGGGAGTTCTCAATTTCCCCCGCCAGTAAAAAATCCTTGTTATAACGATTCTGTTTTACGAACTGATCATGGGTTTCCAGCAACAAGGTATCACCCGGTTTTAACTGAATATCGCCTATTCTGGTTTTTATCGTTTCGCCATCCCGGGCTACCGCAATAATGGCAGCCCCGTAGTTGTGGCGAAACTGGCTGTCCCTTACCGTACCCCGCAGGTACGGAAAGTTAGGCGAAATCACCACCTCTACCAGACAGCGATTACTCGAACTGCTGTCCAGCTTGAACACCTGTTTTTCAGCCACTTTCAGCCCGCGAATGTTCTTCAAATCAACCACTGAACGCACATCACCGGCAAATATCAGGTGGTCGCCCTGGCGCAATACTTCCTGGGGTGAGACCGCAGACAACAACCGCCCGCCCCGGTCAATTTCTACCAGGTACATGCCTGGTAATTGTCGCAAGCCCGCCTCTTCAATCGACAGCCCGTCGATAGGGCTGGCGTTTTCCACTTCCATTTCAACAATATACTGGCGAGCATCCTCAAAACGTACCGCATCACCATCTTGCATCGGCAATAACCAGCGACTGAATGCCACGGTATAGACCACCACCACCAGTACGCAGGGCAGACCTACCCAGGCCAGGTCAAACATCCCCAAACCGGAACTGCCCTGGCTATCGATCAGCATACCGTTGATCACCAGATTGGTGCTGGTTCCAACCAGGGTGCAGGTACCGCCGATGATTGCCGCATAACTAAGGGGAATCATTAGCTGAGAGACAGAAAGTTTATTGCGCTTGGCCCACTCGGTTACCGCCGGCACCATCATCGCCACCACCGGGGTGTTATTTAATATTGAACTTAATCCTGCGACCGGCAGCATTAACCGCAACTGGGCGACAGTATTATTTTTAGGACGACCCAACAGGTTTTGCGATATCCAGCTGACCACACCGGTCTGGGACAAGCCCCGGGCAACAATAAAAAGTACCGCCACGGTGGCCATACCTTCATTGGACATACCCGACAAGGCTTCACCAGGGGTAATAACATCGAGCAATAACAGCAAGGCAACACCGGCAATGAGTATGGCGTCCGCCGAATATTTAGAAAAAACCAGCAGTGAAAAACACAAGCTAATCACAGCGATGGTTTGCCAGGCTTCAAGAGTTAACATCATAGTGTCTATTATGGTCTTTTATGCACTGTAAAATTGTGTGAACTTTTCAAAAAAATCTTCTACTTGTTCAGCGGGCAAATCATTGACACCCGCAGCGGCAGCTCGGCCACCCCCTGTAGCAAATTGGCGACACAGTTCATCTGCACCGGTTTTATTCGCCAATGGCGCGCGCACACTGATTAAATAATTCCCATTGGCTTTTATCGTCAATACCGCATGCGCTCTGCCGGGATTTTGGTTAGCCAGATCATTACTGTATACCCCACTGACTCGACGAGCCCAGGGTTCATTAGGCAATACAAACGCCGCCACAGAATCATTGGCATACTCCGGCTGCAAGTTGGCAGCCAGCGCCATATCCGATTGGTAACCCGTTTCAAGTTTTTCAAAATCCGCCCTGCTCTCATTGATAAAGGCAAACGGGCTGGCATGCTGGCTGACCCGCCGGTATAAATCAACGGGGGTAAAATGCAGGTCGTCAAGATTGGAGCCATAGCCATTGTAATTAATATAAATACCCAGGTTTTCCAACTGGGTTAATTGCTCAGGGGAAAAATCCAGTGGCTTTGCCAATACCTGCGCGCTGTGCTTCAGGTTATCACCAAAAGCACCCACTATCGCCCACTCGATAAAGGCACCATTGAGATGCTGGTTAACCAGGATACTGGTGCAAACATCAGCCGAGGTGTTGATAAGGGTAGTCAGTTGCTCATGCTGTGGGATATCACCGGCAAAGTGGTGATCCGAATAAAATACCTGCGCCCCGGCATCCAGCGCCTTGATCAAGCCTTGTCGATTTTTATCCAGGGAGATATCCAATACGGTGATTTGATCACCCGCTGCCGGGGAAATTTTATCCAGCAATTGAATATCGCGCTTAACACCGGTGACCAGGGTGCTCTCAAGCGGATTGGCATTGCGCAACTGGGCTAACGCACAAATACCATCGGCGTCACCATTAAAAATATCGATATAAGCCACAATAAAAAACCCTGATTAATCCAAAACTGTTATTAGCTTACCATAGCCAGGTCAATCAGGTATCACCTCTACAGGTGTTTTTCAGCAGGAAAAAGGCCGGTGCATAACACCGGCCAAAGGATTTACTCCAGAACAATACGACTGCGATTCAATTCCACCATAGTCGGGCCAATACCTTTAACCTCGGCCAGTTCATCAACCGCCTTAAAAGACCCGTAAGCTTTGCGGTATTCCACAATCGCCTGTGCCTTTTTCTCGCCCACGCCATTGAGATGACTCGCCAGGGTGCCGGCATCGGCAGTATTGATATTAACGATTTCAGTATACAGTCCCGGCTCGTCGGCCAGTGATAGCGATGAGGCCATCACCAGGCACAATGAAACCAGGGTAAAAAAACTACGAAGGGATTTAACGAAAATAGTCATAGAAACACTCCATGTTTACATCAAGCTGCTTCCTGCAGCGGGGTTGTAGCGAAAGCTACCGAAATGATACTAACACAATGAAAGATTATGCCAAGCCTTCACGCACCAGTTCAGCATTGATATCGGCCAGCGCCTGCGCGGGGTGTTGATGCCGGGTAATCGGCCGACCAATCACCAGGTGACTACTGCCAGCACTCATCGCGGCGACAGGCGTGGCAACCCGTTGTTGATCCCCTGGCGCTGCATCCGCCGGGCGGATACCCGGTGTCACCAGCAGAAAGTCCTCACCCAGTGCTGCCCTGAGGGCCTGCGCCTCATTAGCCGAGCACACCACACCGTCCATGCCCGCACCCTGCGCCAGGCTGGCAAGGCGCAGCACTTGCTCCAGTGGCGACTGCTCGATACCCACTTGCTGCAAGTCCTGCTCTGACATGCTGGTTAACACCGTCACCGCGGTGAGCAGTGGTGGCTGCGGGTAACTCGCCAACGCCTCACGGGCCGCCTCCATCATCTTGCTACCGCCACTGGCATGGACATTGACCATCCACACACCCAGCTCCGCCGCCGCCGCTACCGCCGCGGCTACCGTATTAGGAATGTCGTGAAATTTAAGGTCGAGAAATACTTCAAAGCCCCGGGCAACCAAATCGCGAACCACATCAGGGCCACAGCGGGTAAACAATTCCTTGCCCACTTTGACCCGACACAGGGCCGGATCAAGCTGCGCCACCATGGTCTCGACCGCCGCCTGGTCTGCATAATCCAGTGCCACGATGATCGGGGAATTAACGGTCATTTTGTCTCGCCTTTATTTTTCTTGATCTGGCGACGCAGGGTACGCTGACCACCCCTCAAGCGTATAATCGCCACCATGCTCACCGCAATACCCGATAAACCACCGAGCGCAAATGCCAGTAAAACCCACAGCGCCACACTCTGCTCTGAAAGCTGGATAAGCAATAAATCCAGCGGCACCGGTGCCGTATTCTGTACCGAGAAGGCCATGCCAAAAATCAGCACCAGCAACAATAAAATACCAATCACTATTCGCTTTAACAGCAGCACGACAAATCCCTCAAAAAAAAACGGCATGATCGAGAGACCACACCGTTTGATGTTAATACTATGGAGTAAGCAGGGTCAGAAAGTAGTACCCAGGCTTTCATTGACCCGGTCACGCATTTCCTTGCCTGGCTTGAAGTGAGGCACATATTTTCCCGCCAGTTCAACGGTTTCGCCGGTCTTGGGGTTGCGACCGAGCCGCGGCTCACGATAGTGCAGTGAGAAACTACCAAAACCCCTGATCTCAATACGACTACCACTGGCCAGTGTCTGCGACATCTGCTCAATAATGGTCTTGACCGCCAGTTCAACATCTTTAGCTGACAATTGCAGCTGCCGTGCCGCAATGCGCTCAATCAGTTCCGACTTAGTCATGGCTACTCTCTGTTTAACCTAGATAGAACAAAGAGTAGCACTGCTTCACATATTGTGCGAGCCTGATAACGGTAAAATTTTACAGCTATCAATAACTTAGAGACTATTTACTAGTCCTTATTCTCCATTTGAGCCTTGATCAAATCACCGATTGTCGCCGGTGTTGTCGACTCGGCACCCGCATCCTTATGAGCTTTAACCGCTTCTTTCTCATCGGCCATGTCCTTCGCCTTGATCGACAGACCAATTACGCGATTTTTGCGGTCAACACTGATGATCTTGACTTCGACTTCTTCACCTTCTTTCAAGGCATTGCGTGCATCTTCAACGCGCTCACGGCTAATTTCAGAGGCTTTCAAGGTGCCTTCGATTTCTTCCGCCAGGGTAATAATCGCCGCCTTGGCATCCACTTCTTTCACTACACCCTTGACGATGCTGCCCTTATCATTGGCAGTGGCATAGTTGTTGAAAGGATCGTCTTCCAGCTGCTTAATACCCAGCGAGATACGCTCGCGCTCAGGATCAACCGAGAGGATAAGCGTTTCAATTTCATCGCCCTTCTTGAACTTGCGAACAGCTTCTTCACCCTCTTCATTCCAGGAGATATCAGAGAGGTGAACCAGTCCGTCAATCGCTCCGTCCAGACCAATGAAAATACCGAAGTCAGTGATCGACTTGATAGCACCCTTGATTTTGTCGCCCTTGGTGAACTGACGGCCAAAGGCATCCCATGGATTTTCCATGCACTGCTTGATACCCAGGGAGATACGACGACGCTCTTCGTCGATATCCAGGATCATCACTTCAACTTCATCACCCAGGTTTACAATCTTGGAAGGATGAACGTTCTTGTTAGTCCAATCCATTTCAGAAACGTGTACCAGACCTTCAACACCCTCTTCCAGCTCGGCAAAACAACCGTAATCTGTCAGGTTAGTGATCGTAGCCTTAACCTTGGCATTCTCGGGGTAACGGGCAGTAATCGCCGCCCAGGGATCTTCACCCAGTTGCTTGAGACCCAGTGATACGCGATTACGCTCGCGATCAAACTTGAGGATTTTCACGTCGATCTCATCGCCAACGTTAACAATTTCGCTGGGGTGCTTGATCCGCTTCCAGGCCATATCGGTGATGTGTAACAAACCATCAACACCGCCCAGGTCAACAAAAGCACCGTAATCGGTCAGGTTCCTAACAATACCCTTAACCGACATACCTTCTT
>JAUXHA010000148.1 GCA_030621845.1 Spongiibacteraceae bacterium
TAAGCAGCACCACGGTAATTACTTCGGTGGCCATTAAACCGATAATTTGTAATTGGCTGGCGCCAATACGGGCCAGGGTAAAGCGCTCGCTCTGTCGCAGCCGTAGCGATAGGAAAAATACCAACAGGGCAATGGTCGCTGTCGCTACGGCCACCACGGCAATGCCAACAATAATATAATCACGCACGGTAAAGATCGTATCTAGTAACTCGGCAATTACTCGCTGGCTGCGTACAATTTGCACATCGCTGCGCTCTTCCTGGTAGTGGCCGAGCAAAAGTGCAGCTGATTTTGTGTCCCTGGGAATAGGGATGATGGCAGAGATCGGTCGCGGGCTTATGTCGCCGTGGAAATGAAAGCTATCAATATTGTCGGCGGTGATTTCGTTGTATTGCATGACCGAGGCATTGGCGACGATATTGTTACCGTCTTTTTTTAATATTTGCCCCATGGCCTTTGTATTAGCCAGGTCCTGGTGGCCATGACCTAATCCCTGAATCACCCAGCTGGTTTTGATATCGACAAAGATGGCATTGTCATCGGGGCTGAAGGAAGGCTTGAGGATGCCGACGACAGGCATTTTTAAGGGGTAGATACCGGCAATATCAAAGACGCTTTCTGGTGAAGAGATGACCGCATCACCCACGGACAGTTGTAGCTTGCGGGCCACCTCTGCGCCGATCACTGCTTCGCCTAGAATCGCTGCCGGTCGCCCTGCGCCCAGTTGCAGTTGTCGGTAGTCGAGGTAGTCAGGGCTGGTGCCAACGATAGGATGACCCTGGGAATGAAATCGATAATACAGTGGAATGGCTTGGGCCAGGCCGGTGGCTTCGACGTTTTCCAGTTCGCTATAGTTAAGGGTGGCCGGCGTTTGGGTGCTGAAATAAAGACTGCCCAGGGATAATTCCAGCGGGCTGCCCTTGGCGCCAATCACCATGGGGGTGGTTTCGGCACGGTGTAATAACTGGCTGGCGGTCTGGTCGACAATGCTCTGGATGGCAATCGGCAACCAACTGACCAGGGTGATGGCGAAGGTCAGTACGCTTAACTTGAGTTTATGGTGGCGGATATATTGGCCGCTTAAATAGAGCAGGTCATTCATGCTGGAGAGGCTCCCGTTTCTATCAGGGAGGCGATATCAATAACGCGGTCAAAGTTGGGTAACAGCGAATGATCGTGGGTAACCGTCAGTAGAATACGCTGCTGTTGTTTGCAGTCTTCCACCAGTTTGTTGAGGACAGTTAGCTTGTTTTCAGGGTCCAGATTACCGGTGGGTTCATCGGCCAGTACCAGGCTTGGGTTGAGCAGCAGTGCCCTGCAGGCTGCGACTCGCTGGCGCTCGCCCTGTGACAGCGCGTTAACCTTACGGCGCCATTTGTCATCAAGCCCCAGCTGCCCGGCAATTTTTTGGGCGTGTTGTTCGAGGCTGTTATCGACTTTTTGGGAATGACATAAGCGACCCTGCAGCAGGATATTATCCCTGACGTCGAGGTAGTCCAGTAATTCAAAGGATTGAAAAATCATGCCCATATGGCGCAGGCGATGCTGGCGCCGCTGGCGATCCGGCAGCGCAGTAAGCGCCTCGCCATTGAGGGTGATGCTGCCCGCGGCGGGGATCAGGATGCCGGCAATCAGGTTGAGCAGGGTGGTTTTACCGGAGCCACTGGGCCCGACCAGGGCAATGCTTTCTCCGGGCAACATGTCGAACTCGGGCACTGACAGGGCGAAGCCCTGGTCGGGATAGCCAAACTGCAATTCACGCAATGCCAACATGCTTACAGGCGCTCCTCTTGCAGTACCGTCATCGTCTGTAACTTCCACTGCTGTTCATTTGCCGTAATAGTCAACAGGGCCTGGTAGCGATTGCTGCGCTGGTGAATATGCCCCCAGTGACCCACGGAGCCATTGACGACCCAGTCCGCAATCACGGTAAAGCTGTTGCCTGAGTCATTGGCTTTCAGCTCGATGTTATCGAGCTGTACATCTTTAACCTTGGCTCGGGCGCCACCCTGATTAGCCAGTACCAGGCTGCGTTTGGTTTCAAGGAAAATATCGGTCAACAATTCACCACTGACCGAGCGCTCCAGGGTGTCGTAGATGTCGCTTTCATCGCGATAATCAAAGGAGCGGTAGATGTTGTGCAGCAGTGAGCCAATAATAACTTTAGCCTGTTCGGGGCTCGGTTTGTTTGGTTGGCCCAACAGTAGTGCGGCCAGGCATGCGGCAAGCAGTAATCCACAGGCGGTGTATGGCAGACTTTTCGATTGCCCGGCTTTTATCGCCTGGCTGAACCACCACAAGCTTAGCATCAGCAGCGCGCCCAATAGGGGAAAACTCTTTGCCAGTAAATTCTGCCACGGTGGGGGGGGGCGTTCGACGTCGATGAGGGTGGGTACAATGGGCTTCGTTAAAAAGTTCTCCCACTCCAGTTGGCTCCATTCAGGATCGAGGTATGAAGGCAGGGGGCCAGCCTGGTCAACGGCGGATACCGGCACCTGTTGAACACGCTCGTCCCAAAGGTCCCAGTTCATGGTGACTTTTTTCGGCAGCCCCTTTTGTGGGTAAACAAAGATCGCGCCAATGATGGCTGCATCGAGATTAAGCGCTTCAGGTGGGTCTATCACCCGGGAACTGGTCAGGGTGCGCTGCAGGAAGTTAACGCTGTCGAGGATGCCTGTTCGGGCTTCACCGTCGATGGTTACTGGCTGATGTTGGGAGAGAAAGTCGGCAACTTTTTGTTTAATCCCGGCCTGCATCGCTACGGGGATAGTGGTTTTTCCCTCTAGTCCCAGGTCGAGCCAGCGCTGCAAGTCTTTGGGGCGGGCAATGATTTCCTTGCGGACTTCAAAGGGCTCTACATAGATAAAGCCACTCATCGGCGCGAAGTGCTGGCGTCGAAGATTCCTGGTCTTAAAGTGCGAGTACCAGGGATCTCGCCAGTCCAGCAGCAAGGTATAGCCGCTGGCTAGGTAGCGAAAATCGTTAACGGCTACCCCGTTGTGATAAGCGACAAAGCCAATGGCTTTGGCCGGGGCCAGAAAGTTAATTTGATCCGGGCGCCGTCCTTCGGGAAAGTGATAGAAGAGTGTGGCCCTGATAATCTCCGGAGCCTCATCCTGGATGGGGAGGGGCTCTCCAGTAATCGTATCGCGCAACACCTTGCGGGATGGACCTATCGCAAGTATTTCTCCCTTCAGGGGAATTTTGTCCTCGCCAATTAAGGCAAGTTGTTGGTTGAAGAACAATTGTTCCCGCTGGGCCAAGGGTTCATTGCCGTATCCCAATTCCTGATAGATTGGGTCGGGCAGCAGGTTTTTAAATGCCGCCAGTGCGTCCAGGCCGATTTCCAGTTCGGTTCGGACACCGTCCTCATCGATATAGAATTCAATAATGCTTGAGGCCTTGGCTGACTGGTTAACCATCAGCGCATCAGCGAAAACGGCGAGTGGCGATAATATAAAAGTGATTAGAAATAAGGTTAAAAATATCTTCACGGCAATCCATTATTGTTGTCTGGCAGGGTCGAGCCTGAGGGCGGCTTCTTCTTGGTATTATAAGCGCAAGACCGCTCTGTGACTAAGTGCTGGGTTACTATTTTTCAGCGGGCAGTCGGGGGGTATTTATCCTGCGCCAGCTAATCAAATAACCAGGGTTTGATGGCATCGAAGTTACTAATAACCACCTGCTGTGCACTGGGCTTTCCCTGTAGCACCTTATCGTCAATTTGTAGCTGCTTCAGCGCATAATGTACCAGTGAGCCGCGGGTAGGGATTTTTAATACCCCATTTTTCATCCCGTAGTCGCGGGCAATGACGGCACGTTGCTCTTTGGCCAATCGCGTATCAGGCTTGATTTTAATGGTCACCTTGGTATTCCAGGCCGTATCGCCGTCCATGCCGTGATCGGATAGGTCCATAATATCCGGCAGCCCGCGAAACCGGCTCAGGACAAAATCCCGATAGGACTGATTCTTTTCACACCAGGCGCGCACATGCCAGCGCAAGCCGGTATAGACGATGGTGTGGGGCACGATAATCCGGCCTTCATGGTTGGGATTGTGCACCGACACATAATCCACATCGAGCCGCTTTTGCTGCCGGGCCGCGGTCACAATTGCGCGGATAATCTCCGGTTTTATATTTCTCACCGGTACCGCCAGCACCTCGGTATTAGCGACTTGTAGCCCAAGGCTGTCGAAGGTGTCGCTGAGTTCGTTATTGCGGTTAAGCAGGTGCAGATACTCATCGGCATTACCCAGGGTAACGGCGGGTGTAAACTGCGCGGTGGGTTTGTAGCCCTTGAGGTATTTGTCGTACTGCAAATTGCCGGGGGCGATCGAGTCGTTATAGGTATTGATATCCTTCGACGCCTGCTGCCGTCCTATGCCAAAGGTATTGCACAAATGATTGGTGGTCAGCCGTCCTTCCCAGAGCGAGATAATTTCAATCAACCGATAGCGCAGCAGCAGATCCCAGCGTATGGGCCATTGTTTATGGTTATTGATGAAATTCTCCTGGTTACACAGCACAGGTAGTTTGGCAAAGCTCACCCGGGTTGTCAGCTGTTCGCGTGCCAACACCTGCCTGATAATCGTACATGTTCATATGTTCAGTAACGACATGTCGTTAAATGCGTCATATTATCTGCATCAAGGATAGGGCAGGAGGCGGCAGGGATGCAAGCATTTTAAACGCTATAGGGGGCGGTGATGAAAAAGAACAATCAACAAGCCACGGCTAAGGTGCTGGTATGGAGTCGCCATGCGCGTCAACGTCAACAGCAGCGAGGCTTTCAGCAACTCGACCTGATGCTGCTACAGGCCTTCGGCGAAGAGGTGGACGATGGTATTTTGATGTCTGGCCAGGCCATTAACGAAGCACGTCATACCCTGAAGCAAATGATTCAGCGTCTGGATCACCTCAATGGCACTACAATTATCGAGGAAGGCGGCACCGTGATCACGACTTATCGAGCGGATAAAAAACGGATTAGACGCCTGCGCGCGGGGCATGTGAAGGCGGCGTGATAGTTGGGGGTTATCCAGTAGTAGAACACCCCCCGAATCCTGATGACTACCCTTTAAACTAAAAACTCGTA
>JAUXHA010000127.1 GCA_030621845.1 Spongiibacteraceae bacterium
AACTATGCCCACGCTATAAGGTGATGGTGGCTGCCCGCTGCGGATCTTTAGGGGATGTTTTTGCCCATGGCCGTCCGTCGGGGAAGTCGGCGAAGCCTGTTCGAATCCGAATTTTTGCAGCGCAAAAATCGTTGAGTTCTGCAGCCGCCGACGGACGGCCATGGGCAATCCCCGATCCGCAGCGGGCAGCCACCATCGCCTGGATTCAATACTCCGCCGATCAAGCCCACAAAGCATTTTCCGTGCCCGCGTCGCCAGCATTCGAGACAATGATCGCTGGCGCAAGAGCCAGGAGCGTTAAGTCGCCTCAAGCAGCGCCAATAAACCCACGCGATATTGGCGGCTAGGCATGGCGGGATCCAGTGTGCTGGCCAGCCGTGGCTGACGATGCCAGAGCGCCCGGTAGTGCAGATGAAACCCCGCCAGCTCATTGCGAACAATGGCCTGTTGGCATTCGCTGCTTAATCGGCAGAGGCGCAGCATGGATTCACACTGCTGCGGTGTTTGCAGTTGTGTTTCCTGGCGAAAGACCAACCACGGCATCTGCTGTTGGAAGTAGCTAGCCTGTAGACCACTGCGAGTATCGATTTGCTGGCGCTGGCGATTAAACACCGGGGTGCTGTTGAGCCCGCAACTGGGTGAGCGGCTTTTAAACAGGTAAGCACAGATATTTTCAGCGGCCAGCGTTTTCAGCGTGCTTTGTCGAAAGCGGGTCAGTGCGTCGGTGACATCCAGCGTGGCATCGTCCCTGCCCAGGGCGCGAACACCGTCGTCGGTAGCAACCAGCTGTATTGGCGGGCGCGGTATGCCCAGCCCGGCACCCACTTCGGGGCAGACCGGGATTAATCGAAAGTGTTGCTGGAAAAAAGCCTGCTGGCCCAGGCGTTTGGTTTTTCCATCATAGCGAACCGCTTCGCCGTTGAGGCAGGCGCTGATGGCGAGGGCAGGTTTGAGCGCTGCGGTATCAGCATAGAAAAAGCCAAAATCCGGCGGCAGTAGATTCATCGGGATGGCTTGGTCAGTGCAGCAATCAGCGCGGGGGCTTCACTGAGGCGGGTGATGCTCAGGGGTGCGGGTGAGGATTCCGGCCAGGCTTTTTGCTGCGGATTGAACCAGATCGCCTGGCAGCCGGCGGCGAGCGCCGCTTCAATATCGTGTTGGTGATGATCGCCAATATGAACGATTTGCGCTGCAGCTACACCGCTGGCGGCCATCGCTGCATTAAAATGGTCGGCGGCGGGCTTGCTGGCATTGAGCTGTTCGGCGGCAAATGAAAAATCGAAGTACTTGCCAATCGCCATGCGCTTGATATCGGCATTGCCATTGGTCAGTACGCCGAGGCTATAGTGCTGCTGCAATGCCTGCAAGGTGGTTATTACATCGTCAAATAACACCACCTGGTGGCGATGATGAATGAAAACCTCAAAGGCGGCACGGGCGCTGTCGATGGCGATGTTTTTATCATAGCCCGCCGCCTGCATCGCTTCACTAAGGGCGGTGATGCGTAATTGACTGATTTGGTGAGTCAGTTCGGGGCGTGTTTGCCACAGTAACCAGCGCTGTTTTCGCAGTGCAGCCAGTGAAAATTGTGCAGTCAGCCTGGGCGCATGTTGGGATAGCCATGCGTAAACAGCCTGCTCTGCTTTTTCCAATACCGGGGCGACCTCCCAGAGCGTGTCATCGAGATCGAAAGTGATTACCTTGATTGGATCGGAAGTGATTGGATGAGAAGTCATGGCGGGATTATAGAGAAGCGCGAGGGCAGACGTAAGAGGGCGCTGGGTGATTCAAACCAGCGTTACTGAAATGCCGCAGGCATCGGCGGTTTCGTGCCAGTCCTTGTCTTCGCTGGCGGCCTCCAGTAAAAACGCCGTCTGGCTGGCGGCGACAAATAAATCATTGAACATCAATGCCGACGAGTAATAACCAATCACTTTATAATAGGGGGTGCTCAGCAGGTATTCCTCCAGTGTTGAGCCATCGGGAATACTCAACTCCTGCCACTGCGGGGCCTCTTTGAGAATATATTCCAGCCCGTTCCTGTTCTTGGGGTGCATGCGGTACTTGACGGTATAGCCGCTGGTGAGCTGTTTGGCTTTGAGAACAAATTCACGACTAATACCCCGCAGGCCACCGATAATTAATATTTCACCGTTATGGGTTTTATCGGATGGCTGGAAGGGCACAATCTCAATTTTTTCCTGCGCGGCATAAATATTTTTTGCCGGAAAGTGATAGACCGTGTGTAGAAAATCACTGTAGGAACCGGACTTGTGTTTGAAGTCAGAGCTGGGAGCCTGGTAGATGCGGCGAGTCCAGCGCATTCGCAGGCCACCGGATTTTTGCTGTTTCGGCAGGTGGCGTAACAGCGCAGCGCCATCGGGGATCATATTGTATTCAACCTCGCCGCCCTGGCGGCTGATTAAATCACGCAATCGATCGACGAAAGTTTCGTTGTAATAGGGGGAGTAGACCTTGAGCGTTTTGCCCGCCAGTTCCAGCTCCTTGAATACGCGGCTGGCGAAAACCAGCTTGCCGATTTTTTTACTCAGCCGGGTGGCGAGGTCGCTACCATCGGTGAACACCACGGGGTATTTTGCGCCGGCCCGATGTTGTATTCCTTCGCGGGGCTGGTACATGGCATAGGCAACATTTTCCAGTTGTAAATGCGCGATGAGTAATTCAGAAAAATAATAGTGAAAGCCTGTGCTCAGCAAAAAGAGATGGGTTGTGGCTTCAGGCACGAGCAATTCCTGTGATGGTTATTTTCGCCATTATCTTAGCCCAGTGCTCGGGTAAATACTATCAGCTTAAAGCATCAGGGTGCTTGTAACGCGCTAAAATCTTCCGCCATACAATCACTGCATTCGTTACTGCCCTCGGCCCATTCGCTGACGCCGCTGATGTAGATAAAATCCTGGCCAAAGTCATCGGCCAGTTCCTTGTCCAGCCTGGCATCGCCAAAATAAATACCCTCGCCGAGAAAGCATCCTTGGCGCTGGAAGGTTTCCATGTTCTCGCGCTTGCTAGTGGGGCTGCCGAGAATCAACTGAAAGTAGTCGCTGAGTCCGCGCTGTTTAAAAATAGCCCGGACTTCGCTTTGCTTGCCTCCGGTGACAACAAAGGCGGGTTTGTCCTTAACGGTGTTTTGCAGGAACGCTTCAATACCGGGAATCAATTCACAGCTGAGCAAATCACGTTGGCAAATAATGCCATAGTCCTGCAGCAGTTGAGCCAGTAACGGTTGTTGCTGTTGCAGATCCTCGCCGAGCATGTGGGTGATGAAGTAGGCAAATTTTTCGTTGCGACTAATGCCGCCATGACGTTGGTGATAGGCAACAAATTCCCTGGCCAGGCTGTCGCCGAAACGCTCGAGAGTTTTGTAAAATGCTTCGCTCTTCACCGTGTTGGAGTTGAGGATAACACCGTCACAATCGAAAACGTAATAATCGTATGGCTTAAGCGGAGAGGGCATCAATGACTCGCTGTAAATCTTCGGGGGTGTCCACGGCCATGCTGACGGAGTTCAGCTCGACCATTTGGACATCAATGCCAAGATCGAGAAAGCGCAGGATTTCAATGTCTTCAATTTGCTCAATAGGGCCTTTGGCGGTGGCGCTGGCATAACGTTGCAAGTGCTCGGGGGCAAAGCAGTAGATACAAACTTGCTTCCAGGCTTTTTCAAAGCTGCCGGCTTTATTGGCCGGTATGGCGGCGCGACTCATGTAGAGTAATTTCCCGACAGTATTGGTGACCACCTTGGGTACGGTACGTGACCAGTATTCACGCTCATCATCAATGGCAGCCATGGCATTGACGACGCTGTCGCCGCCGTCCCGATAAGCTTGTGCCAGGGCGCGAATATCTTTCGGCTCCAGCATCGGTTCATCGCCTTGTACATTGACATAGAACGCATAGTCAAGCTGTTCGGCGGCCTGTGCTACACGGTCTGTACCGGTGAGGCAGTCGCTGTCGGTCATAATCGTCGAGGCACCAAATGCGTGGCAGACGTCGGCAATTTTCTGGCTATCGGTAGCAACATAGACATGCTCGCTGCCGGCCGCGGGCAGGCATTTTTCCCAGACATGCTGGATCATTGGTTTACCACAGATATCGGCCAGTGGTTTGCCGGGAAAACGCGAAGATTGAAAGCGTGCCGGGATAATAATGGCGTAATCAGATTTACTTGTAGTTGGCATAAATCGATCCCTGGGCAACCGGATAACTGCTGGGTGTTAACGCGGTGATGTCGACGTCATCACAATAGGGTTCCACCAGTTTTAATAATTTGAGCATCTCATGCTGGCGGGAGTCGTCTGCTTCAAAGCCATCAAAACCAACCAGGAAGATACGCCGTGCTCCACCGGCCAGGCACAGTGCCAGTGCGTAGGCAAAGGCCAGTGGCACCGGGATAACACAGCCATTGTTTAAGGCGGTAAAGGTATTTTCCTGTAGCAGGCAGTCGTATTGATGGGTGTCGGCGGCGGCCAGTTTTTCTTTGACATCCGAATCCTGGAAGCGCGCTGCGGTATAGATCGGTTTGCCACAGCCGGCAAGGTAATCGGCTTCATACAGCAGTCGGTATTGATCGACGCAGATAATGCCGTTGACCAGTTCGCTGTCGATAGCATTCTGGTGGTTCAGTGTCAGTACCAGCGGGGTGTGGCTTTTGATAAATGTTTCGATGTCGTCGGCGTATTCACCGACACTGGCGCCGGCACCCACCAGCAGAATATCGGCATCCCTGAATTCGGACAAATTGACCGCAGGCGCATTGGCATCGAGCGGGCTTTCATCGCGGAATGAATGAAAGGAGCGTTCCATTTCTGTTTTGCTGAAGCTGGTGGATTCCTTGTCGGCCAGGGACATCAGCGCCGAAAATTTTTCGCCGGTACTGTAGCGTTTGTCGGAGCCAGAGCTCTGGGCAAACATCGGGTGAATATCGTTGAGGGCGGAGTAGTGGTAGAGAAAATTCGACCCCCACTGGTATTTATCCTTCAGCGCCTGGAAGTGCTCGGTGCTTACGGCGTAGAGCTCCAGTAAATTAAACTGGCCCAGGCCGCTGTGTGTTAACTCGCAGAGCAAGATTTCCAGCTCGGCATTGCCGGCGCCGCGGCCCATACCCAACACGGTGGCATCGAGGTAATTAATCCCCTGCTCAATAGCGTGCAGGGTGTTTTGTACCGCCATCGACTTATTATTGTGGGTGTGAATACCCAGTTCGCCGGGCCATCCTGCCTGCATCGCCTTGGTGACGCGGCTAACTTCAGCAAAATCCATAGAGCCAAAGGAGTCGGCAAAATAGAGGATGTCGACGGCCTGCCAGCTGTTGACCAGCGCAGACAGTTCGCTGATCTTTTCGGCTGGTTTACCCGCTGCCTGCATCAGGTTAAGCCCGACGGTATAGCCTAGCTGTTTGAGGTGCGCGACCACCGGCTGGCATTGTTCGATTTCGGTAAAATGTGCCGCCACGCGCACCAGCTCTACCACCGATTCACTGGCGGGGATAAACAGCTCGTCTATAGCCGCGGCCACGGTGCCTGGGCGATTGAGCACAGTTTTGGCGTCAATCATCACGCCGAGGGTGATGGTCGCGGGGATATTCAGGGTGTTGAGAAAGGATTCGGTGGAATAGGCATAGGGGCCGAGAAAATTATCCTGGGGAAAATTGCGGAAGCCGATCTCAACCAGGTCGACGCCCGATTTGCCCATGGCGGCAAGATAGGCATCGACCAGCTCGCGGGTGAAACACCAGTTATTGTAGTAACCGCCATCACGCAGTGTGCAGTCCAGGAGTCGTAATGCCATAGTTATTCCAGCAGTTTGGCGGGGGAAGATCGCTGTTATCACTGGCGACTGCCCGCATTAAATATATGGGGCAAAGGATAAACGGCCTCGCGCTGAAAGTCGAAGTAAAAAGGTGGCTGTCCATGATTGTAGGTCGGTGGGTGTCTATGATTGCACTTGAAAGGGGCGTAATCATGGGTGTCTATGATTGGCTGCGGGTGTCTACGACTGGGCAATGGGTAAAGAGTGGGTGTCTATGATTGGATTCCAGGTCGAAAGGGTGGGTGTCTATGATTGCAGCACAGGGCTGGAGAGTGTTAATTTGATTCGTCCTATTTAGC
>JAUXHA010000102.1 GCA_030621845.1 Spongiibacteraceae bacterium
GCCAGAATTCCCGCCACCGAAATAGCATCGGTGATTTCACCGCGATCAACCATTGCCAGCGCCTGGGTAAAGGGTAATTGCCTGACCACCAGGTCGTCCTCGGTGGCTTCCAGTTGCTGTTCACCCAGCTCGAGGTTTTGTGCAAGATAAACATAACCCGACTCATCGGTGACTGAGTTTGAGGTATGGATTTTCATTAACTGCTGCCAAATACCGCCGTGCAGGCCTGTTTCTTCCTGCAATTCACGCTGCGCTGACTGCAGCGGATCCTGATCCAGTGGGCCGCCGCCCATGGGGATCTCCCAGCTATACTCATCGAGGGTGTAACGATGCTGGCCAACCAGCCAGGTATTATTATCGGCATCCAGCGGCACAATACCAATCGCATAATTTTTAAAATGTACCACACCGTAAATACCTGCCGTTTTACCCGGGGTAATGACTTCTTCGTGGCTCAGGCTAATCCATGGGTTATCGTAAATTTCATGTTGACTAAGACGCTGCCAGGGGCCTATTTCCTTCTGCGCTTTATCGGTATAGTTAGGCGAATCAGCCATGGTGCTTCCTGTTTATTTTTTTAAATTATAGGCCGTAAACAACAACAATTCCTCCCTGTTTATCCCGGTCGTCCATCCACCCTGGCCATCAACAACATCGGCGCATAGCACAGGCAAAATATTCCATACGCCAATACCCAGCACAATCCGGCAACAGCAATGCCCCACGCGGCATAGGCTGGCAACAATAGCGGTAATATCACCCGCACCGCCGCCGCCAGTAAAATTAATGCAAAAGCCAGCGACATAAGCCTCGGCGGTGCCAGTAAACGACCGGTATGACCGAGACTGACCCGTGAAATCATCGCCAGTATCATGCCACCAACCGTGCCCACGGCAAAACAGTGCAGCGCGACACTGCCATTAAGCAAAACCCCCGCGTGATACAAGCCCATCGCGACCAGCCCCAGCGGAATGAAACCGTACGCCAGATGCATGGACCAGAGTAACGGCACTTGCCAACAGCGCCAAAAACCCCAGCGTAAAAAACGCCAGCCATTGACCATCGCCGCAAAGAAAAATAAACCCGGGAGTAAAAAACGCGGCAATAAATCATCGCCGAGAAATGTCAGCACAACAAGTGCTAACAGGCTAAATAAGCTGCTCAATTCCAGCCATTTGAGCGGAAGCACTTTGCGAGTACCGGTGCCATTAGCGGTAAACATGGGCATTACCCGGCCACCGATAATAGCCACCAGCAGGGTAATCAGCATAATAGCCGCGTGTAAAATCTTTAAGGCCATTACCGGTTGTTCGATAAGCACGCTGTAATGGCTGCTGAAATTCAATAATGCCAGGGCAATAAGAATCGGTACGAAGAGAAAATTGCGCCATTGCTTTACTTTAATCACCGGATAAGCCATTGCCGCCGCGGCGGCCAACAGAAAGAGGCTATCGATGCCAGCAATCCAGCCCGCTGGCTGGCCAGCACCAAAACCAACGGCTAAACGTCCGGACAGCCACAGCACAAACAACGCCGCCAGGGGTAAACCACGCAAGCCGACGACACCGGTCCATGTCTGTACCGCCGTCAGCAAAAAGCCCACCACAATCGCCACCGCAAAACCAAATATCATCTCGTGGCCATGCCACCAAAGAACGCCACCATAGGGGTTCCATGCCGAGGGATTAATCCAGTACCAACTCCACCAGGCAATAGCGATAATCGAAAACAATGACCCGGCCAGAAAAAAAACCCTGAAGGCCAGACGTAACACTGGGGGGATCGCCAAGGCGATACGATTATCGTCAATATTCAACAACATAACTGCTGTTCCAGAAAGTTCGTGACCGCTTTGGTAAAGATATCGTTCCTGTCCCCGGCCACCATATGCCGGGCATGTTCCACATCCACGTATTGGGCATGGGGAACCAATGACAGGAATTCTTTTACCTCTACTTCGGTAACCACATCACTCATGCCCCCCCGAATCAGCATAATCGGCGCGCTGATATTTTTCGACGCATCGATTACCCGCGTCGGATTGGCCGATCGATCCTCGCGAAAAGAAAAGAAGTTCGGGTCCCAATGCCAATAATAGCGCCCGTTTTCTTGCCGCAGGTTTTTTTCCAAACCGCTAAGATCACTGCGCCGGGGGCGACCCGTATACTCGGAAATGACATCGGCCACCTGCTCAAGGTTGTCAAAACCCTCGTCCATGTGCGAGCTCATAAAATTAAAAATATGCTTCACCCCCTCGCTGTTCAAGCTGGGAGTGACATCCACCAGAGTGATCGATTGAAACAACTGTGTATCCAGCTCCCCGCCACTGATCAGCGCCGCAAAACCGCCCAGTGAAGCGCCCACCACATGGGCTTTACGATCGAAACTCTCGGCGATCAATTTCATATCGCCGGCAAACAAGTCCAGCCCGTAAATACCATCCTCCGACCAGCTACTCTGGCCATGCCCGCGCTGGTCGTAGGCCAGCGCATACCAGCCATGCTCCGCCAGGGTTTTCGCGGTGCCACCCCATGAATGCCGGGTCTGGCCACCGCCATGGGCGAGAATTACCGGTGGATTATCTGCGTCACCCCAGGCATCTGCCATTAGGGTCGTACCATCGGGGGTGATGAATTTTCGTTGTACAGCTTCCATAAATGCAACTGACTTCTATTAAAGTGAGAGATGAAGTTTACTGGTATTTTCTATTAAGCGAAACGGTATAGACGACCTGTAGCTTTTACGCCACAATACTAACCGTTTTCTCCTATCACTGGTTATTTCTATGCATTCATCGCCCATTGTTATCAGCGGCAGCGGTCTCTGGACGCCCGCCCACAGCATTAGCAACGAAGAACTGGTTACCGCCTATAACGGCTATGCTGATCTGTTTAATCGTGACAATGCCAAAGCCATCGCCGCAGAAGAACTCACCGCAGTGCCACATTCGAGCGCTGAATTTATCGAAAAGGCCTCCGGTATCAAAAGTCGCTATGTCTATATCAAGGACGGTATTTTGGACATCCAGCGCATGCGCCCCAACATACCCGAGCGCAGTGATGATGAAATCAGTGACCAGGCCGAGATTGCTATCGCCGCCGCCAAAGACGCTATGCGCAGTGCCAATAAAACCGGTGCCGACATTGATATGGTCATCGTTGCCTGCGCCTATACGCAACGTGCCTACCCCGCTATCGCCATCGAAGTTCAGCATGCACTGGGCATTGAGGGCTTTGGCTTTGATATGCTGGTGGCCTGTTCAGCGGCTACCTTTGCCCTGCAACGTGCCTATGATGCCGTCGCTGCCGGCACCGCCCGCTGCGTTCTGCTAATTAACCCGGAACTGACCTCACCGCAAGTGAATTACAAAGACCGTGACAGCCATTTTATTTTTGGTGATGTCGCTACCGCGCTGATTGTCGAACCAGCAGATAGCTGCAGCACCGAAAGCCATTTTGAAATACTCGACACCAAGTCCGTTACCAGCTTTTCCAATAATATTCGTTCCAATTTTGGTTATGTCTCCCACGCCACCGATGCCGACCCTTTTGGCCCCGACAAACTGTTTCACCAGGCCGGCCGCAAGATTTTCAAGGAGGTCTGTCCCATGGCGGTGAAGCACATCAGCAGCCAACTGGAGGCACTGGGCATAGATAACAGCCGTGTCAGCCGCTGGTGGCTGCACCAGGCCAATATCAATATGAACACGCTGATCTCAAGAAAACTACTGGGCAGGGAGGCAACGGCAGAGGAAGCACCGATCATTCTGGATCGTTATGCCAACACCGCCTCTGCCGGTTCGATTATTGCGTTTCACCTTTACCAGGATGACCTGGCCAACGGCGATATCGGTGTTATCTGTTCCTTTGGCGCAGGGTATTCGATTGGTAGCCTTATCGTTAAAAAAGTTCAGCGCAGCGCTAATTAATCGCTCAGCATAGAGAGAAAGAACTCAATCACCACCGCATTACTGAGATCGATAAACAAGGCGCCAATCAACGGCACGATGATAAAAGCCTTGGTGGAACCGCCACTTTTCTGCGTCACCGCGGTCATATTGGCCATGGCGGTGGGCGTGGCACCCAGTGCCATACCCACATAGCCCGAGGAGATCACCGCCGCATCGTAATCGGCCCCCATCACCCGAAACACCACAAAGTAACTGAACAGCAATACCACCACCACTTGTACCGCCACCATCAACAGCAGCGGCCCTGCCAGTGCATTCAAGGTCCACAGCTGTAAACTCATCAGGGATTGTGCCAGAAACAAACCCAGGCAAAAGTCCGACACCAGCGCCACGGTTGGCCCCAGCTCACTGGCACTCACCGATGGCAGTATTCTCGGCACCGTATTGGTGAGGACAATTCCGGCAAACAGGCAATAAACAAAATCCGGCATAAACAAGCCAAATCCCTCGGCAAGCTCCTTAAAATAAAGCCCCAGGCCGACAGCCACAAATATCCAGAAGATGGTTTGTAACAGCGTATCCACATCGATCAGCTTGTGATCACTAAAACTCCTACCCACCGCCAGCGGCTGCTGGCCCATGGGGCGTAAATTGTGCCGTTGAATCAGCCGCCGGGCCAGGGGGCCACCGATAACACCGCCTAACACCAGGCCAAAGGTAGAGCAGGCAATGGCAAT
Organism: Spongiibacteraceae bacterium; assembly: GCA_030621845.1. Lineage (GTDB taxonomy): Bacteria > Pseudomonadota > Gammaproteobacteria > Pseudomonadales > Dasaniaceae > JAUXHA01. Next base: position 4,648 of record JAUXHA010000102.1, read on the forward strand.
TTCTGTCGCATTGGCAACATTAAACCGTTCGATAAATACCGGCGACCAGGCAATGCTGGTGCCGTGTCCACCACTGAGGCTTATCGTCCCACCCAACAGACCGGCATAGGGGCTCAAGCCTGTCGCATGGGCAACCGCGATGCCGTTGATGTTTTGTATCACCAGATAAGCGGCCGCCAGCGCAAATAACAACAACAGCGCCGGCCCACCTTTTATCAACATATCGACTTTCGCACCGAGACCAATGGTGGTAAAAAAAAGGATCAGCATAAAATCCCGACCGGCCAGATCAAAATCCAGCTCAACACCTGAGCCCCAGTAAATGATACTGAAAAAGAGCGATGCCAGAATACCGCCTGTCACCGGCTCCGGAATATTGTAGTTACGCAGAAAAGAGATGCGCTGGTTAAGGTCCTTGCCGAGGAACAACACCATGATGGCGAGAACGATGGTTTCGCGAATGTTAAATTCCATTTTCAGGCCGTAGTCGCTTATGACGAATGCTCACCATAGCAAACTGTCAGGCGCAGGCCAATGCCCGCTAAACACTGCAGTGATTTTATGCTTTAATTAGCGTCTTTTCCTGAGCCACCTCCGAGTAGACATCTATGAGTGACAACAACCGTCATTTGGCAACGCTATTTGAACTGGAAAACCACGCTGAATTCATCCAGCGCCATATTGGACCCAACCCTCTGCAACAACAGGAAATGCTGGAATTACTGGGTGTCAGCACACTGGATGAATTAATCGACACCACCGTGCCGACCACTATCCAGCGCGATAAAGCCATGGCACTGGACGCCCCGCAAACAGAAAGTGAAGCCCTGGCCCAGCTGCGGGCAATCGCCGGGCAAAACCAGCTTTACCGCAGCTACATTGGCATGGGTTACTACAACACCAAAGTGCCCCATGTCATCCTTCGCAATGTGCTGGAAAATCCGGGCTGGTACACCGCTTATACACCTTACCAACCGGAAATTGCCCAGGGTCGGCTGGAAGGCCTACTCAATTACCAGCAAATGGTGATGGACCTGACCGGCATGGAACTGGCCAATGCCTCGATGCTGGATGAGGGCACCGCCGCCGCCGAAGCCATGGCACTGTGCAAACGCGTTAACAAAAAAAATCGCTCCAATCAGTTTTTTGTCGCCGCCGATACCCACCCGCAAACCATTGCTGTGGTCAAAACTCGTGCTGAGACTTACGGTTTTGAATTACTGGTCGGCGATATCAGCGAGCTGGAAGGTGCCGATGTCTTCGGTGCCCTGGTTCAGTACCCTGGCAGCACCGGTGAAATCCACGATCTCGGTAACATCATTGCAACAGCCCATGCCCAGAACACCCTGCTAGTGGCCGCCGCGGATTTGATGAGCCTGGTATTGCTAACACCGCCGGGCGAACTGGGTGCCGATGTTGTCGTCGGCAATAGCCAGCGCTTTGGTGTGCCGATGGGCTTTGGTGGTCCACACGCCGCCTTCTTCGCTACCCGCGACCAATACAAACGCTCCACCCCCGGCAGGATTATCGGCGTCTCCATCGATCGTCACGGCAACCAGGCCCTGCGCATGGCGATGCAAACGCGCGAGCAACATATCCGCCGCGAAAAAGCCACCAGCAATATCTGTACCGCGCAGGCACTGCTGGCCATTATGGCTGGCTTTTATGCCTGCTACCACGGCCCACAAGGCCTGACTACCATTGCCAGCCGCATTCATCGCCTGACCAATATTCTCGCCACTGGTTTGCAAAAGCTGGGAATTGAAATCAGCAATACACACTGGTTTGATACGCTGACGATTACTGCCGGCGAACAGCAACAGGCGTTGATAGAAAAAGCACGAACCGCCGAGATTAATTTACGCATCAACGGCAAACAACTGGGCATCAGCCTCGACGAAACCACCACGCGAGAGGATATCGAAAAGCTCTGGCAGCTGTTCAGCGACGGCGAGTTACCCTTTACGCTCAGTGATATCGACAGCGAACTGGGTACCACTTCCGGCATTCCCTCAGCGCTGATACGCAGCAGTGATTTCCTCACCCATCCGGTTTTCAACAGCCACCACAGTGAAACCGAAATGCTGCGTTACATGAAAAGTCTGGAAAACAAGGACATTGCCCTTAACCACTCGATGATTGCACTGGGCTCCTGCACCATGAAACTCAACGCCACCGCGGAGATGCTCCCCATCACCTGGCCCGAGTTTGCCAACATGCATCCCTTCGCACCGCAGTCACAGGCCAAAGGTTATCTGACCCTGTTTGAACAGCTGGAGAACATGCTGATTGAAGCCACCGGTTACGATGCCATCTCGCTGCAACCCAACTCCGGTGCCCAGGGCGAATACGCCGGTCTGCTGGCGATCATGAAGTACCATCAAAGCCGCAATGACCATCACCGCGATGTCTGCCTGATTCCCAGTTCCGCCCACGGTACCAACCCCGCCTCTGCCGCCATGGCGGGGATGAAAGTGGTGATTACCGAGTGCGATGAACACGGCAACGTCGACATGAACGACCTGCGCACCAAAGCCGAACTTTACTCCGAGCAACTCGCCGCGCTGATGATTACCTACCCGTCTACCCACGGTGTATTTGAAGAATCCATTACTGATATTTGCGCGTTGATACATCAACACGGCGGCCAGGTTTATCTCGATGGCGCTAATTTAAATGCCCTGGTCGGCATTGCCGCCCCCGGTAAGTTTGGCGCGGACGTTTCCCATATCAACTTGCACAAGACCTTTTGTATTCCCCACGGTGGTGGCGGCCCCGGCATGGGTCCGATCGGTGTCGGTAAGCACTTAGCACCCTTCCTACCCAACAACCCGGCACAGCCAATCAGCGGGCTGGATATCAACAACGATACCGTCTCCTCCGCCACCTGGGGCAGCGCTGCAATTCTGCCGATCTCCTGGATGTATATCGCCATGATGGGTGAGCCCGGCTTAAAGAAAGCCACCCAGGTAGCAATACTCAGTGCCAATTACCTCGCCAAAAAACTCGGTGAACACTACCCGGTGCTGTATACCGGTCGCAACGGCCGTGTCGCCCACGAGTGCATTATTGATATGCGCCCGCTAAAAGAGAGCAGCGGCATTACCGAAGAAGACGTCGCCAAGCGACTGATGGACTATGGCTTCCACGCCCCCACCATGTCCTTCCCGGTTCCCGGTACACTGATGATCGAGCCCACCGAAAGCGAACCACTGACCGAACTGAATCGATTTATTGCGGCCATGGTCGCTATCCGCAAGGAAATCGCCCAGGTCGAAACCGGCGAACTGGACGAACTCGACAATCCATTAAAAAACGCCCCGCATACCGCAATGGAAACAACCACCGCCGATTGGTCACACCCCTACCCCCGCGAGCAAGCCGCCTTCCCTATGGGCACGAATAACAAATACTGGCCGCCGGTGGCGCGCATTGATAATGTGTATGGGGATAGGAATTTGTTTTGCGCTTGTCCGGCGGTTGATAGTTGGCGGGAGGAGTGAGTGTTTCCGCGGAAACGTTTTAGCAGAATATTCTCTGCTAGCGGGAAGATGGTTCGGGCAGCGCTCACGCGCATAAAGATGCGTCTCACAGCCAGGACACTTTAATGGGCCGGTAAAACGATGCACCCATTCGCAATCGCACATGATACAAGAATATCGTCTGGGCTCGCGCTGCTGCTGTTTAACGTTGTCGGGCCGGGTTGTTTTGGCAGGAATCCTGGCACGATGGGCTACAGGAATAGAACCATAACTTTGCCTGCATCGATGAGTATCACGATCTCTCTGGAGTTGATCTGATTGCCTGGGGTGATAACGCCAGCTTCGGTTACCGGCCTCCAATACAAAAGCAGTAACCACCTCAGAAAATCGTCTGGATTGAGGTGGTCTAATATATCTGCACAGTCCAATTAAGGGATAATACCCACAACTGGAGGTTATGAAATGAACGCAAGAAAGAAATACCCGAAGGAATTCAAGCTGGACGCGATCAGCTTGGTACTGGATCAAGGCTACACCCGGCAGCCCCCGCTTTTGATCTTACCTTCCCCCTGGAAGTTGCCTTGTTTGGGCGCCAAAATAACGGCAGAGAGCGAGTACTGTTTGAGTCCCGAAATTTGTGTATAAATTTGGTCGAGTTACGCAGCGGCCGTTATTTTGGTTTCCAAACAAGGTTTGCCGAAGGCCAACGTATTGGGGGTGCTGGCAAATTGCCGGCGGCAAGGCGCCTCAATTAAGTAAACTGTCCCCAGAATTCTCACCCCTGTTAGTCCTGTTTTTTAGGCGCTGTCAATCTTTCCCCTGGGTATACACTCGCCACCAGTTTTCCGTCCCTTAGCACGGGGACGCCGTTGACCAGCACATAGCTGATACCTTCTGCCGCTTGGTAGGGATTGGCATAGGTGGCTTTATCAAGAATCGCATCTGCGTCAAATACGGTAATATCAGCATCCGCCCCTACCTGTATTCGCCCCTTGCGTTTGAAGGACGGCGCGACGGCCTCTACGCGTCTGGCCGGCAATAGAGTCATCTTGGCCAGCGCAGTAGCCAGATCCAATAGTTTCTCTTCACGTACGTAGCGCGCCAAAACCTTGGAAAAGGAATTGTTATGTGGCGCAACATTGAGATCCAGACTCTCCATGGGTAATAGGTCGCTCACCACTATCATACCTGGCTCGGTTATGGCCCGGCGTGTCCACACCTCTTCGACATAGTGGTTATGTATCTGGCCCAGTGGTTGGCTACGTTGGTAATCCATGAAACTTTCTTCGGTCAGACGCTCGCCCGTAGCTGCCCATTCAATGTCACTGTAGTCGGCAGCGAAGACCTCGCGCCAGTTTCGCTGGAAAACGGCAGCGGAGATGTACACTGAGCCGGCGTTATAGGGAAATATTTCAGTCGTTACGTCCACGCCGTCCGCTCTGGCCTGGCGGATCTCGGCCAGGAAAAACTCCAGGTTGTTTATCGCATTGTGGGTGATGTGACAGATGTGAACCGAGGTAGCGGTCCGCTTCGCCTCGACCAGTATTTCCTGCAGACCAGAAGGGTCGCCGGCCGGGCCGCGGCGGACATGGACAAATACCGGCA
>JAUXHA010000151.1 GCA_030621845.1 Spongiibacteraceae bacterium
TAAATCAGAGACGGCCGTTTTCTCGTTGCCGGAAGTATACAATTCTAGCAAATAGTCCCTTTCTTTCTTCCAGCACTCTGCAAAGTCTTTGGAATTCATAATTATTCGCTTAACTATTAGTATACGGAACGTTCTTTTCATGTGCCGTAGGGCAGAACGTTCTTTTGATGTGGCCAAATCGGGGCAAAAGCGGAATAGGCTTTTCAATGTCCCTTTGGGTTTTATTATTCATTTGTTAAGCCTTTGAATTCCAATCATAAATACTTGTCTCATGGATAGCTACAAAATAAACGACTCATTCCGTGTTATCCGGCTATTCCCACATAACAGAGAACGGGCTTGTGATGTCGTGCGTTCACACTGCCTGTACCATGCATGCAAGCCATTAATTTCAAAGAACATTTATGATAGCTGCCTTGTTAACAGCCAGCATGACAAGAAAAACGTAATTTTACCCTCCCGCACATACACTGTATAAACCCCCACCACAAACCCACCGCACAGAGCCAGCACTGGCAGGGGGTTCAGCTTGAGGCCATTCAGGGAGCGTTTAAGTTTGTAAGGTTTTCTGGCGTTTTTGCGCGAGGACTGTCTGAGCGAAGCGAGTTCCGCAGCCGCCAGAAAGCCTTACAAACTTGCTACCGGCCACAAGCTGAACCCCCTGCCAGTGCGAATCACCCCCCCCGCTTCCACCCATCCCTGGTCAAACTAATCCCCAACCCCGTCAACTCATCACGAATACTATCTGCCAAGGCATAATCCTTATCCTTCCTAGCCCCCACCATAGCAGCCACCTTATCATCGACCTGCTGATCCGAAAGCTCACCTTCAGCCACCTCAACATAAAACCAGTCATCCGGACGTTGCTGCAACAAGCCCATTAATGCAGCCGTTTTCAACAGCGTCGATTTCAACCTGGCTTGTTCATCCTTCGGTGCTGATTTCATCGCCTTGGCAAGAACATGCAACTCACGGATCGCAATCGGTGTATTTAAGTCATCCAGCAACGCCTGGTAAACCGTCGTTTCTTCAATGGCAATAGCGGGATCTACTGCAACTGCTTCAACGCTGCGCAGGGATTCATAAAGATTATCCAGTGTCTTCTGTGCGGCATCCAAAACATCGGCACTAAAATTCAGGGCGGATCGATAGTGGGCAGACAACAGCGCAAAACGTAAAACCTCACCCGGATACTGCTCGAGCAAATCATTCACCATGCGAAAGTTGCCCAGCGACTTGGACATCTTCTCACCGTCAATATTGACATAGGCATTGTGCATCCAGTAGCGAACAAACTCCTTGCCATCATGGGCGCAGCACCTCTGGGCAATTTCATTTTCATGGTGAGGGAACTGCAAATCGATACCGCCGCCGTGGATATCAATGGTTTCACCAAGGTGTTTTTCAATCATCGCCGAGCATTCCAGGTGCCAGCCTGGACGCCCTCTTCCCCAGGGGCTATCCCAACCCGGCTCGTCTGTGGATGACGGCTTCCACAGCACAAAATCACCGGCATATTTTTTATACGCCGCCACTTCCACACGGGCACCGGCTAACATGTCATCCAATGAGCGTTTTGCCAGGCGGCCATAATTCGCTAATGTCTTAACCTCGAATAAAACATGCCCCTCAGCCTCATAGGCATGGTTTTTATCGATCAAGCCCTGCACCATTGCAATCATTTCAGCGATATGGTCTGTCGCATAAGGGGTGAGCGTGGGTTGAAGATTATTGAGTGCGGCCATGTCATCGAAATACGCCTGCGCAAAGCGCCGTGACAACGCAGTAATGGTTTCGCCCCCCTGCTTCGCGGCGTTCATTATCTTGTCATCGATATCGGTAATATTACGCGCATACACTACCTTGGGGTAAATCGTCTGCAGCAGGCGAAACAGTGTGTCGAAGACCACTACCGGACGCGCGTTACCGATATGAACACGATTGTAGACAGTAGGCCCACAGACATACATGCTAATACTGAGGGGGTTGAGCGGGGTGAAAAGTTCTTTTTCCCCACTCATCGAATTATGGATTCGCAAACTCATTAAATCTGATCTCTCATTGCTAACGGTTATCGATTCAATTGGACCAGTTATCCCTTAAACCAATCGTCATGTTAAAAACAGGCTTATCGGGGCTGTAATCATACCGGTCGGCAACAAAGTAACCTTCCCGCTCAAACTGGTAACGGGTTTCTGCGGCGCTGGCGGCCAAACCCGGTTCAATCCAGCAATTATCCAACACCGTGCAGGACTCAGGATTAAGGTGCTGCATAAAATCCCCGTCACCCCGGGCGGGCGCTTCATCTATAAACAAGCGGTCATACACACGGATAGTTGCCTGTTTACCGTGACTCGCCGACACCCAGTGCACCACGCCCTTGGGGTTAACACCATCTGGCGGATTTTCCCCCAGGGTATTTTCGATTAAGCGGGCATTGACCTGAACCACTTCGCCCTGTTCATTTTTAAGATAGTCATCCGCCTCAATCACATAGGCATTGCGTAAACGAATACGCTTACCCGGTGAGAATTTCTTCTTGAACTTTTTACTGTACTCTTGCTTAAAATCGTCCTGATCAATATACAGTTCCCGGGTAAAAGGCAGCACCCGCTCGCCCAGGTCCAGCTCAGGGTGTGCAGGCACAGACAACTGCTCCAGCTTATCTTCCGGGTAATTAGTAATCACCACCTTTAACGGTTTTAAAACGGCCATGGCTCGAGGCGCAGTTTTATTCAACTCATCGCGAATAAAAAACTCCAGTTGCGCCATATCGACAATGCCATCGGTTTTTGCCACCGCCAGGCTCTGGCAAAAATTACGCAGCGCCCGGGCACTGTAACCGCGTCGACGCATACCCGAAATGGTCGGCATCCTGGGGTCATCCCAGCCAGTAACCTTGTTCTCATCCACCAACTGCTTAAGTTTGCGCTTGCTGGTCACGGTGTAATTGATATTCAGGCGACCAAATTCATATTGCCGGGGTGTTGACGGCACCGACAACGCCTCAAGAAACCACTCATAGAGCGGGCGGTGGTCGGCGAACTCCAGCGTGCAAACCGAGTGAGTCACTCCTTCAATGGCATCTTCCTGGCCATGGGAAAAATCATAGGAGGGATAAATACACCATTTATCACCGGTCTGGTGATGCGTCTGTTTACGGATTCGGTACAGAATGGGATCGCGGAGATTCATATTCGGTGAGGCCATATCAATCTTCGCCCGCAATACACAGGCGCCTTCATCCAGTTCACCGGCACGCATTTGCTCGAAGCGGGCAAGATTCTCCTCAACAGGGCGTGCGCGATAGGGGCTGTCCTTACCCGGTTTGGTAGCCCAACCACGGTATTCACTGGCCTGCTCTGCACTCAACTCACAGACATAGGCTCTTCCCGCATTAATCAACTCCAGTGCCCAGAGGTGAAATTGCTCAAAATAATCCGAGGCATAGCGCACCTCGCCAGACCACTGGTAACCCAGCCAATTAACATCTTCCTTAATGGCATCGACATATTCCTGCTCTTCTTTGCTGGGATTCGTATCGTCGAAGCGCAAATGACATTCACCGCCAAAGCTGTCGGCCAGGCCAAAATTAAGGCAAATGGATTTGGCATGGCCCACATGTAAATAGCCATTGGGTTCGGGGGGAAAACGGGTTACCACCTTGTCAATTCGACCATCGGCTAAGTCCTGCTTGATAATCGTCTCAATAAAATTAGCTGCTTTGAGCGCTTCTGTATTACTCATGGTTAAGGCTGTTCCATTCAACCAGCATTGCTGGCGTAAATTACCGGTGACGACTTTGATTCGGAGAAAAGCTCATTGATAGAGGTTCCTCCCGCGTCCCAAAAGCCGTATTATAGCGTCTTTGTGATTTAACAGGATAGAGACTCTAATGGTTATTCTTAAAACGAATTATGGTGACATCACGGTTGAACTGGATTTCGACAAAGCCCCTAAAACGGCCGAAAACTTTGCTCAATATGTCAAAGACGGCTTCTATGATGGCACTATTTTTCACCGCGTTATTGAAAACTTTATGGTACAGGGCGGCGGCTTCGATTCTGACATGAAGCAAAAAGAGACCCGCCCCAACATCGAAAACGAAGCCGATAATGGCTTGAAAAATATTGAAGGTACCCTGGCCATGGCTCGTACCAACGACCCGCACTCTGCCAGTGCCCAGTTTTTTATCAATGTTAAAGACAATGATTTCCTCAATCACAGCGGCAAGGATAGCCAGGGCTGGGGCTATGCGGTCTTTGGTAAAGTGACCGAGGGCATGGATGTCGTCAACAAAATTAAAGCGGTAAGTACCACCATGTCGGGCGGACACCAGGATGTACCGGCTGATGAGGTTATTATCACCAGTGCTGTTTGGGTTGACTAAGCCCCGGCAGACTCCCTGCTAGTACTACGGAGTAACACACGCCCGGCATGACACCGGGCGTTTTTGTATCGAGCCGCAATAGGCTGAAAAACTGAAACATACTATAGCTTTCAATAATTTATATTAACGCTGGGGTCGATTTAAAGGCGCTGACGTTAGTTGAAACCCGAATGGCCGGTCCAAGCTTCATGCGGCTATCACTGCCACCAGCAATAACAAGCGTCTCTACCGCTTGTTATTGCCTATCAGCCTTCTTCAGTGAGATTGCGGGGTGACGGCCTGTAAATCCTGCCGGAATTGCTCCACCAGTGGCAGCAATACCGAGCCACTCTTTGCTAAACTTGCGCCGGCCACCTGGCACCAGGGCAGCAGGTAACGGCTGCGCAGCTCGTCGATCAGCACCAGCTCTGCACGCTCTACCGCGCAGGCATAAATTTCGCAAGCGGCCCCGAGCTGATCCGGGGGAAGGTGAATATCATCCCAGCTCAACTCCAGGTAACTGATCACTCGCAACCAGTCTTCCCGGACACCGGTTCCTTCCTGCTGCAGGGTTGAATGAAGCAGTAGTGATACCTGTGGCTGTGGCGCACCGACATGAAAAGTCG
>JAUXHA010000146.1 GCA_030621845.1 Spongiibacteraceae bacterium
GGAATTTGTTTTTTTATTATTCATAAGGCCACCGCTACACTGTAAAGACACTCTACACTGACTCACCCCAATCCATCGAGAGAATTTTGCGTAATTGAGTAAGTTCTCTTATGCCAATATGAGCGGCCAGATTCTGCTCAACCTCCTCCAGAATAGTTTTTGCCGCAAGACCCAGTGCAATACCCTCACCCGTGGCAACCGCTCTCTTGGCGCGGCCATCACGGGGATCTGGCAGTAATTCGACCAAACCAGCCACGACCAAATCAGCAATGGTTTTATGAACGGCCTGTTTGCTGATACCCAGCGCCCTGGCAATTTCCACAGGGCTGCTTTTACCCGCACCAATTTGCACAAAAAACATCGACTGTGCCCGGCTTACGGAAACCAGCCCCCGCTCGGACAAGGTTTTCTGAAGCGCCGCGTCAACCCAATAGAAACCTTCTATCAACAACTGCGCCAGATTCTTTTCTTCGCTATTCAAGGTTAATACGCTCCCTTTCTTACCTTAGGTTTACAAGCTCGGCTTCACCACGGCAAAGAAAATCATTGCCGGAATAAACAGTAATACCAGCGGCGTAGTCCATCGAAAGAAGCGCCATTGCCACAACAGCGCCTGTTCATATTTATCCTCATCACCGCGAAGCAAATGCAGTGATTTACGCCCGCCAAAGTGTGAAATCCAGTAATCGATTATTTCAACGGGAACAAAGATAAAGAAGACAATAGACAGTTTAATGGCCAGCCACTGCGCCTCCATAACACTCCAGCCCCCCAACCAATAGAGTATTGGACCCGTCACAAGAATTATCGGAAAAGCAATATGCTCAAGAATCACCCCCTTATCAAACTGATCCATGGTCCAGTTTCTCAGTGCAATTCTATCGGGGTTTTCCGGCTCTTGCTGCCACTGTAAAAAAGCGACACTAACATAGTAGCGATAGGCAACCGCCGTACTCATACCCCACATCATGACAAACAGTAAGTGTACAAATTTTATTTCCATGTACCAGGGCAGCAACAGCTCCCGCATCGTATCAAGCATAAATCCTCTCCGCTAAATGATCACTCGCTATTCTGTCCAAATAAGCATTAATAGTCAATCGCATTGACTATTAATATTCTAATGGTTATCATCCCGGCCTTATTGAAAAAGTCGTGGCGACTCTTAAAATGCCACATCAACAAATAATCTAAGCGGATATTCATCATGGCATTGGCGGACAACTCCCGGCTGGCTTCCTATCTGGCTGAAAAGCTTGGCGGCAGCGAACTGAGCATTAGTAAAGAGTGGCAAAACACTGAAGGCTGGTCGATGGAAACCTTCAGCCTGGATGTGGAATACACCAAGGGCGGCAATAAAATTGAACAGGCCATCATTTTGCGCCGACAGCCAGTGAGCGGCCTGCTTGAGCCCTATGACGTATCCATCGAATACCGGATCCTAAGCGCACTGCAAGCCAGCAAAGTGATTGTTCCAGAAACTTTTTGGTATGAAGCCGACCCCGCCGTTTTAGAACGGCCTTTTTACGTTATGGAAAAAGTCCCCGGTGATGTCCATTTCGTCACTCAAAATTCAGATCCTGACTATCGCCTGATCGCCGATGATGACGAGCGAGCCAGCCTGGCGGAAGACTTCATCGACAATCTGGTGCATATTCACCAGAGTGACTGGAAATCATTGGGACTGGACTTTCTAGGCGATCCCGGGCCGGGGAAAAATTCAGCACTGCAGCAAATCGATTACTGGTCCGATGTCATCGAACGCGCGGGAGTGCGCGCCAAGCCATTGGTAACCCTGGCCGTCAACTGGCTCAGGACTAACGCCCCCGAAACCGACCAGGTGCGACTGGTACATGGTGATTACCGCACCGGTAACTTTATTTACCAGCACAGCCACATCACCTCTATCCTGGATTGGGAAATGACCCATCTCGGCGACCCTCACGAAGACCTGGTTTATGTGCTGGGGGCACTCTGGCGCTCTCCAGCACCCACCGACTGGGTCTGCCACCTGCTTTCCGAAGAGGATTTCCTGAGCAAGTATGAACAGCGATCGGGGATAAGCGTCGACCGCGATAAACTCAATTATTTTCAGCTGCTGCTCGATCTCAAAGCCGTTGGCATTATGGCGACAGCTGCCAACGCCTTCGCCCAAAACAAAACCGAAGACCTCAAGCCCGCCGCCTTTGGCAGCATTCTCGACCTGGCTTATGCCGCCCTTGCCCAGCACTTGAATGAGAGATTATCGTCATGCTAGATATGCCTTTTATCCGGATTATCGAGGGGCTCAATCACACCCTGGAAAATGTTATCGCTCCCGAGGTCGAGTCGACCCTCGCCAAAGGGCAGCTATTCGCCGTCGTTGAAATCCTCAAGCAAATAAGTGGGCGGTTTGATCATAAACACGAGCTGATTGTTGAGGACATTCAAGTCAGCCAGCAAATGCTCACCACCCTGATAGAAACCTTCACCGCCGCTGCCATAGACATACCCGATGAATTCCAGGCCAATACCGAAACCATTGATGCCACCGCCATGAGCGGTGAACAATTACGGCAACAAAGAGATCGGCTGGAAATTATCGTCAGTGCCGCACTCGATCTGCTCAACAGCCATCGCGCGGAAATCGTCGATGCGCAAAAAGTTGAGCACACGGTATTCATGCAGCTCGGCAAAAATCTGTTTCGCAATATGCTACTGGTTAGCCAACATCGATTCGACAAAATTTCCCAGCTGGACAAAGAAGACTAAAGACTATGACAACGATTCCTAACGAAGACGAATACATCCACCAGGATTACCCTCGCGACGACCCCATGCCCTGGAAGGAAAACTGGTACTTCAATTTTATTGATAAGGAAAACAATGCCTGGGGCTTCAACCATATATCACTGGAGCGCCACAACAAACGGGGGCGCTTCAGCGCCATCCACGTGATTGATGGTGAAATCTTTAAGTATGTGGAGTACCTGCCCCTCGGCGAAGATTTCACCGAGCTGAACGATGGCAAGCTGCACCTGGAATTTATTGAACCCCACAAAAAATTTCGGCTGAGATTCAACGGCCCAAGCCACTCGGTTGATCTCAATTTTCTTGCCCGGTTTGAGGTGTTCGATTATGCACCCAAGCGGAAGAAAGACCCCCAAGGTGACAAAAAGAGCCTGGCCGTACACCACTACGAACAAGCCTTAACGGTAAACGGCACGCTCACCAAGGACGGCGCGACACGAAATATTTCCTGCTTCGGTCACCGCGATCACTCCTGGGGCTACCGCAATGAGATGAACATTGCCGGCTGGAACTGGATTGCAGCACAGTTTGCAGACCAAACCATTAATATCATGCAAGTACGCATCGATGGCATCGACCCCATTAGTCGCGGTTTTATTTCTGCTGCCAGTGGCAATACCACCATCACTCAGGTCAAGGTACTTTCCAGCGACCGCAATGACCAGGATCAACCTGTCAGCGCGGTTTACGAGGTGACGGATGAACATGGCAAGACCTTCACCATGACCTCCAAACTCTTCTCCAACATTGTCCTTCCGCCAGGTGAACAGGGAGAGAATGTCACCATTTACGAAAACTTTTCTACTTTCACGCTACCCGAAAGCGGTGACACAGGCACGGGAATCGATGAGTATCTGGAAAATTCGGGATAAAAAGCAACGAGTAAGGGGTCTGCCAAGTATGTACTTCGACAGCGGACTGTTTTTATCGTGTATTTGCCCAGTATGATGGGCCTGATGCTACGAGCGGGTCCGGGTATTTATTTCAGGGGCCGTCTTCAGCATGAATGCTGAAGACGAGTCTACATGGATGTATTTACGGCCTGCCCCGGAAATAAATACCCGGGGCAGTTCGTCCACCTCAATTGCGGGATAGCAGTGACTACAAGCTGAGTTTTTGATAAGCCAAAGGCGTTAGTCCCGTCCAACTGGTGAATGCCCGGATAAATGCGGGTGGCTCGGAAAAACCCAGGCGATAAGCAATTGTTTCAACACTGGCATCTTTATCCGTCACCAACTTAATCGCCATATCACGCCGAATTTCCATTTTCAACAATTTATAGCTGGTCCCCTCCTTCTTCAAATGACGGCGCAATGTCTGCGGATGTAAGTGAAACTGGGCCGCCGCTTCGTCGATACCGGGAGCATAACAATGCTCCGTGAGCTGCCGTCCAAGCCACGCCCGCAGCTGCGGTGAAAGCTGGGCTGGATCGACCGCTTGCGACAGCAATGTAAGCGAGGGCTGGCTGAGAAAATGTTTCAATTCAGCAAAGCCACGTACATTTTTCAGCCGCAAATCACTGTCACTAAATATCAATGCACTATATTGCTGCCCAAACGACACCTGTGCCCCGTAAAAGAGATAGCGATATTCATTTTGATAGGACGGTACAGGATAATCCAGGTCGACGCCCAGTAATGGAATCTGTGCGTTAGCCAGCCAGCACAGCGTGCGATGCAAGGTCAATAAAATAGACTCGATCACATAACTGCTTTTTATTCGGCTATGCGGTCGACGAGTTAAACGACAAACCGTAACGCCCCGGTCAGAGAGTATAGAATACTGCAAACTATTCTCAAATAAGTTAGAAAACTCCATTAATAATGTCAGCGCCTCACCGACGTCTTCGGCATGAATCGCTGCATAGCTGGCCATTTTGAAGGTGTTTTGACGCTGGGGCTTATCCAGCAAACCGCAGTATTCATCATCCATTAGCTGAATAAGCGCCTGCCCCAGTCGCGCCAGTTGCAGAAAGGTAACGCGCGCTTTCGGTTGCTGCAAAATATGCGGCGAAATTCCGTTATCCCGCAATAGCTGCTTGAGGTTATAACCCCGTTCCCTGGCTCCCTGGAGCAGGTTAATGACAAAAACGGCGGCAACGGTTGATGAACTCATAGTATAAGAGTGTAACTAAATATCAATAATTTTCATAGCGGAAATCATTGCCTAACGCCCCACTTGAGCGCATGATTCGGCCACAAATTCAATCGCTAACACGGTGCATTCAATGAGCAATACCGCCTATATATATGAAGCAGTTCGAACTCCCCGCAGTAAGGGAAAGTCAGGGGGCACCCTGAATGAAGTCAAACCCATCGAACTGGGTGCCGGCTTGCTACGAGAAATCCAGTCACGTCATGACCTGGACACCTCCTATGTCGATGACGTTATCATGGGCTGTGTAACCC